>NZ_CP022957.1:2251250-2575625 GCF_002269385.1 Maribacter cobaltidurans
GGCCTGTGAGATACCAATGATCAATGCACTTCCAAAACCTACCTTTTTACCCGTATCCTTTGCTTTATCGGCAAAATATAAGAGTACCGCAGTAATCAGCAACATAAAACCAACGAACATGACATTCCCCCCAAAAAAGGCTTCCAACTGCTTCTCAAAAAATAGGCCCACAAAAACGGCCGGTAACATGGAAACGATGATCTTGACAGTGAATTGGCTTTCCTCGTTCCATTTAAATTGGAATAGCCCCCTTATAATCTCCCAAATATCCTTTCTGAAGACCACAATGGTACTTAATGCGGTAGCAAAATGTAAAATCACGGTAAATAACAAACTTTCCTCGGGAACGGAGTTGTCTCCCAAAATAGCCTTGCCCAATTCTAGATGTCCGCTTGAGGAAACGGGTAGGAACTCGGTCAGTCCTTGAACTATTCCGAGAATAATTGCATCAATGATATCCAAATTATGCTTTCTTTTTATGTGGATTCAAAAGAATGGCATAGACCTCTATTCCCAGTCCGATTAAAACCAGGGTAGGTGCCAACCGTATCCTTCTAAAGTTGAAGATTTCCGGGTTAAAGACATTAGGGTCATCGCTACCTCCGCCGCTCATCAAGATAAAGCCCAATGACATACACGCCAATCCTATGAACATGAAAAGGTAATTTTTCTTTTGAAAAATAAATTCATGTTTTGGGCTTTGTTCAACTTTGTTCTTTTTGCTCATGGGGCAAATTTAATAATATAATTCGTCTGTTCTTAAATTTAAGAAACGTTGGGTGGCAAAGTATGTGCTGAGCAAGGAAATAATCATCCCCAAAAGAAAAACACCTACTAAAAGAATTACGAGTATCAAGGGGTCTTCCAAAAGTCCCAGATCTTGAAAATTGGTGTTTACATAATAGATGACCCCCGCTATGGCAATAAGAGCAATGAGGGCCCCCAACATTCCCAACTTTATGTTCTGCCAGATAAATGGCTTGCGAATAAAACTCTTGGTGGCACCTACCATTTGCATGGTCTTGATGATAAATCGTTTGGAATAAATGGAAAGCCGTATGGAACTGTTGATGAGCAATACCGCAATTACGGTGAAAATGGCACTGGCAACCAAGATCCAAAAGCCTATTTTTTCTACGCTTTTGGCTACCATGCCAACCAATACACGATCATAGCTCACTTCGTCCACATAGCTTTTTTCTTCAAGTGTGGCGGCGATTTCCGCTACCTTCTCTGAAGTGACAAAGTCAGCGTTCAATTTAACATCAATGGAATTTTTTAGGGGATTGTAACCCAAATAGTCCACAAAATCCTCACCAATTTCTTTACTATGTTGAGCGGCCGCCTCTTCCTTGGAAACATAGGTGGCGGATTTGGTGTATTCTGACATGGCCAAGGTCTTTTGCAATTGCTCCACTTCTATTTCCTTGGCATTCTCCTTTAAGAAGACAGATATGGTAATCTGTTCCTTGGAACGATCGGCCATTTTTTTGGTGTTCAGTACCAAGAGCCCTAGAATACCCAATAGAAATAGTACCAAGGCAATACTTAATACGACCGAGAAATAGGACGAAATCAATTTTCGTCTTTGATATCTTTCAAATGCTTTGCTCATAGTAACCGATAGTGATGTAAAAATAGAAAAGTAATATGAAATGAGCCATAACAAATCGTGATACTCAACTAGAAGTTGAATAGGGAATTATATCTGACCGATTTTTAAAATAAAAACTAACAGATAAAATGAATCATAAAACCTATAACTATCATCGCTTTAGTGAAAAGTGTCCTTTTAGAACCAAAGTGTCCAATTTAATACGATACCAATAATCGGCTTCTGGCATGGGCGAGCCTATAAAGTTACCATCCCAAGAAGCGTTATCACCCTTGGCGAACTTCAATAACTTTCCATATCTGTCAAATATCGAAAACTCTACCTGATCAAAGAATTCTATGCCCTCGGGTTGTAGCACCTCATTATACGTATCTCCATTGGGGGTGAAAAAGTTAGGAACAACCACATGAATATATTCCGATGTAATAACACCGCAGTTATTTTTGTCACGTATGGATATGGTGTATCGTCCTCCGGTTATGTCCGTCAAGATGGGACTGTCCTGAAAATTGATCCCATCCAACGAGTATTCAAAATCTCCTTGGTTTTTGGTTTTTATATTGATAGAACGTCCATCGGAAGTAATGGTTTCCAGTTGGGGGACATCTATCTTTTCCAATTGAATGGTTCTGGTGTTGGAGCAGCCATTGATATCCGTTACGGTTACCGAATACTCCCCAGGCGTATTTACGGTAATTTCCTTGGTGGTTTCTCCGGTACTCCAGGCATAGCTTACATTGTCGATTTCTGCCGATAATAAGGCCATGTCACCTTCACAAAAAGATTGGTTGCTGTCAAAGACCTGTGGTAACGGATTAAAGGTCAAGGTAATTGCCGTTCTGGAGTTGGATGGGCATGTAATTTCGGTGGAGTTGGTTTCTACATAGTAGGTTCCCGCAATCGTTGGGGAGAACGTAGAACTGTTTTCCAAAAGAAGGTTTCCGCCAGACGGGGCGTCGTACCAATTTACCGTGTATGTATCCGGACTCTGAACGGATAACATGGCGGTTTCATTTTCGCAAACGGTAACATCCCCATTGCTAATAGGTGGAGGAGGAACAGCTACAATTTTGATTTCAAATACATCGGATAGAACATTGCACAGGTCGTTGGACACATTTATGGGATCCTCTGCAACCTTTACACGATAAAAACGGGTAGTGTTAATTGATGGGGTAATGTAGGTGTTGGACGTTTCACCAGCAATATCCGTCCAATTTTGGTTATCCGTACTTTGTTGCCATTGGTAAGCATGGGTCGAGAATATGGAATTGTCTGGATTGGCCACCAAAGTCGCAGAAACCGATCCTTGATTTTCGCAGCTAATTAGGTTATCCTCGCCCAAGCCTGTATTGACCGTGACGGAATCGCCGCAAGATTTAAAGACGATGTCGTCAATGGCCAAATCGTTACCGCAGCCGCCATTACTGTTGTTTCGCATTTTAAGGATGACGGAAGTCTGTCCCGGAAGTGTTTGAAATACAAGGGCATATTGCTCCCAGGTAGCGGACGCTCTGTCCGGTATGTTGCCCGTATCGCCCTGAGCCAGAAGATTTGTGTCCGTCTCATCCCATATCTGAAACCGTACGTTTACAGGGATACTATTTCCCTCACACCCTCCTTGGGGCTGTAAATTTACCAACCAAGATGAAAACTCATAGGTGGTATTTTCGCAAAGGCCTACCACCTCTCTTTGATAAAACTCCCCGGCCGTAAAACTGGCATTAACGATAAAGGCCTTTCCATTAGTGTCGCCTGGCGTATGGTCTTCCACGTTTTGCCAATCAAAATAATTGGTAGTGCTAGAAATGGTATAGTCCCCGTCATTGGGAGTTCCCGTGGTGAAATTATAGGTCGTGGTGCCGGGCAGAAGTTCAGGGCCATCAGTGGTACCAAACCCAAAGTCCTCCGTGAAAATAGGGTCTCCGGAACTCCCAGTACAAAACCCCAGTTGTGCCTTAGCTTCTATGCAGGTCAATGCAAGGAACAGGAGAAAACAAAGTAAGTATTTGGGACTTGCTGTATTCACAGGAATAAAGATACGGTTTTGGTATAGAAAGCGTCCATTTTTTAGCGGTACAGAATCAAGGTTGTAATTCGTCATTATCTTTTCAACTTTCATCGAATAGGCCTATTTTTGTGCCCTAACGAAATTCTGGCCTAGAGTGGCGACTTTTAGTAAGTGCAACCCGTACCGGTCAAACTTTTAGTACTGTGATGATGAATTACAATTTCAACGAAATTGAGGCCAAGTGGCAAAAATATTGGGCGGAAAACCAAACTTTTAAGGCAGAAAATGATTCCGAAAAGGAAAAATTCTATGTCTTGGATATGTTCCCTTATCCCTCTGGAGCGGGGTTACACGTGGGGCATCCGCTAGGATATATTGCCAGTGATATCTATGCGCGCTATAAAAGACATAAAGGATTTAATGTGTTGCATCCGCAAGGCTATGATTCATTTGGATTGCCGGCGGAGCAATACGCAATCCAAACAGGGCAGCATCCAAGAAATACCACAGAAATTAATATTGAAGGGTGTTTAGATACGAAAGGAAATATTCTATCGAAGTACGTAAATGAGGATGGAAGCATTAAAGAAGTAGCATTAATAGACAAATCAAAAAAGGTGTCTATTAATGATAACGGTTATAGAGACAATATAATTAAAGGTTACAGGAGGCAACTTGACAAAATTGGCTTTTCCTTTGATTGGAGCCGGGAAGTACGTACTTCGGACCCCAGTTATTATAAATGGACCCAATGGATTTTTATTCAATTGTTCAATTCCTGGTATAATATTGATACAGATAAGGCAGAAGACATAGAAAGTTTGATCCAGATTTTTGAAAAAGAAGGAAATACCACGGTGAATGCGATATGTGATGACGATACTCCTGATTTTACTGCGGAAACATGGAATGCATTTTCCTCCAAGGAAAAACAGGCCTTACTTTTAAAATATCGACTTACGTATTTAGCTGATACCGAAGTCAACTGGTGCCCTGCCTTGGGTACGGTTTTGGCCAATGATGAAATTGTAAACGGGGTTTCAGAGCGTGGTGGCCATCCTGTGATTCGGAAGAAAATGACCCAGTGGAGTATGCGGATAACGGCCTACGCCCAACGTTTGTTGGACGGGCTGGATAAAATCGATTGGCCGCAACCACTTAAAGACTCCCAGACCAATTGGATTGGGCGTTCTGAAGGAGCTTCTGTCACTTTCAAAGTTTTGAACAATACGGTCACTGAGCGTAGCCGAAGTGACGAAAATGTGATTTCGACTCCGCTCAATCACCCATACGAAATAGAGGTCTTCACTACCCGGCCCGATACCATTTTCGGAGTTTCTTTTATGACTTTGGCACCGGAGCATGAACTGGTGTCCAAAATCACGACCCCTGAACAAAAGGATGAGGTTGAGGCCTACATCGAGGCTACGGCGAAACGTTCTGAACGAGATCGCATGGCGGATGTTAAGACCATCACAGGTGCCTTTACGGGCGCCTATGCTGAGCATCCCTTCACCAAAGAGCGGGTGCCCATTTGGATTGGGGATTATGTGTTGGCGGGTTATGGAACTGGCGCTGTGATGTCCGTTCCCTGTGGTGATCAGCGGGATTATGATTTTGCGAAACATTTTGATATTCCTATTCCCAATATATTCAAAGGGGTGGATATTTCAGAGGAAGCTTTTGCCGATAAGGATAATACCGTAATCGCCAATTCCGATTTCTTGAACGGGCTTCCCTACAAAAAAGCGGTAAAACACGCCATTTTTGAACTTGAAAAAATAGGACAGGGAAAAGGAAAGGTGAATTATCGTTTGCGCGATGCGGTTTTTAGCAGACAACGGTATTGGGGCGAACCCTTCCCGGTCTATTATGATGCGGATGGTATGCCTCAGATGATTGAAGAGCAGTATTTACCCATTACCTTACCCGAAGTGGAAAAGTACCTCCCAACAGAAACAGGGGAACCTCCTTTGGGCAATGCTACGGAATGGGCCTGGGATAGCCTCAAGGCGGAAGTAGTGAATAATGAACGTATTGATCATAAGAATGTATTTCCATTAGAATTGAACACCATGCCGGGTTGGGCCGGAAGTTCCCAGTATTTCAATCGCTATATGGACTCGCATAACGATGAGGAAATTTTTTCCCAGGAGGCCATTAACTATTGGCAGGATGTGGATCTATATATTGGCGGTAGCGAACATGCTACGGGGCATTTGTTGTATTCCCGTTTTTGGCAAAAGTTTATGTTCGATAAAGGATTGGTCCCCAAGGACGAGTTTGCCAAAAAGTTGATCAATCAGGGAATGATTACCGGGACGAGTGCTTTTGTATATGGTTTTTGGGTTTCATTTAGCCATTACAACACACCTCAAGATTTGGAGAAGGAAGACAAAACCAGAGCCTATCCGGTTCAACCTGATTTTCTATTGATTTTGTCTAAAGAGAAGTTTGAAATTGTCGAACAAACGAAAGATTATATAGAATTTGAAAACTGGATTGAACAGAAATTTTCTGATTATAAAAGTATTAATGGTATAGATAAAAATGTATCACAGAATGTTTTTGAATTAACTCCAATAGCCCTTCATGTAGATGTTTCTCTGGTAAATGCTTCTGAAGAGCTTAACAAAGAAGGTTTTCTCAATTGGAGAGAGGAGTTCGACAATTCAGTTTTTTATGAAGAAGGAAATTATATTGTCGGTCGTGAAGTCGAAAAAATGTCCAAATCCAAATACAACGTGGTCAACCCTGATGCCATTTGTGAAGAATATGGAGCGGACAGTCTAAGGTTGTACGAAATGTTCCTAGGGCCCCTGGAGCAATCCAAGCCTTGGAATACGGCAGGGATTACTGGGGTACATTCTTTCTTGAAAAAACTTTGGAGGCTTTATCACTCCGGTCCTAATGGAGAATTCTTCGTGTCGGACACCCCTCCTTCGGAGGGGTCGGGGGAGGCTTTCAAGACCCTACACAAGACCATAAAAAAAGTAGAGGAGGATATCGAAAACTTCAGTTTTAATACTTCGGTATCAACCTTTATGATTTGTGTCAACGAACTTTCCGCGCAAAAATGCAATAGCAGGGCAATTTTGGAACCTTTGGCTATTTTGGTTTCTCCATATGCTCCCCATATTGCGGAGGAGCTTTGGGAGAAATTGGGACATACTACATCCATTGCTACAGCTCCTTTCCCAAAATTTGAGGAAAAGTACCTGATAGAAAGCAGCAAGGAGTATCCTATTTCCTTTAATGGTAAAATGCGGTTTACAATGGAACTGCCTATGGAGATGACCAAGGAGGAAATTGAAGCTGCCGTGATGGCCCATGAAAAAACCCAACAACAATTACAGGGAAGAACGCCCAAAAAGGTCATTGTGGTCCCTGGTAAAATTGTGAACATCGTAGGGTAGCGCGCTTTTAAGTAGAGCGAAGTATATTAGTTTTTGTTAGGTCGAGTCTTTCGACTACGCCCTAGATAAACTTCAATTCGAGACCTAATTTTATATTGGAAAAATCGGGTTACCTCTCTATTGTGCTCGAGGAGGCAGTATGTTATAATTGAAATGGGCCGCAGTAGATTTTTTAATATCATACTCTCCTTCTTCAATCTTTCTATTGAATTTGGAGGGTATTTTGTTTTAAAAACAAATTATTTTAAACATACCCCCCTAAATTTAATGGGGTATGTTGTCAAAAAATAGACTTTAATTGAATTAACCCCTCCTTTTATCGAATATTTATTCCTTAAAAATTAAAATTATCGCACCTTTACCCCGTAATTTAAAAATTGACCATTATGATAGTGGGTATTCCAAAGGAGATTAAGAACAACGAAAGCAGGGTTGGTATGACACCGGCCGGAGTTTTTGAATTGGTAAAGAACAACCATACAGTGTATGTACAGTCCGAAGCAGGGGAAGGTAGCGGTTTTTTCAATAAGGATTATCAACAGGCCGGTGCGGTTATTCTGGATACCATTGGACAGGTATACGCCATGAGCGAGATGATTGTAAAGGTCAAGGAACCTATAGAAGAAGAATACGACCTCATACAGGAAGGACAAATCCTGTTTACCTATTTTCACTTTGCTTCCAGCGAAGCGTTGACCAAAGCCATGATCAAACAAAAGGCCATTTGCATCGCCTATGAAACCGTTGAGGATGAAGAGGGTACCTTGCCGTTACTCACCCCAATGTCTGAAGTTGCGGGAAGAATGGCCATTCAGCAAGGAGCAAAATATTTGGAAAAGCCTGTCAAAGGCCGAGGTGTACTTTTAGGAGGTGTGCCAGGTGTGGCGCCAGGGAAGGTATTGGTATTAGGAGCAGGAGTTGTTGGTATACAAGCTGCTAAAATGGCAGCTGGTTTGGGAGCGCACGTAACCATTTTGGATATCAACATGAAGCGTTTACGCTATGTGAACGACGTAATGCCACCCCATGTGGTAACCGAATTTTCTAACGAATTCAATATCAGAAAACATATCAAGACCCACGATTTAATAATTGGAGGTGTATTGCTAAAGGGTGCCAAGGCTCCTAACTTGATTACAAGGGATATGTTGAAAGAAATGCGACCCGGGACCGTAATCGTGGATGTGGCAGTTGATCAGGGCGGATGCGTTGAAACTACAAGGCCTACCACACACGAAGATCCCATTTACATTATTGACGACGTGGTTCATTATTCCGTCGCAAACATGCCCGGGGCCGTGCCTTATACTTCTACCATGGCCTTGACGAATGTTACCTTGCCCTACGCTTTAAAATTGGCCAATTTGGGTTGGGAAGAGGCTTGTAAAAGGGATGCTTCCCTTAACAAAGGCTTGAATATTGTTTCCGGCAAAGTGGTTTACGAGGAAATTATTGAGGCCTTTGGCTGGAAGGAAGTTTTCGCATAACGGTACAAAATGTCAGTTTAAAAAAGCCCCATCAGGCGCAATAATATCATTTATTGGGTTTGGCGGGGTTTTTGCTTTTCAATAGATGATTCCGCATTCAATAGGAATCTTATGTATATTTATTGAAACTAAAAATTGAAACGTTATGATGGGATATTATATATTAATCGGTGCCATTGCTTTGGTCAGTTGGCTAGTTAGCAGCCGCTTAAAAAGTAAATTTAAGCATTACTCCAAGGTACATTTACAAAATGGCATGAGCGGGGCCGAGATTGCCGAAAAAATGTTGGCGGACCATGGCATCCGTGATGTAAAAGTGGTTTCCACTCCTGGAATGTTGAGCGACCATTACAACCCTAAGAATAAAACCGTAAATCTGAGTGAAGGCGTGTACAGTCAACGCAACGCTGCTGCCGCTGCAGTGGCGGCCCATGAATGTGGTCATGCCGTGCAACATGCTCAGGCCTATGAGTGGTTGACCATGCGATCTAAATTGGTTCCCGTAGTCAGTGTAACATCAGGAATGTCTACATGGGTCGTTTTTGGAGGATTGATGCTAGGGGCTGCAGCAGGTGTAGGATTTGGATATTGGGTGGCCGTAGCTGGTTTGATCATGATGGGAATGGCGACGCTGTTTAGCTTCATTACCCTACCTGTTGAATATGACGCCAGTAATCGTGCCTTGGCCTGGTTAAAGAACAAAAATATGCTTACACCGTCCGAATACAAAGGCTCTGAAGATGCTTTGAAATGGGCGGCCAGAACCTATTTGGTAGCTGCTATCGGTTCTTTGGCTACATTGGTCTATTGGGGACTTCAGGTTTTTGGTGGACGCGATTAACCGATAATATGAAAGTTTAAAAAGGCCTTCCCAAAACGGGATGGCCTTTTTTTATATGGTTATCTGTCTGTCTATTTGTTGGGCCAATGAAATAAAGGTTTCTGTTCTGGAAACTCCCTCAATTTGTTGGATTTCCTTGTTGAGCACATGCATCAAATGTTCGTTGTCCTTGCAGAGAATTTTAATTAGAATCGACCAATTCCCTGTAGTGTAGTGACATTCCAATACTTCTGGAATTTTTTCCAATTGTTTCACCGCGGCCGGATTGCTCATGGCCTTGTCCAGATAAATACCGATATACGCCATAGTAGTATAGCCCATGGCCCTGGGGTTGATAATGAACTTGGAACCGGCTAAAAGTCCCGAAGCTTCCAGCTTACGTAACCTTTGGTGTATGGCCGCCCCGGAAATACCGATGCTTCGGGCAATTTCCAGTACCGGTTTTCTAGCATCCTCCATCAAAAACCTTAGTATTTTTTTGTCAATACCGTCTATCTTGGCAATTTTATTATCCGACTTCATGAATACGATTTCAAATTGAAATCAAAATTACATAAATACCTTGAATATGTGATTAACTTGCTACGGAATCAGGGTTATATCCCAAATAAGGGACTTCGTATTCCTTAAAATTGACGCCCAAGGTTTCAAGTTCTTTTAGAATGGGTTCGTAGACTTCTTTGGCAATAGGAATTTGGACCCCAGGTGTAGTGATTTTCCCGTTTAAAATCTTTAATGCGGCTATTGCAACGGGTAAACCTACGGTCTTTGCCATGGCCGTATGGACACGGTCCTCACCAATAACCACCAGTTTGGAGTCGATTTGTTTTTTTTCGCCCTTGAGCTCATAACCAAACTTATGGTACATCACGATCATATCCTTTTCCTTATCCTTCAAGGTCCATTGGTCTTCCAATATTTTTTGGAGTGCTTGAGCCGGAGTGGCATTGGGAATTCCAATTTTTTTCGAATTATCGAAAAGGTTGAGTTCCACGAGTTTTTCCCATGTACTATCGTCCTGGTCTATTTTTAAATAGTGTCTTAATTTCAGTTCCACGGAGTCTGTTGGAGAGTAGGGAAGAAAGAGATTTATGAATTCTCTATAGGTCATATCTTCTGAACTTTCAATGGTATAGGTGTCATCCGTAGCTCCCAATTGGACAAAAATATTCCAAGCCTTTGAAAAACCCACACGCCTCATGGTTCCCCTGTAGATGGTCAAGGCATCCTGTAGACTATAGGCTTCCCTGTAATTTAAAGAATCCCTATTAGCGTATCCTTCAAATTTACCGTAACCCTCCACCTCAAAAAATTCGGTCCTACGAAACAGTTTGTGATATGGAATATATTTATATGTGCCCTCTTGAATGAACTTGGCCGTACCACCCTGTCCCGCAAGTACTACATTACGAGGGTTCCAGGTGAATTTGTAATTCCATAGATTGTTATCGTACTCTGGCGCTACCAGTCCACCGCAGAAGGATTCGAACAACAAAATTTTACCCCCTTGTTCTCGTATACGGTCAATTACCTGCATGGCGCTCATGTGGTCAATGCCAGGGTCCAGACCAATTTCGTTCATAAATACCAAACCGCTTTCTTTAACTTTTTCATTTAATTTATTGAGTTCCGGACTTATGTATGATGCGGTTACCAAGTGTTTTTTATAGGTAAGGCAATCTTCTGCAATTTTGATGTGGAATCTGGCGGGTAGCATGGAAATGACCAAATCCGCTTCTTGTATGGCGGATATCCTTTCATTGTCCTTAAAGATGTCCAAAGCAATTACGGAACAATTGAGGTGCGACTTGATGTTTTCAGAAATGGCAGAGGTATCCAGGTCGCCAATGGTAATCTTTATATTTTCAGTTTCTGATTTTTCCAATAAATAATCCAGCAAAAAAGAAGTGGATTTTCCTGCCCCGACAATCAAAATTTTGCGCACCATGCTTATTAGTTACTTTTGGTTTAAATTCAGTTTACTAAAGTATCAATATGTTATATATATAAAAATATATATCGATAAAGTTATAAAATCAACTTTGAATGATTGTAAAACAAATGTGTAAATTGAAATTAAAAATGAATTTATTTTGATATAAGAGCATATGAGGAAAAGAATTATGATTACCGCTTCCGTTCTTGGTTTTTTGGCGGTTGCCTTAGGTGCTTTCGGAGCACATGGATTGGAGAAATTGGTAGAACCTGATGCTGTGAGCACTTTTGAAACGGGTGTTCGTTACCAAATGTACCATGCTTTTTTCCTGTTTATTTTAGGAATCTTACCGGGTATCTCAGAAAGGACACAACGAATTGTTTATAGATTGGTTCTGACCGGAGTGGTCTTTTTTTCTTTTTCTATTTATTTTTTGGCCTTGAACAGTATCACCACCTTTGACTTTAAGTCAATCGGGTTTATTACCCCTATTGGTGGTTCGTTGTTGCTTGCGGCGTGGGGATATCTAGGATATCAATTGTATAGGTCCAAATTAAATTAAACTCCTTGTAAGGTATGAATAAGGCAAAACTATTGGGACTTATATTAGGGCCTCTTTCCTTTGTATTGATTCTTCTTTTTTTTCATCCAGAAGGATTGTCAAAAGAAGCAAACGCTGTCTTGGCATCAACCGCATGGATTGCCATCTGGTGGATAACAGAGGCGATTCCCATTGCTGTGACGGCACTTTTGCCAATTGTGCTTTTTCCGCTCTCCGGGGGGTTGGACCTTTCTGCCACTTCTGGGTCTTTTGGGCATAAGTACGTATTCCTGTACATGGGGGGGTTCGTCATCGCCATAGCCATTGAAAAATGGAACCTGCACAAAAGAATCGCCCTGAACATAATTCATTTGATCGGTGCCGATATCCGAAAAATTATTTTGGGTTTTATGGTAGCCACAGCTTTTTTGTCCATGTGGATTTCCAATACCGCGACCTCCGTGATGATGCTTCCTATCGGATTGGCCATAATTAAACAATTAAAAGATAATCCGGCTACTGTAGAGGACGAAAACCTGTTGTTTGGAAAATCGCTTATGCTGGCCATTGCCTATAGTGCCTCCATAGGGGGTATGGCCACCTTGATAGGCACACCCCCAAATTTGGTTTTGGCAGGAGTGGTTTTGGATACTTACGGTTATGAAATCACCTTTATGCAATGGTTTATTTTTGGACTCCCCATTTCCATTGTACTGATTTTTATTTGTTGGAAATATTTGACTCGGTACGCATTTTCCTTTAAACAGGTAGAATTTCCTGGAGGTAGGGCAGAAATACAAAGACTTAAAAGGAGCCTAGGAAAAATCTCCTACGAGGAAAAGTTGGTTTCCATTGTTTTCGCTGCAACGGCTTTTTGTTGGATTACACGTTCCTTTTTGTTGCAAAAGCTTTTACCTGGTCTTGATGATACTATAATCGCTATTTTTTTCGCCGTACTGCTTTTTTTGATTCCAGCGAAGAAAAAAGGGGAACAACTTATCAATTGGGAGGAAGCAGTAAAAATGCCTTGGGGAATTATATTATTGTTTGGAGGTGGTATGGCCTTGGCCAAAGGTTTTGAGGAAAGTGGCCTGGCCGTTTGGATAGGGGGACAAATGGCTTCACTATCCGGTTTGCCCATATTCTTACTGGTTTTGGTGCTGATAGCAGCAGTAAATTTTTTAACGGAAATTACCTCAAACTTGGCCACAACGGCTATGTTGTTGCCCGTTTTGGCACCCATGGCGTTGTCCATTGATGTACATCCCTTTGTTTTAATGGTGGGTGCTGCAGTTGCGGCCTCGTGCGCATTTATGTTGCCCGTTGCCACCCCGCCCAATGCTGTTGTATTTGGTTCCGGATATTTAAGGATTCCAGATATGGTGAAAAAGGGATTCTTTATGAACATTACGTCCATCATAGTTTTGAGCCTTTTCGTCTATTTTGTCCTGCCTGAATTGTGGGATATTGTCATTAATGTATTCCCCCAAAATCTTAAAAAATGAGATTACTAATCATACCTGATAAGTTTAAGGGCTCCTTAACGAGCGAAGAAGTTTATAAGGCCATAAAAAAGGGTGTTGAAAAGGTCACGGAGAATTCCCATTTTCATTTTGTGAAAGCTTCGGATGGAGGGGATGGATTCTTGGAAGCCATCAAAACATATAGAAATTGCTCCGAGGTAAAGATGCAGACATTAGACCCTTTGGGACGAAAAATTTCTTCTATGTATCTGTATGATGGGCAGACCCAGTCGGCCTACATAGAAATGGCCAATAGCTCAGGTATGGAACTGCTTCAACCCAAGGAACGAAATGCCGGTTTGACCACTACCTATGGAACAGGGCAACATATTGAAGATGCTCTAAAAAGAGGGGCAAAATCTATTTACGTGGGGCTTGGTGGAAGTGCTACCAATGATGGGGGAATTGGAATTGCCAAAGCGCTAGGATATGATTTTCTGGATAGGGATGGAGCTTCCCTAAAACCTATTGGTAAACATTTAAGTGAAATCCATGATATTGTAAAACCGGTACATGGTGTAGATACTTCGGAGGTTCGTTTCTATGCCGTGAACGATGTAAAGAATCCTTTATTTGGTGAGAATGGGGCCGCTTATGTTTATGCAGCGCAAAAGGGAGCGGACAAAAGTATGATTGAAGAACTTGATCAGGGGTTGAGAAACCTTTCTGAAATTGTGATTGGTAGTATGGGGAAGGATTTTTCAGACCTTCCCGGATCTGGAGCTGCAGGGGGTACGGCATTTGGACTAAAGGCTTTTTTGAATGCTGAATTTTTAAGTGGCGTAGATTTTATATTGGAAGTATCCGGGGTGAAACAAGTTTTGGTCGAGGAGAAGTTTGATTACCTAATTACGGGCGAAGGCAAGATAGATGCACAAACTCTGAGCGGAAAATTGATCGAGGGCGTAGTCGAACTTGCAAAAAAATACCAGATTCCAGTTTTGGCCGTCTGTGGAATGTTGGATGTTCCATTAAATGAACTTACTTCTAAAGGAGTTATTGATGTTATTGAAATCCGCGATACAGGAAAGAGCTTGGAATACAACATGGAAAACGCCTCTATCTTATTGGAGGAGAAAATTTCACGGTACTTTGAGGAATTGGTTTAATAATTTTTTTCAGCAAATCCCTACGTTTTATATTTATGAAATTATCAGTTATTCATTAATTATTTTCTAAATAGATAATTATTAAATTGATTTAGTGCATTTAATGTACAAAAGAATGGAAATTCCATAGTTTATTTATCGAATTTTTATTGGTTTATCGTGAATTTCATATTTCTTACCGAAAACAGTACGAATACCTGTTGATTTTCAAGGGCTTCAGCGCTAAATTTAATAGCTTTGAATACTAAAACAGTACCTATTATGCAAAGTTCGTCTTCCAAACAAAGAACAATCTCACTAAAGAATTACGGAATCCTTCATGATAATTTTCATTATCAGGAAACACCAGAGGAACTACAAAAGGCAACCCTGGACCTAGGAATGGGGGTGGAAACCAATAATGGTACACTTGCAGTCAATACGGGCGAATTTACGGGTAGGTCTCCTATGGATCGTTTTATCGTTAAGGATGATATTACCAAGGATAGAGTTTGGTGGGGACCCGTAAATATTCCGTTCGAACAGGAAAAATTTAATGCGCTATACAATAAGGTTATTGCCTATTTGAATAAAAAAGAGTTGTTTGTTAGGGACAGCTATGCGTGCGCAGACCCTGAGTATAAATTAAATATTAGGGTCATAAATGAATATCCTTGGTCCAACATGTTTGCCTATAATATGTTTTTACGTCCCACGGATGAAGAGTTGGAAAATTTTACTCCGGAATGGACGGTGATCAATGCACCTGGATTTAGGGCAATTGCGGAGGAAGATGGCACAAGACAGCATAATTTTGCCATTTTAAACTTTACGGAGAAAGTAGCTCTTATTGGAGGTACGGGATATACAGGTGAAATAAAAAAAGGAATCTTTTCAGCGCTGAATTTTATTTTACCGGTATTTAAGGAAACTTTGCCCATGCATTGCTCTTCAAATGTTGGTGAAGAAGGGGATACGGCCATTTTCTTTGGGCTTTCCGGAACCGGTAAAACAACCTTGTCAACGGATCCTGAGAGAAAATTGATAGGGGATGATGAACATGGATGGACCAGTAGGAACACTGTCTTTAATTTTGAGGGAGGATGCTATGCCAAGGTCATCAATCTTTCCGAGGAACAGGAACCCGAGATTTACAATGCCATTAAACCGGGAGCCATTTTGGAAAATGTAATCTTGGATGAAAATGGCAATGTAGATTTTACCGATACCTCCATAACACAGAATACAAGGGTGAGCTACCCCATTTACCATATTGATAATATCCAACAGCCCTCTATAGGGAAAAATGTAAAGAATATTTTCTTTTTAACAGCCGATGCTTTTGGGGTGCTGCCTCCCATTTCCAAGCTAACGCCCAGTCAGGCCGCTTATCATTTCATTTCAGGGTATACGGCAAAGGTTGCTGGAACCGAGGCTGGCGTGGTGGAGCCTCAACCTTCTTTTTCCGCCTGTTTTGGTGCGCCGTTCATGCCATTGCATCCCACGAAATATGCCGAGATGTTAAGCAAAAAAATGAAAGAGGCCGGTGTAGATGTATGGTTGGTCAATACGGGTTGGACCGGCGGTCCTTATGGGATTGGTACCCGAATGAAACTTAAATACACTCGTGCCATGATCAGGGCGGCGCTTAATGGAGACTTGGGTCTTTATTCATACAATACCTATCATATCCACTCCGTATTTGGAGTGGCCCAACCTAGAGAGTGCCCAGGCGTTCCTACCAGTGTCCTGAGCCCAAGGGCAACTTGGAACGATGATGAGAAGTATTATACGACCGCTTTTAAGCTTTCTAACGCCTTTAGGGAAAATTTTAAAAAGTTTGAAAAGTATGCCAATGAGGAGATAAGACGGGGAGGTCCGCAGAGATATGCGTTTTAATCTATAAGTTACAAGAAAATAAAACTAAAAAGGCCCTGCAATCTGCAGGGCCTTTTGGTATTTGATGTAACGCAATTTATTTGTTCGCGTTCGTGATATATTTTTGTAACGCCATGGTCATGGACGGAGTCTCCGGAGTGGGAGCCTTAATGTCAATTCTAAGTCCGGCACCGGTAGCTGCCTCAACGGTAGAATTGCCAAAAACCGCAATTCTAGTATCATTTTGCTTAAAATCAGGGAAGTTGTGTAGTAGGGACTCAATACCTGATGGACTAAAAAAGACCAAAATGTCATAGTAAACATCCCTTAAATCTGATAAATCACTGATGACCGTCTTGTAAAAAATTCCTCGTTTCCAATTGATGTCCAACTCATTCAAGGTTTCAGGAACATCGGGTTTTAAAACGTCGGAAGAAGGTAGCAAAAACTTTTCGTCCTTATATTTTTTTATCAGTGGAACTAAATCGGAAAACAAACGTTTTCCTACATAGATTTTTCTTTTTCTATACACCACATACTTTTGAAGATAGTATGCTACAGCCTCTGATTGACAAAAATATTTCATGGTGTCCGGCACCTTGAAACGCATCTCCTCCGCTATTCTAAAGAAATGGTCTACTGCGTTTCGGCTTGTAAGTATAATTGCCGTAAAATCCTTTAAATCAATTTTTTGTTGACGTACGCTTTTGGCATCTACTCCTTCAACATGGATAAAGGGTCTAAAGTCAACCTTTACCTTTTCTTTGTCGATGAGCCTGGAATAGGGAGAGTTTTCCATTTTAGGCTCAGGCTGAGAGACCAAAATTGTTTTTACTTTCATAAGACACACTATTTTAGAAAGCTTCCCATTATTATAAGGGGTGCAATTTCGAGTGCGCAAAGGTACAAAATAAAATAGAAAAAGTAGGAACTAATGAATTTTTGATGAATCCTAACCACTGTAACCCAGCCAATAATATTAATGATAATAAAAAGGACAATCGCTGATAAAACTACTGTCATTGAGTTAATGTATACAAAACTCAAAAGTATATTGGCTAGAAAAAGAACGATACTGCTATAATTTAAATACGAGGCTTTTTTAAACAGTAATTCGTTAATGGTACCGTAGGATCCAAATATAAAACCATTTCCTAGTTGTAGGAACATTTTGGTCAAAACAAAAAGAAAAATGAATCCGAGAATTACAAAAAAAGTCACATTTGGAACCTTTATTTCCGGACTTGAATAAGCACGCCATGTCAAATATAAAAAGAGGGAAATGTTTATTATTTGAAAAACTGTAAGCAGTATATGAAACCAATTGAAAAGCTTCTCCTTTTTATTGTACATAATAATGTACTTGTTGTTGAAAGGTAAAATGATAAAATTTAAAAAGCGGGTATAGAAAATCTTTTTGGCAATGACCATCAATATCAGGCTTACCAATAGCACTAATGTAATCCAATCTATATTTTGAGTAATCCTAGTAATCGGCTCCATTAATGAACTGGTATTGGTTTTCCATTAAGACCGGGATAAAGCCCATTTTCCGAAATTACCACCCTAATGTAGCCTACTTTTTCCTGATTATAATCAGGAATCTCCAAGGAAAAATCGGTCGTATCTTTTTTGGATAAAATTTCCATGCCCTTTTCCAAGGGCGTTGGTGTCACCGGTTTCAAACTTAAGGTATTTTTATAGGGACTCAAATAGGCTATTGAAAATTTAAGTTTTGATAGTTCAATATCAACATCATACGGGTTTACTATTTTAAGATGATACCCTGAACTGCCCAATGATACACTTTCCTCTTCAAGTATACATTCCAGCTTTCTATAGGAATTAAATTCCGGAATGTATTTGCCCTTGTACACCCATCCATCTGGTTTGGTATAGGAAAATGTATTATCATTTATATACTTGGAAAGGTAAGCTACTTTTTTACCCCTAACGCGTTCTTCTGAGTTATCTATGGAATATTGGTTCTTCCTATACATGACATTATTTAGGGAAAATGTAGGTATCCCTCCAGAATAAAATTCATACATAGGGGCATTTCGGTAGGAGTTTTCAAAAACCACGGGTATGTCGCCAACCTCTTCGTGGATTTCATTGACCCAAACTTTATTGCCGTGACTTTCATAATAAAAGTTGAAAAGCAGGGGTTGATGAACAAGTCCCAATCTTAGATAAAGAATTAGAACGGCATTCACGATTCCCAATCTGATAATCCATTTGAGCACAGATTTATGCCCCAACATATAGTTATAGACGATGACGACCAGAGGTATGCAAATGACTATAATCCACTGTGTTTGCACCCTCCTGTTGAAACTTGAAATAAAGAAGAAAAGAATAACTCCATATACCAGATATAAAAGAGCCTTATTAAATAAATCCTTGCTCTTGGTTTTATAGAGGGCATAGTAGATAAAAGGAAAGGTAAGCCCAAATATGGCGATCAGATTCACAAAAAAGCCCAACGTATACTTTTCAAATGAATAGGCATCATTGGGGCGTTCATATAAATGATATTTAATACTCACAAAATCGTTCTCGTAAAGCCAATAAAAATGAGGTACATAACAGATTAACGCCACTAAGACTGACAACCATGCATACCTATTCTTAACCAATTTTAAGTTGGAAAGCAACACAAACAAAATAACAAGTACGGCATGGTATTTACTGTACATCAGTGCAGCCATACAAATTCCCAATACAATTGCCGTAGTAATTTTTTCGGCCTTTAAAAAGTGTTTATAAGACAATAGAAAGCAGGAGGTAAAGAACAGCAAGGGGGTGTCTGGAAGTGTAAAGAATCCGTACGCATTTAATAGGGTCATTGAAAATACCAAGAGAAAAAAATGCGGTATGTATCCATTCTTTTCTGGTTTATCTATAAGTAACCAGAGTAAAACAAGGTTGACCGTAGAAATTACGCAACTCATAAAGCGAACCCCAAGTTCACCATTAAAAATAAGACCGCTTATTTTTATGAGCAGGGCAACCATGGGAGGATGGTCAAAGTACCCCCAGGCCATATTTTGACTATAGTACCAATAGTAAGCTTCATCGAATATTAACTCCGTGAAAGAGGATTGCACTAAATTCAGAACAAAAAAAGCAGCAAGGAAATAATAAAATTGCTTTGGGGTTTTTTCGAACATTCGCAGTCGTTAAAGGTGTAAAATTACAAACTTCTGGTTGTTTTCCTTTTTTTAAATCGAGATTAAAGGTACCACGCCGTTTTTTCACCATTATTAAAATATTACTTTTGTGATTATATAGCCAAATAGATGTCCAATAGTGTTGTAATCATTCCTACTTTCAACGAAATTGAAAATATTGATGCGATAATCAATGCTGTTTTTCAGTTGCCAAAAAAATTCCATGTACTTGTTGTAGACGATAACTCTCCAGATGGCACCGCGAATCGCGTAAGGGAATTACAGAAACAGTTTGGGGGTAGTCTTTTTTTAGAGGTCAGGGAAGAAAAATCGGGTTTGGGCACGGCTTACATCCATGGGTTTAAATGGGCCATTGCCAGAAAGTATGATTATATTTTTGAGATGGATGCAGATTTTTCCCATAATCCAACTGATTTATTAAGGTTGCTAAAAGCCTGTGAGAAAGGGGCAGATGTATCGGTCGGTTCTAGATACAAAAAGGGAGTGAACGTAGTCAACTGGCCCCTGTACAGGGTTTTGTTGTCCTATGGGGCGTCCTTTTATGTTAAAATGATAACCGGGATGAGAGTCCATGATCCAACGGCAGGTTTTGTCTGTTACAGGAGACATGTCCTTGAGAGTATCGAGCTGGATTCCGTTCGTTTTGTTGGGTATGCATTTCAGATTGAGATGAAGTTTAGGGCATATCTCAAAAATTATAAAATAGAGGAGGTTTCCATTATCTTTAAGGATAGGGTAAAAGGAAAATCCAAGATGAGTTCTTCTATTATCAGCGAAGCAATCTGGGGGGTCTTTGTGATGAAACTTCGTAGTCTTTTTCAAAAAAATAAATTTTAACCATGAACAAAACGCTATTAAAAAATGGCAAGGTTGTAAACGAAGGGACAATTAAGGAATTGGATCTTCTTCTGGAAGGGGATTATATTTTGCGCATTTCCAACGATATTTCGGACAAGGATGCAACGGTCATCGACCTAGAAGGAAAATATGTTTTACCGGGTATAATTGATGATCAAGTACATTTTAGGGAGCCTGGCCTTACACATAAAGGAAATATAGCCACAGAAAGCAGGGCCGCAGTTGCTGGTGGTATTACTACCTATATGGAACAACCCAATACAGTTCCGCAAACTACGACGATTGCCAAACTGGAGGAAAAATTCTCAATGGCCAAGGAAACCTCCTTTGCCAATTATTCCTTTTTGTTCGGTGGTACCAACGATAATTTGGAAGAATTAAAACGCTTGGATAAAAATGCCTGTTCAGGGATAAAATTATTCTTGGGTTCCTCAACAGGAAATATGTTGGTAGACGATGAAGCGGTTATAGAAAATATATTCAATAGTACAGAAATGGTAATTTCCGCACATTGTGAGGATGAAACCACTATTCGTAAAAACTTAGAAGCATACCGGGAGAAGTATGGAGAGGATATCCCAATACAATACCATCCTCTTATTAGAAGTGAGGAAGCGTGCTATATATCTTCCTCAAGAGCTATAGCTTTAGCAAAAAAAACAGGGGCCAGGTTACATGTGTTTCACTTATCCACGGGAAAGGAAACAGCTTTGTTCAGGAATGATATTCCATTGGAGGAAAAGAAGATTACTTCTGAGGTATGCATTCACCATTTATGGTTTTCAGACAAAGATTATTTGGACAAGGGAACGTTGATTAAATGGAATCCGGCCGTGAAGACGGCACAGGACCGCAAAACACTTTGGAAAGCCTTGTTGGATGATAGGATAGATGTAGTGGCCACAGATCATGCCCCTCATGTACTCGCAGAAAAGGATAACCCCTACACCAGTGCCCCAAGTGGAGGACCCTTGGTTCAACATGCACTACCTGCTATGTTGGAAAAGCATTTGGATGGAGTTATTTCTTTGGAACGGATGGTTGAAAAAATGTGCCATAATCCCGCCAAATTATTCCAAATTGAAAAGAGGGGATTCATTAGGGAAGGAAATTTTGCCGATCTGGCCGTGGTATCCCTTAATGCTCCTTGGAAGGTTTCCAGAGAAAATATACTATACAAATGCGGGTGGTCTCCTTTTGATGGAAATTCTTTTAGGGCCCGAGTGACCCATACGTTTGTCAATGGACATTTAGCCTATGACAACGGAAAATTATCAGAAAAAAGAAACGCAAAAAGACTCACATTCAATAGATGAGAAGAATTAAAATTGTCATGCTCATAGTGTTTTTCACCTATTCTTGTGGTGAAAAATTAATAGAAGAACCGGAGAACCTTATTCCAAAGGATAAGATGATTTTGGTATTAAGGGACATGGCGTTAATTAATGCGGCCAAAGGTGCTAACCTGGGAATATTAAAGGATAATGCGATAGAGCCTACCAATTATGTTTTTGAAAAGTATAAAATTGATAGTGCTCAATTTGTGGAGAGCGACCGTTATTATGCCTCCTTACCATTAGAATATGAAGCCATTTATACCGAAGTAGAAACGATATTGGAGCAAAAAAGAATACAATTGGAGCAAGAAAAAAAAGTTGCTGATAGCCTGAAGTATCTAGAAAGCAAACAGAATAAACCCGCAATAGACAGCTTGGGGACTTCCACTAATTTGAAGAATGATGTTCCGTAATATATTTTTTGGCGCTAAAAGCAATACTGTGCTCTACAGACTCAAATTCAAAACCTAAGGCCGTCCTAATTTTTGTGCTGCTATACGTTTCAGGATGTAAAAGTGAGTACACGGAGTTCTTGGTAATGGTTCTGGGTTTTCCGGTAATTAGGGTCTTGAAAAAATCGAAATACCTGCCTATTTTCAGTTGCCATTTCTTAAGTCTTTTACTTGGTATCTTTTTTTCTATATGTTTCGCTGTTAGGCTTATGGCTTCCTTGAAGGAAAGATTTTCGGCTACCAAAATAAATCTTTCGTTCTTAATGGAGGATTCCATTAACTTCATCATAATTTGAACTACGTCATTTACGCTTACAAATCCTGTACCCCCCGGTGGATAAAAGGAATATCCTCTGTTGACCGTAGTAAATAGTTTTCCACTTCCATTTGCCCAGAACCCTGGTCCAATGATAACCCCTGGATTTACAATTACGGCATCTAGATTTTCTTGGGTACCCCTCCATACTTCCATTTCGGCAGATTTTTTTGTGAGGGCGTATACATTGGTATACAATTCGTTCCAGTCATTTTCTTCCGTGGCTTCTTTTCCACGAAGACTTCTTCCAATAGTGCCAATAGTACTTACGTAACAGAGTTTTTCAATGTTATGGTGAATACATAGATTTACAATATTGGCCGTTCCCTCTACATTCACTTTCCTTAGTTTTTTAAAATCTTTGGGATCAAATGAAATTAGGGCGGCGGCATGGTATACCTGTTTTACATCCAAAAAGGCATATTCCAAGGAAGGAAGGTCGAGAATATCGCCTTGGATCCAATCGATTTGGTCAAAAATTGACTGAACATCATCCTGATAATAAGAGAAGACTTTTTTTACCTGCTGAAGTTTTTCCTGAGATCTATAAATGGCCCTGACCTTGATTTTAGATAGAACCAATCTTAATATCAAGTGAGAACCCACCAAGCCCGTACCTCCGGTAACTAAAACCATAATTCAAATTTAGGGAATACACATGGATAAATTCCTCTCCAATTCAAGTTGATCAGCGGCATTTTTCCTTTTATATTTGCAGGGAATCAAAAAGAAATAAATCAAATGGCTTCAAACTTTGTAAAGGAGTTGGAATGGAGGGGAATGTTGCACGATGCAATGCCTGGAACGGAAGAATACCTTATGGAAGGAATGCAATCTGCCTATGTGGGCATAGACCCAACGGCAGATTCTTTGCACATAGGTCATTTAGTGGGGGTAATGATGTTAAGACACTTCCAGTTGGCCGGGCATAAACCTTTTGCATTGGTTGGCGGTGCCACTGGAATGATAGGGGACCCATCCGGAAAATCCTCGGAGCGTAATCTTTTGGATGAAGCTACCCTTCGTCACAACCAGGAAGCCTTAAAAGCTCAGCTGGCCAGATTTTTGGATTTTGAGAGCGATGCGAAAAACGCAGCGGTTTTGGTCAACAATTATGACTGGATGAAAGACTTTTCCTTTCTGGATTTTATTCGAGACGTGGGCAAGCACATTACCGTGAATTATATGATGGCGAAGGATTCCGTAAAAAAGAGACTTTCTGCCGAAGCAAAGGAAGGCATGTCATTTACGGAATTTACCTATCAACTGGTGCAAGGGTATGATTTCCTGCATCTATATAGAACCTATAACTGTACCCTACAAATGGGTGGCAGTGATCAATGGGGCAATATTACAACCGGTACGGAGTTGATTCGAAGAATAGGTGGTGGAAAAGGATATGCACTTACCTGCCCGTTAATCACGAAAGCGGATGGCACCAAATTTGGAAAAACGGAAAGCGGGAATGTTTGGCTGGATGCCGAAAGGACCTCCCCCTATAAATTTTATCAATATTGGCTGAATACTTCGGATACGGATGCCGAGAAATATATCAAGATTTTCACTTTCCTTACAAAAGAAGCGATTGAGGATCTTGTAGCCCAGCATTCTGAAGCCCCACACCTTAGGTTGCTCCAAAAGAAATTGGCGGAGGAAATTACCGTGATGGTCCATTCACAGGAAGATTTGGATAATGCGGTAAAGGCCAGTGATATACTTTTTGGAAAGTCTACTTCGCAAGATCTCAAAGGGTTAAATGAAAAAACGTTTTTGGATGTTTTTGAAGGTGTACCCCAGGCTGAAATTCCTATGTCCTCTTTGGATAATGGTTTGGATATGATTGGGGCATTGTCTGCGCAAACCGGTTTTTTGGGCTCCAATGGAGAAGCTCGGAGGGAATTAAAACAGAATTCTATTTCAGTGAACAAGGAAAAGGTCAAGGAAAACTATGTCATTGGCAGGGAGGACCTTATTAATGGGAAATTTGTTTTGCTCCAGCGAGGCAAGAAGAATTATTTTGTACTTAAACTAACGGAATAGGGGCAACCTTTTATTGGTTTCTTCATCTTTCCAAAAAGTTCTGTTATGAAGCGATTTTTTTGGGTGATGATTTCCATTCTTTTTATATCATGTAATCAAGACGATGGGCCGGTAATTCAGGATACTTCTCTCAACGGTGAGTGGATCCTTCAGGACATCAGCTGCTTTTGCGGTTTTGACCCGGAGATTGATTTCTCTGAAACCCGGTTGTTTTTTGATACAGAAAACGATAAGCTCACCGTTTTCAACGACGGGGATAATCAATTTTTCAAGCAATCTGGGGATTATTATTACGGGGGACAAAACAATATTCTGACCTTTACCGATGATACTAGTTATCAATTTGAGATCAAAGGAAAACAAATGTCCTTGGTGTATTTGGACAACCCCAATATTGCCGATGACGAAGTAGCTTATTTCTTTGTTAGGCCTTAGTTTTAAGAAACTAGTTAGGGGTTAATTCAGCCACCCTTTTGGCTTTATTCCCATAAGTATTGACAAAAGTTTCTTTTACCCTTTTTGATTTATAAAAGTATGGTATCCAGATGGCAGCCGAAATTATGGATCGAAAAATATCATTAGAACCGGTTGGGTCTGGAATACCTACTTGGTTCATAACAAAGGATTCTATGATTGTTAAGGTCATGGTCATAAAATAAAAGACCATCATGAGTTTGGGAGCACTGGTTCTTTTTTTAAAGAACAAGAGAATGGCAAAAATGGTAAATACCAAAAAGGAAATATTATAGAAAATTTCAAAGCCAAGATATATATTTAAGAATTGATGATTTTCGTAGCCACCTAATTCAAAACCCTCCCAAATACCTTTATTAAAATATTCGGCAGTAAAAAGTTGGTTAATAACAATAAATGGGGTAAGAACCAATCCAATAGCTGGAAGAATTAGCCAACCTCCAAAACTTCTTGGGTTAGCCAAGTCATTGGATTCGGGTTCAGGATCATAGTCCTTAAATAATTTATAACCAAGGAGTCCGCTTAGAATTAGGCTTAGTAATGCAATAATTATTGATAACCAACTATACTTTGAACTACCTTCAAAAGGGGTATATGTAAGTTGAAGACCCAAAGCATTATTTATTTTTTCGTGTTCTGCCAGGAAATTTTTAAGTAATTCTGCGGGAATAACTTCGCTTTTAAGTTCATAATTGTAGTTTACAGTTATAATTCTTCCTATCTGTTTGGTTTTTTTGCTAAAGGAGAACAAATCGTTATCTATTATAATGTCGTCAATATTTATTGACCACACCTCTGGAAGCGTAACCCTTGTAGTTTGGGAAAATGAATATGGAAGTCCTGCATAATAGGACATGGTTCTTTGCGGAGAGGCTTGATAATTAATAAGACTTTCCAGAACCAGTGAATAAGTATTGAAATAAAGATTGCCATCGTTTTCGTCTGTTTCCCATGGGGTATCGATGGAATATGATTCATAAGTAGTTAATATATTTTCCCAGGGTCTTGAATCATCCTTAAAGTTAACAGGTTCTAAAGAGGAAATGCTGGGATATAAATTGCTATAGAAGGTTAGATATTCCTGACCGATGTTTTCAACTGTATTACTCTTGAAGTAAGAACGCATGTAATCTGACTTATTTCCAGAATATTCGGTTTTAACCGTAAAATTAGCTTTTCCTCCTATAGAGTCTATAACAATGTCTTCAATAATGTTTAATCTTGATTTTTGAGATTCCGGTATTTTTTTAAGGTTCTTAGAATTCTTCCTCAAAATTAGTCCGTTATGGTAGTCAGGTGTATATAAATGGTTTAAATCGCCCCCTTGGTTGGAAATTGTGGGGTCTACAAAGTACTCTTTACCCTCGTGTTCAAAATAAACAATGCAATGATTGAATAAATTATGACTCGGTGCCAATGTTTCCAAATTTCTGTTGGATTCTGTATTGACCAACATAGGAAATGAAGTTATGCCTTCACCTTGTAATAGTGTAGAGAGAAGCAGTGATTTATCTTTACAGTCACCATATCGATGGTCCAACACAGCCTTTGGCCCATTTGGCTTGTATGCGCCTATTCCTTCCTCAAAACCCAAATATCTAATTTCATCTTGTACAAACCTTATTGTTTTTATGATAATATCCTCTTTAGAGTCGATATCCTTATCACGGGATATTGGAGATTTCAAATTTTCTGGTAATATTTTATAATGAGGTAGTAGCAAATCTGTAACTTCTAGCCAGTTATTAAAAGTTGAGACAGATACTTTTTTTTGAGTATTCATCCAATATGGTGTATTTGAATCATATCGAACGTACTCTGGCTCATCAATCTTCCAAGAGTATTCTTTACCGAACCTAGTATTTTCTATTTTCGGGGCAATTGCATTGTTAAGGAGCTGATAATTAATAGGCTGTTTCTCATCTGTAACTAATTTGTGATAAATTTTTCCCACTGGCAAAGTATATTCTTGGTACAACATACTGGAATAATTGCCTTTATTTATAGGATTAAAACCTTTAATGGAATACGAAAATTCGATGATATCCCCAGTTCGTATATCACTTAGGTTGATAACAGCTGTATTGGACCCATCATATAGTGAACGTTCTAAATTGGTTTCACGTTGAAATGTTTTTATATTGGATTCACTTAATTTTTCAATTGTTCTCCCATCTCTAATTATTAAAGCCTTGTGAAATTCAATGGATTGAAATGATGGGTCAAAGGTTGCCGTTATATCCGAGGCTTCCTGGATTCCTTCAGAATTCAGAACTTTTAAGATTAAATGGACATATTGTTCCTTGTTGATTAAATTATCCTGATAGTCAATAAGGTAATAGGCAATACCACCTTCTTCTGTAACACTTTTGTTAAAATCAACGGTATTTACAGTAATCCAATCTGGATTGTTGGTTTTTGTTGTTTTTTGGGCTATTGAATAAAATGATAAGCTGAGAAAGAGTAAAGAGTAACAGAAAAGGCGCATCAATCTAAATGTTATTTGAATTGTAAGAAATATCCGCAATATAACGTGGTAATCTTAGTGATAGTATCAATATTCGATAATCAACGTTGTTATGGGATAAATGTACTGTACCTTAGATATTTTAATTTATCAGACTTCACATTTCCTTAACGCAACCAATCAATATTTGTAGTATCTTCATTTGTAGTCCGTTAAACTTCTATTATAGTGAAAAGGTTCTTGTCGATATTTTTGGGATTACTACTCGTATATGGGTGCACCAGCGATGACTTGGTCCTTAAGGACACCGACTTGCAGTTTTCGAGTCAGAAATGGGTTCTTGTTCAAATGACTGGTAGTATGGTGAACTCTTCAACAGAGGGAGATGATATGGAATGGCAGGAATCTTATGTCTTCAATCCTGATGGGACCTTTCTTAAAACTAGGGAACGGGATAGTGTTATAACAGAGGCCAAGGGAACATTTGAAATGGTGGAGTTTGACAATGACGATGCAGATTATTTGGAACTCACTTACATTACTGGTGCAAACTTAGCTGGAAATTGTTCTGGAGAGGACACAGAAACATTAAGATACCTATCGAATATCGAAATTTACAATACGTGGATGGCCTGCGATGGACCAGGTCTGTATTATATTATGGAACAAGATTAGTATTAAAGTGCCATCAAATTACATCCTCGGATATCCGAATGGTCAAAACGCCCCAATACTTCAAAATTACCTGTCTCGTAAACTTTTCCCAAGTCCTGTGTAGCAATAAAGGAGCAGGAATTCATATTGGCGAGGTCAATCACGTTAATGCCCCCTGCTTTGCCATAGGGAAGAAATGTTAAGGGGTCTTCGGTATCCCTGATCAAAATTTTCATCCAAGGAGGGCACTCAAAAAGACTATGTCCTTTGGAGTACGCCTGTGATAACAATTCTGTCATCCCATACTCTGAATGAATAGTATCTACCCCGAATCCCTTTTTCAAATGTTCGTGTAATTCCATTCGGATCATTTCTTTTCTTCGTCCCTTCATGCCTCCCGTTTCCATGATTATAGTATTTTCTAAATTGAGTTGAAACTTTTCAGAAAAATCCAATAGGGCAAAAGAGACTCCAATCAACAGTACTTTTTGGTTTTGTGCCTCCAGACTTTGCAGTTCGCTTTGTAACCTCTCAAAATCATGGAGGAAAAAGCCGCTTTTTGGATGATTGCTTCTTTCGATTAGCCGGTCCACCATATAAATGAGTGAAGAGCCTTTGCGCTCGAGGTATGATGGTAAAAGTGCTAGAATGCAATATTCTTCGATTTCACCAAAGAACCTTTTGAAACCTTCCATGAAGCTTTGTTCATAAAGATTTAAATCGGTGACTAAGTGTTTGCTTGTCAGTGCGCCTGTAGTACCGCTACTGGTAAATACCGTTTGAATAGGTTTCTTGGAGCTTAAGACTTCATATTCCTTAAAGAACTGTATAGGAAGAAAGGGGATTTCTTCAATACTCAATACCTTCTCTGGGTCAACCTTTAGATAATTGCAGAATCTTTGGTAAACAGGGTTATGTTCGTATTGAAAATGAAAGGTATCCAGGGATTTGGATAAGAATTCTTTCTCTGTGGTAATGGAAAAGATACCTTCTATGTCCATAGAATTTTAAATTCCCACAAAGGTAAGGAACACTATAGAAAGTATAGGGAAATGGAATACATCAAGTAACTCAAAAAACTACTTGACAACTAATTTTCTGTTGATGGATTTTTTATTTTCCGTTACCTGGATTACATAGACTCCCGGCGAAAGTCTGGAAATGTCCAAGGTTTTATTGGAAATTCTATCCGTCAACACCAATTCTCCGAATACATCATAAATTCGTATTTCCTTGGTATCGTTTTTTTCGGTCGTGACATAAACCATATCTGCCGTTGCAGGGTTGGGATATAGTTTGAACCCCGTGATTTCCTCATTTTTTAGGTTACGGAAATCAATAGTGTCCTGGGCATATGCCATGAATGAAAATCCCAGTAACAGGATAAAGTAGATTTTTTTCATAGGGCATTGATTTGGGATCAACACCATAAAGTTACTTCAAAGCGGGCCGATAGAAATAAAATTGTTGTGAACTGTAATATTTTGTATGTCAACAAAATAGCCCGTGCGATTCATCGGTTTTTTATGCCGATAATCGATTGTTAATTTTTGGATGAAGAAGGAAAATTTATTTGACAATAAGCTTTCTAGTGGCCATTTTGTCCTTTTCAAAGACACGTAATACATAGACGCCGGCATCCATATCGTTTAAGGATAGTTCCTTACCTAAAATAGTGGTCTTTAGGATAAGGGTTCCAAAGACATCATATACAAAGATTTCCTTTGGACCGTTGATGGCCGTAGTAATGTAGACCTTACCATTTGTAACCGGATTGGGATACATGCTAAAACCTTCTATATCCCCCTGATTTTGGGAACTCTGTCCAAAACCAACAGCACAAAAAAGGAATAAAACAACGAGGTAAAGGTGCTTCATATATAGCTGGTTACAAATGCTATGCCACAAATATAGGAATTTTAGAAGCTGAATGTCAATACGATAGAACCCTTTCTTTGAATTTTTCGATGAAATGCAAAAGGCCTCGCAGATGCGAGGCCTTATTATAATATTTAAATTGCTAATACTTAGTTGGTCGCCCAACCAAAGATTGCAACATCTACAGTTGCTGGCCCTTCATAGGTTAATGCGGGGTCAGAAGTAGCACCTTCGATGGTTACGTTAGTAACGGCACCACCGTCCCTATAATCAATAGATGTGTCATAACCTGTCAATGAAAGACCGGTTATCGTAGCACCGGACTCTTTTTTAAATTGAAGAGCCGTACCACCAACGGTAGAAACCGCGGTAAAGTTCACTAAGGAAGGATTGCCATTGTCGCCATCGGCCTCAACGGCAGTTGAGAAACCTGCTTCGGTATGAAGCACATAGGCATCGGTCAAAGTACCGTTCCAACCTTCCGTCCAGTCAACTGCATCGTCCTGGTTGTTTTCCAAATAGAAGTTGGAAGCGGAAACAGTACCGCCGAAGAACTCGACACCATCGTCCGTACCATTTAAGATGGCCACGTTGCTGATAGTGGTAGCCGAACCAACCGCATAAAGTGTAAGACCGTTGTACTGTGACTCGGGGTTGATCTGTGCACCGGCGTAGTTGATGATCAAATACTCGATGCTACCTGAGTCATCGGCGTCATTGGTTCCACCATAAATAATATTACCAACTTCTGCAGTGGCATCTGTACCTTTTGTAGTTGTGGCATCACCAGCAATAACCAATCCGCCCCAATCACCAGGAGTTTCATTGGCAGAAGTCATAACAACAGGGTTGGCTGCAGAACCTTGAATATCAATCTGACCACCCTTTTGAACTACGATATAGGTGCTTGTCTCTTCTCCAGCTTGAACATCCGCAACTATTTTTGTACCTGCTGGAATGGTTAATTTTGCGCCACTTTCCACACTTAAGGAACCATTCAAAAAGTAGGTTGTTGAAGCATTAAGAGTAACATTACTAGTTACAGTTCCTGTTAATACATTGGATTGAGATTCGGAATTTCCAGTTGCCCAATAGAACATAGAAGCACTTACAGTAGCTGGACCTTCATAGGTTAAAGCAGGATCAGAGTCAGCGCCTGCAATTTGAACGTTTGAAACAGCTCCACCATCCCTAAAGTCAACTGAGGTATCGTAGCCTGTCAATGAAAGACCGGTTATCGTAGCGCCGGACTCTTTTTTGAACTGAAGTGCAGTACCACCAACGGTAGAAACCGCGGTAAAGTTCACTAAGGAAGGATTGCCATTGTCGCCATCGGCCTCAACGGCAGTTGAGAAACCTGCTTCGGTATGAAGCACATAGGCATCGGTCAAAGTACCGTTCCAACCTTCCGTCCAGTCAACTGCATCGTCCTGGTTGTTTTCCAAGTAGAAGTTGGAAGCGGAAACAGTACCGCCGAAGAACTCGACACCATCGTCCGTACCATTTAAGATGGCCACGTTGCTGATAGTGGTAGCCGAACCAACCGCATAAAGTGTAAGGCCGTTGTACTGTGACTCGGGGTTGATCTGTGCACCGGCGTAGTTGATGATCAAATACTCGATGCTACCGGAGTCATCGGCGTCATTGGTCCCACCATAAATAATATTACCAACTTCTGCAGTGGCATCTGTACCTTTTGTAGTTGTGGCATCACCAGCAATAACCAATCCGCCCCAGTCACCAGGGTTTTCATTTGTTGAGGTCATTATAACGGGCATAGCTTCCGTACCTTGAACATCAATCTGACCACCTTTTTGAACTACGATATAGGTGCTTGTCTCTTCTCCAGCTTGAACATCCGCAACTATTTTCGTACCTGCTGGAATGGTTAATTTGGCTCCACTTTCCACACTTAATGTTCCTTCTAAGAAATAGTCTATCGCAGGGTCAAGAGTTAAGTTAGATCCAATGGACCCACTTAATACATTACTTTCTACAGTATTGTTTGTGCCAACCCAACTGAACATGTTTACGTCAACCGTAGCAGGGCCTACATAAGATAAAGAAGGATTGGAGTCAGCACCTTCAATTTGGACATTGGAAACAGCTCCACCATCCCTAAAGTCAACGGAAATATCGTAGCCTGTCAATGAAAGACCGGTTATAGTGGCGCCGGACTCTTTTTTGAACTGAAGTGCAGTACCACCAACGGTAGAAACCGCGGTAAAGTTCACTAAGGAAGGATTGCCATTGTCGCCATCGGCCTCAACGGCAGTTGAGAAACCTGCTTCGGTATGCAGCACATAGGCATCGGTCAAAGTACCGTTCCAACCTTCCGTCCAGTCAACGGCATCATCTTGGTTGTTTTCCAAATAGAAGTTGGAAGCGGAAACAGTACCGCCGAAGAACTCGACACCATCGTCCGTACCATTTAAGATGGCCACGTTGCTGATAGTGGTAGCCGAACCAACCGCATAAAGTGTAAGACCGTTGTACTGTGACTCGGGGTTGATCTGTGCACCGGCGTAGTTGATGATCAAATACTCGATGCTACCTGAGTCATCGGCGTCATTGGTTCCACCATAAATAATATTACCAACTTCTGCAGTGGCATCTGTACCTTTTGTAGTTGTGGCATCACCAGCAATAACCAATCCGCCCCAGTCACCAGGAGATTTACTATCGGAAGTCATGACAACTGGCTCTGATGAGGTACCCTGAACATCGATTTTTGCACCTTTTTGAACAACGATATATGTACTGGTTTCGTCACCAGCAGCAGCACTTGCCGTAATTGTTGTTCCAGCAGGAATAGTCAATGTCGCGCCGTTCTCGATACTAACTACACCATCTAGCGTATACGTGTTTTGCACCTCAAGTTCTAGGTCTTCTGTAATCGGGCTGATGGAAGTTAAATTGATAGACTCGGTACAGGCGTCGCAGGATCCACCGCAATCGACACCCGTTTCGTCTCCATTCTGAATTCCATCTGAACATGTAGGTTCTTCTTCACAAGCGCCACAGGTACCACCACAGTCAATACCTGTTTCCGTACCATTTTGTATACCATCATTACAGGTAGGCCCTGGATTGTCATCGTCTTTATTACAACTAACCGTTAGTACGGCAGTTGATAAAAAGAGAAATAAAAGTTTAAAGATTCTCGTTTTCATAATTTGGATTTAAATGTTTAAATAAAATGTTCTTATCTTAAAAAGAATAGGTAAGGCCAATTCCAATTGTTCTACCTAATTTGTATGATCTAACAGTTTCTGTTCTAACAATTCTTTCTGGCGCATTTGGGCCTAACCTTTCATTAATATCATCGGAAAAGGCCCTAATTTCATTTCTGTTTTCAAGAACTCCTTGTGTTCTTTTAATTTCTGGGTTCAATAGGTTTTGCCCATTTAATGAAACTTGCCATTTCTCAGCAAATTCCTTACTGATTCTACCATTCAAAACCACAAAACCTTTCTCAACAATATTATCGTTATAAGAGTAGTCGTAGATATCAAATCCTTCAGGACTACCCAATACATAAATCTTGTCCGAAGCGTAATTAGCATTTAAAGAGGCAGTAAACGGGTTTTCAGATGAGGTTTTTAAATTTAGGTTGGTATTTAAAATAAAATCAGAAGCACCCTCTAAACCGGTTGAATTGTTGGTGCCGAATTTGAAAAAATCTGTTGCACTCAAACCATCTTCCGTAGGAACAAATTTTAAATCTTGTTCATGATGCATAACGGTAGCGTTTAATACCAAGCTTAAATCAATTCCAGAATACACATCATTTGGCTCGTCGTAATAAGGTTTTAATAGGTTTAACTTACTTTCCAATTCCAATCCAAGAACTTCAGCTTTTTCTCCAGTGTTTTCGAATGTCCAAATACTCTCACCACCTCTCTGAACAGTTCTGTTAATAGGATCTTTAATGTCTTTGTAAAAAACAGCCAAAGAGATTAACTGGTCATTAGAGGGAAAGAATTCCCATTTAATATCAAAGTTGTTGGTAAAAGATGCTGTTAAATTATCAGCATTACCCGTAACTTCTTGTCCAGAAGGTGCAACATATCTAAAAGGGGCAATTTCTTTAAATTCTGGAAGCGTTATTGTTCTACTCGCGGCAAAACGTAAAGCATGCTTGTCATTAAGTGTGTACTTTAGGTTTAAACTTGGATAGAAATTCTGATATTTTTGATTAGTTTCACCCACTAAACGCGTACCACTACCACCAACATCATAGATAACATTGATGTCATCTTTTTGAGCTCTTAGTCCGGCATTTACATTTAGCTTGTTAAGTGCTACATTAAAATCAACATAAGCCGCTTGAGAAGTAAATTCGCCTGTGTAAATGTCCTGAGGAACTCCATTTTCGTTAAGACTTAATCTACGAACTTCAATTGAACCATTTCCAAAATTTTGAGTTGAAATAATAGAATTTAAATCGTCCAAACTTGAAGAGCGTGTACTAAACCTATCAACATCAGAGGACTCAACTACGCCAACAAATTCCGAACTAAAATCTCTTTCCTTATTTCGGTAGAAAACTCCTAACTCTATATCAAAAGCCTTGTTGGTATCTTCTTCCTTTATGATGTGCAGGACATCATTAATATAGCCGTTGTATTCATTATCTTCAATAAGTTGAGCTGCTTTTCTTTGGTTAAAACCACCTTGTGAGTTGAGAGCTACGGAGCTTTCAGGAGTGGTGTCAAAAAACACTTGATTACGAATACGGTTGGGTTCGTCAGCATTTAATAAATTATAACCAAAAGCCCAATTTAACTGGTTCTTTTCAGATAATTTGTGTTCGCCTAATAACTGACTTACTAAAAGGTTGGTTTGTTTTGTATTTTGGTCTCTTACGAACTCCAAGGGAATACCAAAACTGCTAAAGGCACCGGTATCATCACTTACCTGTGCTTCACCATTTCTTCCGAATTCAACTACATCGTCATTTAGTGTACTCAAATACGTGGTAGTGGATTTTAATTTGTTTTTATCGTTAATAAACCATGTTAGGTCCAAAAGTGCCGTATTGTTTATTTCTGATTGAAAAGTAGTATAATCAGATGCGCCAACTTGAACAAAACCGTATTCCAAAATTTGATAAATACCCTCATTGTAACGGTAACTTTCATCATGAGCTCCTGTAAGTACAAAAGAAAGTTTTCCATCAAAAAACTTTTTTCCAAGGGTAAGGTTTACACCATAATTGTATGGATTGCTTTTGATAGAAGGATCCCAGGATTGTTCAGTAAGTTGCTGAACGAGATTGCTGTTAGCGTCGTAAAACCCAAACGTGGTTTCATCTGCAAGGTTTGGGCTTATTTTAAAGTTATCTTTAGCACCGTCCTCATTAATAGAGGAGTTTACACCTCCAGAAATCCCAATGCTAAGTTCAGAACTTCCAATTAATTCTCTTGACGTAATGTTTATGTTACCCGAAGCCTGATCAGCAGATGTTCTAGCTGAATATGTTTTGCTAATGCTTACGTTCTGGATAACTCTTGTGGGAAATAAACCTAAATTAATATTCTTTTTGTCAACATTGTCAGACGGAATGGGCAGGCCATTTAAGGTTGTGGATAAATATCGATCACCAAGCCCACGAACAAAAATATCTCCAGAAGCCTCGCTTTCAGAAACACCAGAAATTTTGGTTGTAGCTGTTTTTGCGTCAGATATACCTAAATCACCCAACTCTTTAGCGCCAATACTTTCTACTACGGTAACTGCGTTTTTCTGATCTAGTAGTAGAGCTACCTCAGAATCTTTTCTAGCTACCGTAACTACAGTTACCTCATCCAAAGAAACTCCTTCAGAAGCACTCATGGGTACGTTGACTGTGGTCACTTTACCGGCCTCAACCGTAATGTTGGGCAACTCCAAGGTCTCATATCCCAAATAACTGAATACCACCGTGTAGTTTCCTGGTTCTAAACCTGAAATTTCATAAAGGCCGTCAAAATCAGAGGTTGTACCCTTGGTGGTTCCTTTAATTAAAACATTAGCAAAAGCTAACGGTTCATCATTTGCCTCCTTGTCAGTTAGTATTCCAGCAATACTTCCAGTTTCTTGGGAATAAGAAATATAAAATCCAAAAACTGTAAAAAATACAATCAATTTTCTCATTAAAGTGTTCTTCATTATCAGCCGCAAAGAACGCTAGGGGTTGTAAATGTCGGGTTACCCCCATGTTAAATATGGATTGCAAAAAGGTTACCTAAACGTTACTACATTAAATCAATGTTAAGCGATTTTGACATAAGGGTATTATCTGTACTTTTGACAAATTAACTAGTCCAAAAATTTCAATCAGCATTGCTAGAAATATATGGTTGAATACTGGGTTAGTTGCAACGGACCGTATAAAACCAAACAAAGACACACGGATGAAAAAAAAGGATATTACCATACTTTTGGTGGATGATGAACCGGATATTCTGGAAATTTTAAGTTACAACCTTTCTTCCGAAGGCTACGAAATTATCACGGCCAAGAACGGTGCTGAGGGTGTTTCCAAAGCAAAAAAGAAGCAGCCAGATCTAATTATCCTAGATGTTATGATGCCAGAAATGGACGGTATCGAGGCCTGTGAGATTATGAGAAAAACCCCTGGTCTGGAAAATACGATCATTACCTTTTTGACCGCAAGAGGGGAAGATTACTCCCAAGTGGCGGGATTTGATGCTGGAGCGGACGATTACATTACCAAGCCCATAAAGCCCAAGGTTTTGGTGAGTAAGGTAAACGCCTTGCTCAGGAGATTGTCCAAGGAAGAGGGAACCCAAGAAGATATTACCAAGGTTGGGGATATCATTATCAATAGGGAAGAATATAAAATTATAAACCAAGGTGAAGAACTAGTACTTCCTCGAAAGGAATTTGAACTCTTGGCCCTTTTGACCTCAAAACCCAATAAAGTGTTCAAACGCGAGGTCATTTTGGATAAGGTATGGGGCAATGAAGTCGTTGTGGGCGGAAGGACCATCGACGTCCATATCCGAAAATTAAGGGAGAAAATAGGGGAAGATCATTTTAAGACCGTTAAGGGAGTGGGCTATAAGTTTGTATTGTAATGCCTATTCAAGCCAAAAAATCCTATAGGTTTGCCTTACGTTCTGCATTTTATATAGGTGTTATTTCCTTTTTTGTTTTTGGAGGCCTTCTTTGGTTTTTCAATATATTAAATTGGTTGCTTTTGGTCACTGCGACCCTTCTTGTTTTTGGCTTTTCATTCTTGGCCCTTCAATTTAGGATCGAGCGTTTTATTTACCGTCGAATCAAGAAGATCTATGATGATGTGGAGCTCTTAGAGTCCACACCTCTAGCCACTAATCCAGTAACTACGGATATGCGGACCTTGACCGCCGAAATTGAAAAATTTGCCAAGGATAAGAAAATTGAAATCGATACCCTAAAAATTAGGGAGGCGTACCGAAAGGATTTCTTGGGAAACGTTTCCCATGAGCTAAAAACCCCATTGTTCACGGCACAAGGTTATTTGGAAACATTATTGGATGGGGCCATTGACGACAAAAATATCAGAAAAAAATATCTGTCAAGGGCGAACAAGGCGGTGGAAAGGCTCATTTATATTGTTAGGGACCTGGATTTGATCACCAAACTGGAAGTGGGGGACCTAAGACTGGAAAAGGAAGATTTCAACATTGTCGAGCTTATTCAGAATGTATTTGACCTGCTGGAAATGAAGGCCAATAAGAAGAAAATTGTCCTCACCTTCGACATGGCGTACCCAAACCCGATTATGGTATATGCCGATAAGGAAAAGATACAACAAGTGCTCACCAACCTTTTGGTAAACTCCATTAAATATGGCAATGAAAACGGGACTACTGAGGTGAGTGTTGAAAACCTTGTGAAGAATAAGGTAATCGTAAGGGTAACGGACAATGGTGAAGGAATTCCTGCCAACCATATTCCAAGATTGTTTGAGCGTTTCTACAGGGTCGATCAAAGTGGTAGTAGGCGCGAAGGAGGCAGTGGTTTGGGATTGGCTATTGTTAAACACGTCATCGAGGCACATGGGGAAAAAATCTACGTTGAGAGTTCAGAGGATGTAGGTTCCGAGTTTTCTTTCACCCTAGAGAAAACCAAATCGGAAAATAGGAAAGCCAAAAAATAAAGACCCGTATCAATTTTCTTAGCTTTGCGTTCTTATAGGAAATATTGTGGGCAGCAAGAACAAGCTAAAAAGATTTAAGGAAAATGAGACCTTTCCCAATGTAATTCAGCCGACTCGGGAAGAGGTAGTGGATGGTTTTTCACTTCAAGGAAACTGGAGTGACCATTTTAAAAATGACAACCCAATTGTTTTGGAACTTGGCTGTGGAAAAGGAGAATACACCGTTGGGTTGGCAAAAAAATATCCTGATAAAAATTTTATAGGAATTGATATTAAGGGGGCAAGATTTTGGCGTGGTGCTAAAACGGCTTTGGAGGATGGTTTGCCCAATGTGGCTTTTTTAAGAACTCAGATTGAATTGGTGGATTTGTTATTTGGTAAAAATGAGGTCTCAGAAATCTGGATTACCTTTCCGGATCCTCAAATAAAATATAAACGCACCAAGCACCGAATGACCAATACCGCTTTTTTGGAAAAATATAGGCAAATTCTGGTACCGAATGGACTAATGCATCTTAAGACCGATAGTGAATTCATGCATGGTTATACACTTGGGCTGTTACATGGCCTGGGATTAGAAGTCGTCTACGCCAATCATGATGTTTACAAAAATGAAGGTAGTCCTAAGGATGTTTTGGAAATACAAACATTCTATGAAAATCAGTATCTTGAGAAAGGGAAACCAATAACCTATATACAGTTTAGGATACACTAAGCGCATGCAACATTTGCTCATTCTTTTCTTCGCAACATTTTCAGCGGCGTTTATGGCCACTGTACCTCCTGGATTACTGAACTTGAATGCAGCAAAGACCAGTGTGGAGAAAAATAAGCTCAATGGAATTATCTTTAGTTTGGGTGTGTCCACCGTCATCATGCTCCAGGCAACCATAGCTGTTTTTATCTCAAAGTTTCTGGATAGAAACCAGGAGGTTGTTTCAACTTTACTTGAGCTGGCCATAGTCGTTTTTGCAGGGTTGGCCATTTATTTTTTTATTGCCGCTAAACGAAATAAAAAGAAAAAAATAAAAGCGCTAAAAATCAGTAAAAGAAATAGTTATTTTAAGGGAATGTTCCTAGCTACACTGAATTTTTTGACCATCCCTTACTACAGCGGTTTGAATATTATGTGGAATGCTTCTGGATGGATCAAGTTTATGTTCTTGGACATTGCCATTTTTGTACTTGCTGCAGGTTTGGGCACTTTTTCTGTACTTTACCTGTATGTTTTTTACTTTGATAAATTGGAGCATAAAACGAATAAATTTGAAAGGAACGCGAATTATATTCTTTCCTTTCTCATGGTAATTCTTCTTATTATAACCGTTGCTCGAGTCATAAATCGCTAATATGGAGGATAACCGGAACTTTTTTGAAAAGGTATATGAGGTGGCCAGACAAATACCTTACGGTAGGGTAACATCCTATGGAGCTATCGCTAAATATTTGGGAGCGGCCAGAAGTGCAAGAATGGTAGGATGGGCTATGAACGGTGCTGGAAAAATGGAGGATGTTCCCGCGCATCGGGTGGTCAATAAAGCTGGACTTTTAACTGGGAAGCATCATTTTGAAGGCACTAACCTTATGCAGCAATTATTGGAGAGCGAAGGTGTTAAGGTCGTGGATAATCAGATTCAGCATTTGGAAAAATACTTCTGGGACCCTTGGAAGGAACTGGGATAATCGTTTTAATCGAAAATCATTGTAAATACCGTTTTATCATCGGAAATTACATTGATACTTCCCCCATGAAGTCGCATTATCTGTTTGGAGAGGCTTAACCCGATACCTGTTCCGGAATTTTTTGTAGTGAAGAACGGAACAAAAATTTCATTTAACAGGTCAGGGGGGATTCCTGCTCCATTATCCCAAACTTGTATGTATTTTTTGTTCATTTCATTGATGCCACAAATGAATTTTATCATTCCATTTTCCTGACCTTCCAACGATTGTTTGGCATTCTTGCCCAAATTTAATAGTACCTGCGATATTTGTTGTGAATCAATATACAGCTCCAGTTCCTTAGGCTTTACTTCGATTTCTATGCTCACTGGATTTTCTTGATTCTGTTCTTCTAACAACAGTTTTACCCGCTCCAAAAGCCTACCGGCGGAAACAAGTTCTTTCTCAGGTTCTGGAACACTTAGGAATTTACGGTAAGATTGGACAAAACTCATAAGATCGTTCCCTTGGTCCTTAATGACTTCCAATCCTTTTGCCGTATTTTTTATTTGGTCCTTACTAAATTCGGTAGGATGGGTATTGGAACTTCCCTTTTTGAAATACTTAAGGATGGATTCCGAAATAGAGGTAATAGGAGTAATCGTGTTCATGATTTCATGGGTCAGAACCCGAATCAATTTTACCCAGGAATCCGTTTCCTTTTCATCCAACTCCCGATGAATATCGTGAACCACAACCAATAATAGATCTTGTCCTTCAATGGTCAACGGGGTACATTTAATACTTAAATCCCGTTTTCCCCTTTCATTACCAAGTTGGTAGATTCTATTTTCAAAGGGCTCCAATTTTTGAAAGAGCTGATATAGGTCTTGATCTACCTGGTTCAACTGTTTTATGTGATTCAACGGACGATAATTCAGTAATTCCTGTACGGTAGGGTTGGCAAACAGAATATGTCCTTTCGAATTAATGGTGAAAATACCAATATCCGCCTGTCTTAAAATTTCCTGATAATATTGTTCCTGGGCCTGCTTCTTTAAATGAATATCCTGTATCATGCTGTTGAGCATGTTTAGGCTATGATTGAGCTCTTCCAAGGATTTTACACTCAGTTTTTCCGGAAATCTCAAGGTAAAATCCTCATTTTTAATGGCATCAAAAAAATAGGCAATTTTACGATTGGTCTGATTTACGTAATTGATCAGAGCAGTGGTTTGGGCAATTATTATTAAAACACCTATACCGCAACCAACATAACTCTCCTTGAAAAAAAGATATGTGGAAAGCACAACCGTAAGGACTATAAGACCAATCCTAAAAACCAACTGGAGGTATATATTGCGGCTTACCATAATTATTTAGAGGTTTTTTTAAGCTTGTTGTAGAGCGTTTGCCTGGAAATTCCAAGCTCTTCGGCAGCTGCACTATAATTACCATCATGTTTGTTCAAGGCGTTGGAAATCATGATCAATTCCATCTCCTCAAGAGTACTTGGTCCGTTTTCCATGGATATGGAACCTTTGGATTCTAGTAAAAAATCATCAGGCTTCAAAACATTACCTTCACTCAAGATAACCGCCCTTTCCATGGTATGGAGCAATTCCCTTACATTTCCCGGCCAAGCATAGGCCATTATTTTATCCTGGGCCTGTTGGTTTATCCGTAGTCCCTGTTTTCCATACTTGCTTATGAATTTGTTCAAATAGAAATCGGCTAATACGAGAATGTCGTTCTCACGTTCCCTAAGGGGTGGTACTTCTACGCGAATGGTGTTGATTCGATATAGGAGGTCTTCCCGAAACAAGCCATCGGAAACCATTTTATCCAAATTGCAATTGGTGGCACAGATAAGCCTAATATCAATGGGAATGGGTTTGTTGGAACCCACCCTAACAATAACCCGGTTCTGTATGGCGGATAATAATTTGGCTTGCATTTGTAATGAAAGATTGCCAATCTCATCCAAGAATAAGGTTCCCCCATTGGCCGCTTCGAATTTTCCGGCCCTATCCTCCTTTGCATCGGTAAAGGAACCTTTAACATGGCCAAATAATTCGCTTTCAAAGAGATTTTCTGAAATGGAACCCATATCCACAGAAATAAAAACCTCATTTTGCCTTGCGGATAGTTTATGTAACTCCCTTGCGATGAGCTCTTTTCCAGTTCCGTTTTCACCGGTTACCAGGACATTTACATCGGTTTTGGCTACTTTTTGGACCAAGGATAGTACGCGGTTCAAGGCCTTGGAGTTCCCTATGATGTAATTTGAGTTTTGGTTGATTACCTGCTTAAGGTTTGTCTCCTTCTCTTTAAGCTGTACTACTTCTTTTTGCGTTTTTCTAAGCTCATAGGCAGATTTTACGGTGGTCAATAACCGTTCGTTGTTCCATGGTTTAAGAATAAAGTCGGATGCACCCTCCTTTAATGCCTCCACGGCCAAGTTTATTGCACCATAAGCGGTCATCATGATTACCGAAATATGAGGTGCCTTCTTCTTTATTTCCCGTAGCCAATATAATCCTTCGTTCCCAGTATTTACACCGGCAGAAAAGTTCATGTCCAGTAAAATAATGTCCAAAGCGCTAAAATTGGGAAAAGATGAAATTTGGTTCGGATTGGAGATTGTTTGCACGCTCTTATATTCGAACTGAAGTAAGATTTCAAGGGCACTTAAGACACTTTTATTGTCATCTATGACTAATATTTTTGCATCCACCATAAAACTATAGCATTACCAGTTGATTGAGATAAATCTACAAATTGACAGGTATACTTGTCTACAAGTGTCAAAATATTTTACAATATCTGTACAAGTATTTTACAGTACATTCAAATATTTGTTTTTGAATTTATTATAAAACACTGAAATACAGTTTTTTAAGATTGTGGCATATAAATAGTATTGAGAATGGCATACCATTTTAAAAATATGACGCATAAACTTAAAATAGCACTATTTACACTTCTTTTGATAGGGGTGAACATAAGCGCCCAAGAAAAATGGACGTTGGATGAATGTATTGCCTACGCACTTGAAAATAACTTACAGTTAAATGATTTTGAATATACCAATCAATCTAACAAGGAAACCTATGCTCAGTCCATAAGAAACTTGCTTCCCTCTGTTAATGCAAGTTCAAGTTACGTTATTAATTTTGGGCGTAGTACGGACCCCTTCACCAATGATATTGTAACTACAGAATTTTTCAGTAATAATTATTCTTTGGAATCATCCATAGATTTATTTCAGGGTTTCCAAAAGATTAATGCTATCAAGGCTTCCAAATTTTTATTTAAGGCCACCAAGGAGGAAGTATTACAACAGAAATTTCTCTTGGCCTTCAGGGTCATGCAAGCCTTTTATGACATTCAATTTTTTCAAGGCTTGGTAGCCATATCCAAGGAGCAACTACAAGTTTCGAAATCGAACTATGATTTGGTAAAAAGACAAATAGATTTGGGGCTAAAGGCAGGTGCTGATTTATACGAAGCGGAGTCCTTATTGCTTACGGATGAATTGAACCTTACCCAGAGTGAGAATCAATTGGCAGCAGCTGAACTTAAACTTATTCAAGAAATGAATCTTGAAGACACATCAGAAATTACTATTCAAGAAGAATTGGCTGAGGTAGGGAAAAATTTTATTACGGACGAAATAAGGTCGGATTCCATTTACTCTACCGCTAGGGACTTTTTACCCTTAATTAAAGCCCAGGAATTTCGTGCCAAGGCTGCCAAGAAACAAATAGGTGTGGCCCGGGGAAGACTATATCCCTCTCTAACGCTTTTTGCGGGCATTGGCACGGGGTATTTTGAAACCACAAGGGACACTCTGGGAAATACGTTGCCTTTTAGGGAACAATTCAGGGACAATACCAGCCAATATATTGGGGTAAGCCTTAATGTACCCATTAGCAATGGATGGTCCGCCAGATCAAGGATTAAACAATCCAAGATTGAAAGGTTAAGGGCGGAAAATAATTTGAAGACACAGGAACAGGTGCTCTTCCAGACCATTCAGCAATTGGTTCAGGACCACAATTCGCTCTTGGTGGAATTGGAGCAGAGCAACCAGAAAGTAGAAGCTCAAAACTTGGCATTTACCATTGCCCAAAAACGATATGAAAAAGGGTTGATCAATGCATTGGAGTTATTTACCGCAAAAAATCTGTTTGCCAATGCGCAAAATGAGAATTTGCAGGTAAGGCTAAGATCGGAAATCAATAAAAGCACTTTGGATTTTTACAGGGGACTTCCCGTATTTAACATTAACTAGAATTAGATTAAAGAATAGCATGGATATACAATTAGAAAAGAAAAAAGGATTACGCCCCAAACATTATGGTTACATCGCCTTGGGCTTATTGTTATTATTTGTGGGGTATCAATTGCTTTTTGCGACTTCGGTTTCAACGTTTAGGACAGAAAAAGACAAGCTTTCAATCGCCGAAGTTTCCCAAGGTAAGTTTGATGATTACATTACTATCAATGGTAATGTGGCTCCTATCACTACCATTTACATGGATGCCTATGAAGGAGGTAGGGTTACGGAAAAGTTGATTGAGGAAGGTGCCATGGTTAAAAAGGGAGATATTATCCTAAAGTTGGAGAATATGAACCTTTATGAGCAAATATTGGCCAGTGAAAGTAATTTGGCTTTAAAACAAAATGATCTCCGCTCAACAAAATTGACATTTGATTCCCGTCAAGTGGAGGGAAGACGTTCCTTGGCAACTGCCAGTACAGATTTGCAGCGGTTAAAAAGAAACTATGAGCAGAACAAGGCCTTGTACGAGGATGAGCTGATTTCTCAAGAGGAATATCAGCTGTCAAAGGAAAACTACGAACTTTCCAAGAAGCAATATGAGATTGTTAAGGTACAGACGGAGAACGATAATGAGTTGAGGGAAAAATCACTACCAGTTTTGGAGGCCGATTTAAATCGTATGCAGAAGACCTTGGGCATGGTATACCAACGATTAGATCATTTAAATGTGCGTGCCCCGGCCGATGGACAGTTAGGCTTTTTGGATGCGGAAATAGGTCAGAATATTTCCCAAGGTCAACGAATAGGACAGATTAACGTGCTTACGGATTATAAGATTGAAGCCGATATAGATGAGCACTACATTGACCGTGTGAAGAGAGATTTGAGCGCTGTTTTGGAACGGAACGGGAACGAATTTCCCCTAAAGGTTAGAAAGGTTTATCCCGAGGTTAGAAATGGAAGGTTTAGGGTCGATTTGATTTTTACAGAAAATAAGCCGGAAACTATTCGTGCCGGGCAAAGCTACAATATCAGATTACAGTTAGGGGAATCCAGTGATGCCTTATTGGTTCCCAAAGGTAGTTTCTTCCAAAGTACGGGCGGTCAGTGGATATTTGTTGTGGGTCCAGATGGAGAAGAAGCCTTAAAAAGACCTATTAGAATCGGAAAACAAAATTCTCGCTATTACGAAGTTTTGGAAGGTTTGGATGCCGGTGAAAAGGTAATAACCAGTAATTATGACAGCTTTGGGGAAGCTGAAAGAATAGTATTAAAATAAAAAAAACTGTCACATTCGGATATACTGGATGTCATTATAACAATCAATTAAATCAAAAAAGGATGATGATAACTATTAAGAACCTAAAAAAGAGTTTTCGCACTGAGGAAGTAGAGACCTTGGCTTTGAACAACGTAAACCTTAAGGTAGAAGATGGCGAGTTTGTGGCCATCATGGGGCCTTCGGGTTGTGGAAAATCCACCTTGTTGAACATCATAGGCATGTTGGACAATCCTACGGAGGGCAGCTATAACTTTGCCGGACATGAAGTTAGCGGACTCAAGGAAAGTCAACGTACCCAATTGCGAAAGGGAAATCTTGGTTTTGTATTCCAGAGCTTTAACCTCATCGATGAGCTAACGGTCTATGAAAATGTGGAACTACCGCTCATCTATTTAAAAATGGGAAAGAGCGAGCGAAAGGAAAAGGTAATGAAAGTGCTGGAACGTATGAAGATTGCGCATCGGGAAAAGCACTTTCCACAGCAATTATCCGGTGGACAACAACAGCGTGTGGCCATTTCCAGAGCGGTGGTCACCAACCCAAAACTCATTCTTGCGGATGAGCCTACGGGTAATTTGGATTCTAAAAACGGTATCGAGGTTATGAACCTTCTGACGGAACTGAACCAAGAAGGAACTACCATCGTCATGGTGACCCACTCCGATAGGGATTCCCATTACGCCCACAGGGTAGTTAACCTGTTTGATGGACAAATTGTTACAGAGAGCCAAAACCGAGCCATTGGAGCCATGATGTAACAGGGAGTTTATTCAATAGCCCTGAACACAGTCTAAGGGTCAATCAAAAAAAACAATCAAAAATGAATGGTCATGAAAATTTTCAAAAGTAAGATCCCATCTCTTAAGACAATCTCAGTTGCATTCACTTTGTTGTTCGCAATTACATCGGTTTCTGCTCAGTCGGAAATAGACGTGGATCCTTTTGAAAAGGTAATCATAAGCCCACATATCGAAGTAACCTTTGTAGAAGGTGCTAAGGAAATGGTAGAAGTACATTCCAACACCCAACCACTTTCAAAACTGAATATTGAAGTAGTTGGTAAAACCCTTCGGATATACCTGGATGGTGCCAAAACCTATACGGAAAGTAAAGACGTAGAGGGTGATAATTATGATTACAAAGTTCCCATCTATAACGGCACAGTGGTCAAGGCAACCGTTACGTATAAAAACCTGGAAGAATTGTCTTTGCGGGGAGAAGAAAAATTCATTTGTAAAAGTACAATCGACCAAAATGAATTTACCCTTAAAATTTTTGGCGAATCTCAAGTGTATTTTAACGAAGTCAAATTAGGTGACTTGTCCACGACCATTTATGGAGAAAGTTTTCTTGAACTTAAGGAAGGTAGTATTGATAGCCAAAAAATTACCGCTTATGGAGAAACCAAGGTAAACACCTTGAATGTTAATTGCAACAAAGCAAAAATAACGGCCTACGGTGAAGGTAGTTATCGACTTTCGGTAAAGGACCGATTAAAAGTCACCGCCTTTGGCGAAGCTACCATTGCCTATGAAGGTTCGCCCGAAGTAAAAAAGGGATTAGTTATTGGCGAGGCCACCATCCAGAAAATGAATTAGGCCATGTTTAAGAACTACATAAAGATTGCCTGGAGAAATTTTATAAAAGGAAAATTATATTCTTTTATCAATTTATCAGGTTTGACTATTGGAATGACCTCTTTTATTCTGATAGCGCTTTTTGTTCAGTATGAAATCAGTTATGATAAGCAACATGAACATGTAGATGATATTTACCGAGTGATTAGCGAACAACCGGGCAATATATATAAAGGAACCGATTTGTTTTCTGGCACTCCTTTTCCTTTGGGAACCGCTATGGTTGAAGATTTTCCGGAGGTAAAAGCTAAAACAGCCTTTGATTTACGAAAGAATCTGTTGAGTACGGATGAAGAGGCGTTTAATGAAAAAGGTATTTTTGCCGATAAGGGTTTTTTTGATGTATTTACCGTTGAGTTAATTTCAGGAAAGGGGAAATCAGCTTTGGAGGAACCATCCAATATTCTTGTCACCGAAAGTTTAGCCAAAAAGTATTTTGGAAATCAATCTCCATTAAACCAGAACATTACTTTTGATCGGAATACCCAATTTACGGTTAAAGGCGTTATTGCCGACCCGCCTAAAAATCAACATTTCAGCTACTCCTATATTGCTTCCGTCAGTGACGCCCCATACTATTCGACCAATAAAAGCGCATGGGGAAATAATACGGCCGTCACTTATGTCAGATTGGAGAGCGGAACAGAGCCCGAAGAATTGGAAAATAAGCTTTTGGTGTACCAAAAGAATTATGAGGAAGAATATGCGAAGTATGGTCTTGAACCCGCTATTTTTAGGCTGCAACCTTTAAAGGATATTCATCTCCACTCCAAAGTAAATTTTGAACTGGAACCTAATGGAGATATGAACTATGTTTACCTCTATAGCTTGATCGCCTTGGTAATTTTATCATTGGCGTCCATTAATTATATGAATTTGACTACCGTAAGGGCGGCACAAAGAGCGAAGGAAATTGGAATAACCAAGGTTTTGGGAGCCAAAAAACATCAACTTAAAGCTCAATTCTTGGGCGAATCATTTCTTTTTACCATTTTTAGTTTTGTACTTGCTTTAGGTTTGGCCTCGGTACTTTTGCCCTTATTCGGTCAATTGTTGGGCAAGAACATTCCTTTTCAATATGCTGGTAATACTTGGCTCCTTTTTGGCATGTTCGGTATGGCCATTTTAACGGGGGGACTTTCCGGTCTTTATCCCGCAGTTTTCCTTTCCCGTGTTTCCCCCGTAAAAGCCTTTAAGGGTAATTTTTTAAAAAATAACGGAAGAAATGCGTGGATTAGAAAAGGTTTGGTAGTAGGGCAATTTACCGCGGCAATTGTTCTGGCTATAGGCAGTTTGATTATCTACCAACAACTACAATTTACGCAAGACAAAAACTTGGGTTATACTAAAGAACATATTGTTCACGTGCCATATTCCACCAATGAGATTGCCAGTAATGAAAATGTAATCCGAAATGAACTGCTTAAGAACCCCAGGATAAAAAAGGTTTCAATGAGCACTCAAATTCCGCTGAATTTTGATAATCAAGGTCCTATTTCTAATTGGGAGGGTAACACAACCAAGGAGTTGCTTGGAGTATACCGAACCTTTGTAGACTATGACTTTGTAGATGTTTTAGGTATGGAAATCGTAGAAGGCAGGGCATTTTCCAAGGATTTTGCAACAGATGAAAATGAGGGATATATTATTAATGAAGCAGCTGCGAAGGCTTTAGGTTGGAAAACATCGGTAGGTAAGGAATTCGATGAGGGTCATGTAATAGGTGTTGTCAAGGATTTTCATATTCAAAAATTTAATCTAGCTATTGAACCTTTATATATGCGATTAAGACCGCAGTGGGCCAAAAATTTTGGTGAGGTAATCATGACCATTGATGTGGAGAATTTTGAAGAAACCAAAAAATATATCACCTCAGTTTTGAATGCCGCAGTTCCTTTAGTGCCTTTTGATGTTAAATTTTTGGATGATACGTATGCCCAACTTTACGATAGTGAAATCAGATTGGGCAGCACATTCAATATTTTTACCGTATTGGCACTTATTATTGCGAGCATGGGTATGTTCGGTTTGGTATCCCATAGTATTTTGCAACGTACCAAGGAAATAGGTATACGAAAAGTTTTGGGTTCTTCCACTGTTGCCATCGTGTCACTCATCTCTAAAGATTATTTAAGGTTAGTGGTCATCGCATTGCTTACTGCGTGTCCAATGGCCTATTATTTTATGAACGATTGGCTTCAAGGTTTCGCTTACCGAATTGAAATAGATTGGTGGGTGTTCCTACTGGTAGGTTTTATGGCATTAATAATCGCCATAGTTACCATCAGTTTTCAAAGTATAAAAGCATCTTTAGCAAACCCCGTAAAAAGCTTAAGGACGGAATAGTTTTTCAAATAAAAACCGGAATCATGATTAAAAACTATATCAAAATCGCTTGGAGAAATATTAAGGGCAACAGATTGTTTTCATTGATTAATATTATTGGTCTTTCCATAGGGTTGGCCATTGTTATTTTGTTGTTTTTGTTCATTTCGCATGAACAGAGTTTTGATACTATGTTCCCTAAAAAGGACAGGATTCATAGGGTTTTGGTAGAAACAGATGGTGATTTTGGTTATGAAACTTGGGCCAAGGCACCCCCTGTTGTAGCAAGTAGCTTGCAAAAAGAAGTGACCAATGTGGAAAAAGCGGCCAGAATGTTGAAGCATAATTTTGGTCGTACGGCATCGTTACGTGTTAACGATCAGAATTTTACGGAGGACCGGTTCTATTGGGTAGATAAAGAGTTGTTGTCCATATTTGATATTTCCATATTAAAAGGAAATAAGGTAGGTGCCTTGGATCGGCCAAATACGGTAATCATCTCGGAAAAGACCGCACGCATGTATTTTGGAAACGACGATCCTGTTGGCCAGGTACTACTCGTTGATGGTAGCAGAAAGCTAGAGGTAACAGGGGTGTATCAGGATTTTCCTGAAAACAGTACTTTGGATGCCAATGTAATGGCCTCCAGTAATGGTTATTGGTTTTATGAGAATACGTCTTGGAGCAATTCTAGTTTTGAAACCTATTGCCTTCTAAAGAAAAATGTTTCTCTTGAAGCTACTTTGATTCAAGTGGACAAAATGTTGGATGCCAACGTACCCAAAGAGAACCAATGGTACTCCCTTTCCTTGCAGCCTTTGAGCAAAGTACATTTGTATTCCGCTTCTTTCGGCAATACCTATACATCCCGCGTTGGGGACATCAATGAAGTGAGAAATCTAGGTTATTTGGCTGTACTTATACTATTGATTGCCTGCATGAACTATATGAACCTTACCACAGCACGATCTCAAAAGCGCTCAAAAGAAGTGGGTATCAGTAAAACCCTCGGAGCAACCTCTCAGTCTTTGATAGGTAGGTTCTATATGGAAACCGGATTAATTACAGCCATTTCAATGATGTTGGGTTTGTTTTTGGCAATTATGGTGTTACCTGCCTTTAATGTCTTGACCGACCAACAACTAAAAATCGACCTTTTGCTTAACGGTAAATTTTTAGCTGTTCTCGTTATCATTTGGGCCATAACTACTTTTTTATCGGGAATATACCCAGCGCTTTATTTGTCCCGATTCTTACCAAAACAAATCTTATCCCCTTCCTTAAAACAGGGTAAAGGAAACTTGGTGGTAAGAAAGGGATTGGTGGTATTGCAGTTTGCTGCTTCAGCATCTTTGATTGTGGGCGTTTTGGTTATCTATCAACAATCCCAATTTATTCAAAACAAGAATTTAGGCTTTGCTCCGGAAAACGTAATGGCCATATCTGTAAGGGGATTACGAGGAATAGAGAATCAAAATGCCATGGCGCAAGAACTAAAGAGTTTAACCGATGTTACTTCGGTGGCCATGGCCCAAGGATATCCCAGTGTTGACGTAAGCGGACGTACCTTAAGAAAAAATCAATCGGAAGAACATGGGTTGAATATCCAGACCAATGTGGCAGATGCTGAAATAATTGATGTCTTAAATTTGAAACTTTTGGCCGGACAAAAACTTCCAGCACATAAAAGTGAAGGCGATACACTAGTGGAAGTTGTACTTAACAAAAAAGCTATTGATTATTTAGGATTTTCTCCTGAGGAAGCCATTGGTAAAGAGGTGTATATCGGAGTTCCCAATACCATTGTAGGCGTAGTGGACAATTTTAATTATGAATCGTTGCGCCAACCTATCGGTGCCTATGCATTTCATAATGGCAATAGTGAAGGCAAATCCTTTATGTTGGTGCGGTTTAAAACGGGAAATATTTCCAACACGTTGTCGGGTTTAAAAACAGCTTTTAACAAAGTAGCCCCTAATCTAGATTTTGACTATACCTTCCTAGACCAGAATCTAGAAAACCTTTATGCCCGTGAAAAAAGGGCCGGGCAAATAAGTATAGTATTCTGTATGCTGGCCATTTTCGTGGCCGCCTTGGGCTTGTTCGGTTTGGCCGCATTTACTGCAGAACAGCGAAGAAAAGAAATAGGAATACGCAAGGTTTTGGGCGCTTCGGTTGCCAGTGTAGCGCAAATGTTATCCAAGGATTTTGCAAAATTGGTGCTCATTGCATTACTGTGCGGTTTTCCCTTGGCCTATTTTCTTATGGAAAATTGGTTAGAAGGTTTTGCTTATCGCATACAAATTCATTGGTGGGTATTTATCATATCTGCAATTGTAGCCTTGGGTATAGCCCTGTTAACGGTCAGTTTTCAATCCATTAGGGCTGCACTGACCAACCCCGTAAAAAGCTTACGGACGGAATAAAAGCCCCTCTATCCTTATGACATCTCCTAGGAAGGGAGAGAAAAAGGAATTGACAAGTTTGATGTGGATTTGAGGGTCAAGAAGTTAGTTATAAGACAGTAGACAAAAGAAAAATAAAACAACCATGTCGCTTGCTCCCCTCCGCCTGTGCTGAGCGCAGTCGAAGTATTGGAGGGGGTGGGGGAGGCCAAAAAACGAGAATTATGTTTAAAAACTATATCAAAATCGCGTGGCGAAATCTTTGGAAGAATAAAGGCTACAGTGCTCTCAATATTTTTGGCTTGGCCATTGGTATAACCTGTGCAAGTCTAATATTACTTTGGGTAGAAGACGAAGTGAATTATGATAGTGTTTTCCCAAAACAAGATTTGGTATACTACGTACCGACCAATCAAACTTTTGAAGGTGAAGTCTACACATTTTATTCGACGCCAGGGCCTTTAGCAAAGGATTTAAAGGATGAAATACCGGAAATCACCAAATCTTCTAAGACTTGGGGTGGAGAAATTTTACTTTCTGATGGCGAAAATGGAATCAATCGATATGGCAGGTATGTAGACCCTGATTTTTTGGATATTTTCAGTCTTAAGTTTTTAGAGGGAGAATTAAAAGGCGCGTTATCAAGTCCGGATGGAATCATCTTGACCCAAGAAACCGCCGCAGCGCTTTTCGGTTCAGACAAAAAAGTGCTTAACCGTGTTATAAAGGTTAACGATGAATATAGTTTTACGGTTACCGGAGTTGTTGAAAACTTGCCTAATAATGTTACGTTCGGGTTCAACTGGCTACTGCCTTTTGAACGATTCCAACTTGGGGATGAGGATATGTCTTGGACGGAAGAGTATGGTAATAATTTTGCCGACACTTTTGTAGAACTTGCCCCAAATTCAGATTTTAAAGAAGTTGATACTAAAGTAAGGTCAATGATCGCCTCGAAAATGGATAGCAAGGATGACTCACCTAATGAGGCTTTTTTACATTCCATCAAAGATTGGCATTTACGTTCAGATTTTAGAGGAGGTAAGAGTATTGGAGGGCAAATTACCTTTGTTCGCTTAGTAGCATTCATCGCATTGATTATCCTACTCATAGCGTGTATAAATTTTATGAATTTATCTACGGCAAGAAGTGAAAAAAGGGCCAATGAAGTAGGAGTTAGAAAAGTCTTGGGTTCCGGCAAGAAACTATTGATCTCCCAATTTATGATGGAAGCCTTGATTATGGCAGGTATTTCCGCTTTGCTTAGTGTTGTTTTGGTGCTGGTGTTATTACCATCCTTTAACACTTTGGTTGAAAAGCAAATTGAATTAAGGTTGCTTGAACCATTACACCTAGTTTCTCTTTTGACGATTACCTTGGTTTCCGGTCTTTTGGCGGGGTGGTACCCTGCGCTATATCTTTCGTCTTTTAGACCGGCCCAAGTACTTAAGGGAAGTGGTAAAAGTCAAGGTAGCGCAACATTGATTCGAAAGGGGCTTGTGGTCACCCAATTTGCGGTATCTATAGTTTTCATTATTTGCAGTATTATAATCTATCAGCAAATAGAACATGTAAGGGCCCGTGATGTAGGGTATGAAAAAGAGAATTTAGTCAATGTATCCGTTAGCGGTGATATGGTAAATAAATTCTACCCTATAAGGGAAGAAATGATTGCTTCCGGGACCGTTGAGAATGTTGCCCTTACTAATTCTTATATGTTATCCAGTGGCAACAACGGATCGGGTTTGAGCTGGCAAGGAGGGGTAAATACTGAAGATGTTCTTGTGAGGTTCAGATATGTGAGCCCTAGTTTTTTTAATACTGTTGGCCTAGAAATGCTTGAAGGTCATGGTTTTAATGATGACAGGGCGGTGGATAGTACCAATGTAATTATAACGCAATCTTTTGCCGCTCTTATGGGGGATAATAGCGCCCTAGGTAAGACCATCACGCGTAATGATACCAATTATAATGTAATTGGAGTGGTCAAGGATTATCTCTATGGAGATATGTACGGTAATGGAAAGACAGGCCCGGTCATGTTCTTTAATAATTATGATTTTGGCAATGCCATGTACATAGGTATAAGACCTGAATCATCAAGAAAAGAGGCATTGATGGCGATTGAAAAAATACTCAAGGAATACAATCCTGCGTTTCCTTTTGAATATCGTTTTGAAAATGACTTGTTTAATTCCAGGTTCAGAAATGAGGAATTGGTTGGTGAGCTTTCCAAAATATTTTCTCTTTTGGCCATTATTATTTCTTGTCTGGGATTGCTTGGACTTGCTGCCTATACAGCAGAGCAACGTAGAAAGGAAATTGGTGTAAGAAAAGTATTGGGAGCCAGTGTTTCGGGTATTGTCAACCTACTTTCAAAAGATTTTATGAGGTTGGTATTTATCTCCATTTTGATCGCTATTCCATTGGCATGGTATGCGATGCAAAACTGGTTGGAAAGTTTTGCTTATCGCATTGAAATCAATTGGTTGGTATTTGTCATTGCTGGCGTTGTTGCCATCACAATAGCGCTATTAACGGTTAGCTATCATGCGATAAAATCGGCACGAGCCAACCCGGTTAAAAGTTTACGGACGGAGTAGCGCAATACAATATCGTTTTCTGATTTAAATGTATTGATTATAAATAGATTACAGCGCTTTTTTAAGAATCTATCTGTAAATAAACTGTACACTTTCTGTCAAAAAAATTTACACCTTTAAAAGTGAAGAATTAGTCAAAACACTGTAAAACAGAGGGTTGAATAGTTGGCACGAAATTGGGCTTATACTAATATGAACTAATGCATCAACCAGTGCTGAGCGTAGTCGAAGCATCAAAAAACGAGAACCATGATCAAGAATTATTTTAAAATCGCTTGGAGAAGCTTAAAAAAAAGGAAGGGTTTCGCCACAATCAACATTTTGGGCTTGGCACTTGGTTTTGGCTGCAGTATTTTAATTTTTCTATTTGTTCAACATCATCTACAATTTGATAATTTCCACAAAAATTCGGACCGAATCTATCGGTTCAATACAGAGGAGCATCGGGATATTGTGGATTACGAGGCGTCTGTACCTCCGGGATTTGCAAATGCCTTTAAACAGGATTATGATTACGCCGAAATAGTGGCAAAAAGTGCCGATCGTGAAAATTGGCTCATTTCCATTGAAAATGGTTCCGAAAAAAAACAGCTAAAAGCAAATATATCCTTTGCGGAAGCAGATTTTTTTAAAATATTCAACTACCCATTGATTGATGGTACTAATCAAGCTCCTATTACAGAGCCCAATACCGCTTTGATTACCGAGCAATTGGCAAAAAAATTGTTCGGGGATACAGATCCAATTAATAAAGATTTCGTTCTTGAAAATTTAGAAACGATAAGGATTACTGGTGTGCTCAAGAATCTGCCAAAAACGACCTTGAACAAATCGCAACTCTTTGTCTCCTTCGAAACAATTAAGAACTATGATGAATTTCTCGCATCTGAGGGTTGGGGCGGTATTAATTCCAGTTTACATTGCTATGCGCTAATGCGGCCGGATCAGGACATTGCTTTAATAGAGGAGCAACTTAAAGGCTACGTTGAAAAATTTCGTCCAAATAGCAAGAATGTGCACCATTATAAAGTGCAGCCACTGGCGGATGTTCATTTTGATGAAAGATATAGTGGAGGAATCGACCCCAAAACGCTATGGATATTTTCTTTAATAGGTTTCTTTATTCTCATAATAGCAAGTATCAATTTTATAAATATTTCCACGGCACAATCCACTAATCGCTCAAAGGAAGTTGGGGTTCGTAAGGTTTTGGGAAGTTTCAAGGGACAATTGTTTTGGCAATTTATGGCCGAAACATTTATTGTGAGCCTGCTTGCACTTCTTTTTGGAGCTTTGCTATGCTCTTTGGTTTTGCCTTCCTTTAACTCGATGTTCGATATAGAGCTTTCCGTTAAAGGGCTGTTGAACATTAAATTCCTAGGATTTATTTCGGTTATATTGGTATTGGTTACTCTTTTGGCGGGAAGTTATCCAGGATTACTTCTGTCTAGGATAGCCCCGATTTTGGCTCTAAAAAGGAAATTATCACAAAAGGATACAGGCGGTTATTTGACCAGAAAGACGTTAGTGGTCACACAATTTGTAATAAGTATTGTGCTTATAATCGGGGCCATTGTGATAAGTAAACAATTAAAGTATGCCATCAATTCCGATTTGGGTTTTGAAAAGGAAGGAATTGTTATGGTGGAAATTCCGGATGATATTGAACCTATACAATTACAAGGTTTAAAAGAACGCATAGCGCAAAATGCCGGTGTAGAAAGCGTTACGGCCTGCTTTGCGTCGCCAGGGGCTGGTGATAACAATTGGGGAACTAGTGTCCGGTTCAATAATAGGCCAGAGGCGGAGGATTTTAATATTCAGGCCAAAGCGGGCGACAAAAACTACTTGAATACGTTCAATTTGGAACTGGTCGCCGGACGGATTTTTTATGAAAAAGACTCGGTAGACGAGATTTTAGTAAATGAAGATTTTGTCAGAAAAGTGGGTCTATCCAAAATGGAGGATGTTCTGAATAAATCGGTCAATATTAGCAATGACTTTATCCAAGGAAAAATAGTAGGGGTAGTTGCGGATTTTCATGATCAAGATTTTCATGCCCATATTAATCCTATATTCATTACGCCTCACCCAAGACTATACACCGAAATAGCCGTAAAAATTAATCTAGAAAATACGAAGAGCGCATTGACACATCTTGAAAACGAGTGGAGCTCGTCCTTTCCGGATTATGTATTTGAGTATTCTTTTTTGGATGATCGGGTGGCGGAACTTTATGAGACAGAACAGCGTTTTCTATCTCTCATTGGAATCTTTTCTGGTATGGCCATTTTTATCGGTTGCTTGGGAATCTATGGGCTCATATTGTTCTTCGTAGTACAGAAAACAAAGGAAATAGGCATTAGAAAGGTATTGGGGGCAAGCATTAATTCAGTGGTACAGTTATTAACCAAGGATTTTTTAAAACTTGTGGGGATTGCATTTTTGATTGCATCTCCCATTGCTTACTATTTTATGAATCGATGGCTAGAAGGCTATACCTATAGTATTGAAATACATTGGTGGGTATTTGCCTTGGCAGGGGGCTTTGCCTTGGTCATTACTTTTGTAACAGTGGGATTTCAATCCCTGAAATCGGCGCTTGCCAATCCTGTAAAAAGTCTAAGAACGGAATAAAAACCTGTGCTGAGCGTAGTCGAAGCATCAATCAAAATAAATCATCGAACATGTTTAAAAATCATATCAAAATCGCCTGGAGGAGTTTAAAGAAACAACCCTTTTTTACATTCCTAAACACCTTTGGCCTTGCCATTGGTATGACGGGAGCCTTACTTATTTCATTGTATATCTATGATGAATTAGGGTATGATAAAATGTTTGCCGATGTTGAACGAATACATCGTTTAAACGCAGATATCAAATTTGGGGGTCAAGTAGAGTACCAACCAGAGGTGTCCGCACCTATGGCCGAAGCCATCTTGAACGACATTTCACAAGTTGAGGCCGCTACCCGATTTCGAAGTACCGGTGCTACGCTCATCAAAAAAAGTGGTGAGGTAAACAGTTTTAAGGAGCCAAGAACTACCTATGCCGAAACCAGTATGTTCAGTTTACTTGGGCTAGAGTTGCTGCATGGTGATGCAAGTACGGCCCTGGACGAGCCCAATACGGCGGTTATCTCCCAAACTCTTGCCCAAAAACTTTTTTCGACAGAAAACGCCATTGGAAAATCCATAGATATTGACGTTTACGGCACCTATACGGTTTCTGGAGTAATACCAGATCTTCCAAAAAATTCTTTTTTACAGGAAAGGAACCTTTTCCTGTCCATGGCAGGTTATCCGGATGCGCGAGAAGGTGCCTGGGGCAGCCATAATTATTATACCCTTATAAAACTTAAGAAAGGCATACAGCCCAATGAAATATATCCAGGACTCAATGCCATGGTCGGTAAATACGTAATCCCTTTTGTTCAAAGCTTCTTTCCCGGTATTACTTTGAAACAGTTTGAGGAAAGCGGAAACTATATAAAGTATAGTACCATCCCCTTGACCGATATTCATCTACACTCGAACCGTAGTCCGGAATTCAGTCCCAACGGCAATATTCAGAACTTGTACATTTTAGGGGCAATAGGTATTTTCTTGATTATACTGGCCAGTATCAATTTTATGAACTTGAGCACCGCCCAGTCCCTCAAACGCGCCAAAGAGGTGGGTGTTCGTAAAACCTTGGGTTCAGGTAGGTCTGGGCTTATAAGACAATTTTTAACGGAATCTGGCCTAATATCATTTGGTTCATTGCTGGTCGCAGTAATCCTTTCTACTGCTCTTTTGCCGGTATTCAATCAACTTTCGGGTAAAAATCTTGAAATTCCTTTTACCAATCCTTTGTTTTTGCTTCTTCTCGTAATTGCAACACTAATTTTAGGTTTTCTTTCAGGCAGTTACCCTGCACTTTTTATGTCGCGTTTTGTTCCGGTCAAGGTTTTGAAGGGAACTGGTGACCAAAGTCTGGGCGGAAGTAGAACTCGTAACATATTGGTCATTTTTCAGTTTGCTGTTTCGGTCTTGCTTATTATAGCCACCTTGGTGGTGTACCAACAGCTCAACTTTATTAAAGGCAAAGACCTTGGGTATGCCAAAGACCAGGTTTTGGTGGTAGATGACGTTTATCTATTGGGGAATAAAAGGCAAGTGTTCAAGAAAGAAATAGAGGGCTTGACACAAATAGAGCATGCTACATTGAGCAGTTTTTTACCAACCCCTTCTAACCGTAGCGACAGCTCGTTTTTGTTGAATGAGGACCGTAGCCAAGAAAAAGCGGTGCAAATGCAGGAATGGCAAGCGGATTATGACTATGTGAAAACCATTGGCTTGGAATTGGTGGCCGGTAGGGATTTTGACCCTCGTTTTGGAACAGACTCTACGGCGATTTTAGTCAACGAAACCACAGTTAAAAAAATGAACAGCACACCAACGGAAGTTTTGGGCAGACAATTGGTTGAGCTTAACCAAGGTCGTGGAGAGTCTATTTATACGATTATAGGTGTGGTAAAGAATTTCAATTTTGAAACCCTTCACAATGAAATTGATGCCTTGGGTATTTTTCCCAGCAATAATGCGGGTAGATTGGCCATTAAATTAGGAGAGGGTGATTTAAACCGTACCCTAGCTCAAATTGAAGGGGTTTGGAACCAAATGGCCGTAGGCAAGCCCTTTTCCTATCATTTTATGGATGACTCATTTAACCAAAGCTATGAGGCCGAACAACGATTGGGAACCATTTTTATGATTTTTACCATGCTTTCTATTTTGATTGCCTGTTTGGGACTTTTTGGCTTGGCAGCCTTCAATGCACAAAAAAGGGTTAAGGAAATTGGGGTACGCAAGGTGTTGGGTGCTATTGTAGGCCAGATTACCTACCGTTTGTCCATGGATTTTTTAAAGTTGGTTTTCGTATCCATTCTCGTTGCCTTACCCTTGGGTTGGTTTGTCATGAACAGATGGTTGCAAGATTTTGCTTATCGAATTGACCTGCCTTGGTGGGTCTTGTTTTTAGCTGCATTTATGGCAGTGGCCATAGCACTAATAACGGTTAGTTGGCAAAGTTTAAAAGCGGCTATGGCCAACCCTGTAAAAAGTCTAAGAACAGAGTAGCGTTTAAGTATGATTTTCTGATTAAGACATGTTGATTATAAAGGTGTTGTAAATTCTTTTTGGCGGTTCTTGTTGTAAATAAATTGTACATGATTTGTCAAAATATTTTACACCTTTAAAAAGAAAAAATTAGACAATTATTTGTAAAACAGGTAATTGTCTAATTGGCACGGAATTGGACATTACGTTTTATGAGCCAATACATCAATCTGTGCTGAGCGTAGTCGAAGCATCAATCAAAAAATAGTCGATCATGTTTAAAAATCACATCAAAATCGCCTGGAGGAGTTTAAAAAAACAACCCTTTTTTACCTTCCTTAACACTTTTGGACTTGCCATTGGTATGGCGGGAGCCCTACTGATTTCATTATACATCTATGATGAATTGACCTATGATACCATGTTTGCGGATGCAGACCGAATCTATAGGATTAATGCGGATATTAAATTTGGTGGCGATGCCCGAAAGTATGCCGTAAGTCCTGCACCTATGGCAGATGCCTTGCAAAGTGATTTTTCTGAAATTGAAGTGGTTACCAGGTTTAGGACTCGGGGTAGTGCTTTGGTCAGGAAAGTAGATGCTGAAGCCAACGTCAAGGAGGAGCAAACGACTTTTGTAGATGCCACTTTTTTTGAGATGTTCGGGATTGAGCTGTTGGCAGGTGATCCCAATACAGTACTTAAGAATCCGAATACTATAGTAATGACAAGGTCGGCAGCGGAAAAACATTTTGGGGTTTCCAATGCCTTAGGTCAGGATTTAATATTGAACAACGAGGAGCCATTTACGGTTACGGGAGTGATTGAAGACTTACCCAATAACTCTTTTCTGAGGGACTACAGTTTGTTCGAGGCTATGGCCGGTAATGAGGATTCCGAAATAGTAAATTGGGGCAGTAACAACTATCAGACATTTTTCAAGTTGATTCCATCCGCGGATATAGCGGATATTAAAGAACCGTTGGAAGGCTTCTTGAGTAAATATGTAATTCCTGGGGTACAGCAGTTTATGCCAGGAATAACCGAGGAACAGTTCAAAGCTGCGGGAAACCACTTGATTTACAGTACAATCCCTTTGACCGATATTCATTTAAGTTCCAATTTGGTTGCCGAAATGAGTTCCAACAATGATATGCAGAGTATTTATATACTCTCCTTTATCGCAATCTTTCTAGTGGTTTTGGCCTGTGTTAATTTCATGAATCTTTCTACGGCACAATCCTTGAAACGGGCCAAAGAGGTGGGCGTCCGTAAAACCTTAGGCTCCAATAAAAAGGATTTGGTAAGGCAGTTTCTGGTAGAGTCTGGTCTAATTTCTTTTATATCGTTGCTTTTGGGACTGTTTTTGGCGGTATCGGCCCTGCCCTTCTTCAATGACTTGGCAGATAAGGACATTTCACTTCCGTTTCTAAATCCTTTCTTTTGGTTGATTCTTCTCGGAGGGGTTGTTCTGCTTGGATTATTTTCGGGAAGTTACCCGGCATTTTTTATGTCAAGGTTCATTCCTGTGAACGTGTTAAAGGGAGGCGGACAAAGCAGTGTAGGGGGTGGAAAAATAAGGAACTCCCTAGTGGTCTTTCAGTTTGCCATATCCGTGTTTTTGATTATCAGCACTTTGGTGGTGTATCAGCAATTGAAATATATACAGAGCAAAGATCTTGGATTTTCTAAAGATCAGGTGTTAGTAGTGAACGATGTTTATACAGCGGGCAGCAAGGCCAACTCGTTCAAGGAACAGGTAAAGCAATTAGGCTTTGTTAAAAACGCCACCTTGAGTAGCTTTTTTCCAACGCCTTCCAGTCGGAGTGATAGTACTTTCTTTCCTGAAGAAGGGCTAACAGATCAGGAAAATGCGGTAAGTATGCAAACTTGGGGTGTGGATTATGACTATGTACTCACTATGGGTTTTGAGTTGGTTGCCGGACGTAATTTTGATGAAAATTTCGGCAATGATTCAACGGCTATCATAGTCAATGAAACTGCGGTAAAAGTAATGAAACTTACCCCCGAGACTGCTTTGGGGGAAAGATATTCACCTAACTTCAATGCTGAAAACCCCGAGTTTTTTACCATCATAGGAGTGGTAAAGGATTTCCATTTTGAATCCATGAAGGAGGAAATAGATGCATTAAGTCTAAGATTGGCCAATAATGCCTATGCCATGGCCATTAAGATAGAGGCGGGCAATTTTGAGAATGCCGTTTCAAAAATCGAGAATGTATGGAACAGTATTGTATCAGGAGAACCCTTTAACTACTACTTCATGGACGATTCCTTCAACGACTCCTACCAGAGTGAACGTAGATTGGGAAATATTTTTGTCATATTCACCATACTATCCATTATCATTGCTTGTTTGGGATTATTTGGATTAGCTGCCTTCAATGCCGAAAAACGGGTCAAGGAAATAGGTGTACGTAAAGTACTTGGAGCGAGTGTGACACAAATTTCGGTAAAGCTCACCATGGATTTTTTAAAGTTAGTGGGCGTGGCCATTTTAATTTCTTTACCACTAGGATGGTATGCTATGGACAAGTGGTTAGAGGATTTCTCCTATAAAATTGATATCCCTTGGTGGGTTTTCGCATTAGCCGCCTTCTTGGCCATAGCCGTTGCGGTCATTACGGTGAGTTACCAAAGTATTAAGGCATCTATTGTAAATCCTGTAAAAAGTTTAAGAACGGAGTAATCATCAAACCACAGATTATGCTAAAACAACATCTAAAGCTTTTTCTCAGGAACGTTCGTAGCAACAAGGGCACTTTTCTAATCAACACCATGGGACTGGGTGTTGGTATAGCCTCTTTTTTGGTGTTGGCACTTTATGTATATAATGACGTCACCTATAACCATTTCAATAAAAACCTATCCAATATCTATAGGATACAGGAGATTTACGAGGACGGGGAGGGCACGGTCACTAGAGGATTGGTACTTCCTAAAATAATGGAGGACATACCGGAGGTTGTAAACGGGACTAGGGTTTTTGATTGGGACGAACATCGATTGGCATTTGGGAAGGTGGCTTTTCCGGAGCAGGTATTTTATGCGGACAAAGGTTTCTTCTCGGTCTTTACCTTTCCTTTTGTGGAAGGTGATGCAAAGAAAGTGTTAGACGATAAGTTTAGTGTCGTTATCAGTAAGCCAATAGCCGAAAAGTACTTTGGTAAGACCTCTGCAATTGGTAAGGAATTGCAGGTAGGGTTTACTGAAAACTATTTGATTGTAAAAGGGGTGGTGGATATCCCTGAAAATTCTTCGGTAAAATTTGATGTGATAGCTTCTTATGAAACCGGCGAAACTTTATCACCTTGGATAGTTGGTGTGCATGATTGGTACAATACCTTTTCAAAATCCTATCTCGTTTTACAGGATGGTGTCGGTCCAGAGGCGATAGCGGATAAACTTGAACGTATCGTTAAGGAAAATTTCCTCCCGGTTGGGGAAAGTACCATTCAATTGAGCCTATTACCTTTTGCGGAGTATCATGCCAAAGTGGAATCCAACCAAACGTTGATCCTTATTTTGGCCTTAATCGCTTTAGGAATAATCGGTATTGCCATTGTCAATTTCATCAATTTGACCGTGACCAATTCTTTGGCCCGTACCAAGGAAATAGGAATTAAAAAAGTGCACGGAGCCACAAAAAAGCATGTAATTCAGCAAATAATGGTAGAATCTTTGGCTCTAGGTCTCATCGCTTTGGCCTGTGGCATATTGCTTATGACCGGGTTCTTGCTGCCATCGTTCAACCGATTGTTTGAAACAAATCTATCCATTAGCTCGTTCGACCCCTTATTTTTAGGTGCATTGGTGTTGGGTATTTGGGCTGTTGTGGGCTTGTTCTCTGGTTTGGTTCCTTCATTTTTATGGTCCAAAAGTAAATTGGTGGAAAATCTACACGGCAAAGTTACGGCGAAACAAAAGCCAGGTTTCTCGAAATATGCATCTATTGTCGTACAGTTTGTCATTGCCATTATGCTGATTTCAGGTACCCTCATCGTTCGAAAACAGATTGATTATATGGTCAAGAAAGACCCAAAATTCGATGCAGAAAATACAATAGTACTACAAACGGATTACTGGCAATATCCCGATACGGAAGCGGCATCCCAAAAACTAAAAATTTTGGCGGATGAATTGGACGCTAGCCCCTTGGTTTCTTCCGTAAGCTTTACGGGTAGCGTGCCTGGGGATTATGATGAAAATTATAATGGATTTTATATGGAGGGTCATTCTGATAAGGCGGATATTTTCCTTAGAAAATCCTATGTAGGGGAAGACTATTTTAAGACGCTTGGAATTCCCATTAAAAGTGGTCAAGGGTTTGAAAGAGATGGACTTTTATTGGAAAATACCGTGGTGCTTAATAAAGCGGCAATGGACCAATTGGGATTCACTACGGCTCAAGAACAGGTTTTAAGGGAGGGAAGTCCGGATGGTCAACCCTACAGGGTCATTGGTGCCATTGAAAATTTTACCTATCAAGGCGTACAGAATGAAATGCAACCACTGGCGCATTTTTATACACAACAGGAGAATTACACCGATTGGGAATATTTAGCCATTAGGGCCCAGGAAGGAGCTTCCCTTCAAGTAATTGAATTATTGGAGGACCAATGGCAGACCTTACTGCCCAATGCTACTTTGACCCATTTTTTCGCCGATGCAAAACTGGATGCCTATTACAAAGAATACGAACGGGTGAATACGTTGATTATGTGGTTTTCATTTTTGGCAATACTACTCTCGTGTATCGGACTTTTTGCCATAGCCTCGTTCGCAATGGCCAAAAGAACCAAGGAAATTGGGATTCGAAAAGTAAATGGGGCAAAGGTTTCGCAAATTTTGAACTTACTGAACAAGGACTTTTTAAAATGGGTAGTCGTCGCCTTTATCATTGCAGTACCATTTGCCTATTATGGCGCACAGAAATGGTTGGAAGGTTTTGCCTATAAAACCCAGGTTAGTTGGTGGGTCTTTGGCTTGGCCGGGCTCGCAACGCTGTTAGTGGCCCTTGCAACCGTAAGTTGGCAAAGTTTTAAAGCGGCCAGGGCCAACCCGGTTAAAAGTTTACGTGCGGAGTAAATTAAACGGTATCAATTGAGGTCACTGAGCGTAGTCAAAGTAAAATACTAGTACAATCAAAAAACGAGTATCATGTTTAAAAACTATTTGAAAATCGCTTGGCGGAATCTTACCAATAACAAAATTTACTCTTGGATTAACATCGGCGGACTGGCCATCGGCATCGTTGCCTGTTTGCTGATTCTGCAATACGTTGTATTCGAATTGAGCTATGAAGATTTTCATGCCAAGAAAGAGCGCATCTATCGCGTACGGCAAGACCGCTATGACAATGGCAAACTGGCAACACAATGGGCGGCAGGGGCGTATGCCGTTGGAAACTCCTTTAAAGAGGCGATTCCCGAAATTGAAGAATATGTCAAAGTTGTGGAAACGAGTGATATTCTCGTAGAGGTCGACAACCGGCCCTTGAAAATCGAAAAAGTGTTCTTTGCCACCAACTCTTTCTTTGATGTTTTTTCCTATCCGTTGATTTATGGGGACGTTACCTCTGTATTGAGCGCGCCGAATACCGCCGCCCTATCCGAAACGACCGCATTGAAGATCTTTGGAACCAAGGACATTGTCGGAAAAAACCTAAGAATCAGTGGTGACCGAACCTACAAAATTACTGGCGTCTATCAAGATATGCCCGTCAATACACAACTCCGTCCTAATTTTTTGGCTTCCTACAAAACCTTTGTCTCCATGAACACCAATAATGATGGTTCCACTCCGGAGGAAGCTTGGACATGGGATGGTTGTCTGACTTATTTACTGTTGCAAAAAGGGGTAAATCCGGCCCAGGTAGAGGCAAAATTTGCACCAATAGTCGAAGAGGGCGTTGGGGAGTTGTTGAGAAGTTTCAACGCTTCTGTCAAATATAGTTTACAACCCCTTACCAATATTCATTTGGATTCTAATTACATGGATGAACCGGTTCCCAACGGAGATGGAAAAACCATATACCTATTATTAGGCATAGCGTTCTTTATCATCTTAATAGCATGGGTAAACTATATTAATTTGTCCACAGCAAGGGCAATTGGACGTGCCAAGGAGGTAGGTATTCGTAAGTCTGTGGGGTCTCAACGAGGGCAATTGGTCGTCCAGTTCTTTTTTGAGTCGGTCGTATTCAATGGTCTGGCATTGGTATTGGCACTCATGCTAATGATTGTTGCCCTTCCCTTTTTCAATGAAATTTCAGGTCAACCGGTATCATACACTTTGTTCGAACAAGGCAGATTTTGGCTAGGTCTCATTGCCCTATTTGTCGTAGGTGTGGTTTTATCTGGATTATACCCGGCAATTGTTTTATCGCGGTTCAGGCCTGTTGAAGTGTTAAAGGGCAAGATGGTCAGTACTACAGAGGGAGCTTTTTTAAGAAAAGGACTTGTTATTCTGCAATTTACGGCCTCTTTATTTCTATTGATAGGCTCCTTTGTTGTATATCAGCAAATCCAATTTATGCGAGACCAGTCTCTCGGTATCAATATTTCCCAAACGTTGGTGCTACCTCCTCCGATAGTATCAGATTCCACTTTTGTCCAAAAGAAAGAAGCATTCAAAGAAACACTTTTACAGTATTCACTTATTGAAGATGTGGCCGTATCTTCATTTGTCCCTGGGATGGGCCCTGGCGATAATGCTGGAGGAATCCGATTGCTCAGCCAGGATGATACCGAACAAAAGCAATATCGTTTTATACGAGTAGATTATGATTTTGCAGACGTTTTTGAAATAAATATTATAGCTGGGCGTAAGTTTTCAAAGGACTTTGGCACCGAACGGACCAATGTCATCTTTAATCGAAAAGGAATAGAACAACTGGGTTTTGATAATCCAGAACAGGCAATAGGCGAACAAATCGAATTTTGGGGCGACCAATGTGAAATTGTCGGAGTAGTGGAAAATTTTCATCAGGAATCGCTTCGCGATGCCTATGAACCGCTGATACTGATTTTGAATCCTGATGTGTATGGATATTTTTCCATAAAAATTGAAACTTCACAGATTGCCCAGACCATTGCCCGGGCACAGACCGAATGGAACGATTTTTTTCCGGGCAATACATTTGAATACTTTTTCCTCGACGAGAGGTTTAATGAACAGTACAAGGTGGATCAAAGGTTTGGCCAAGTATTCGGCCTTTTTACCTTACTAGCCATATTTGTCGCATGTCTGGGCCTGTTCGGACTTGCTTCGTTTACGGCCTTACAACGAAAAAAAGAGATAGGAATCCGTAAAGTTTTGGGAGCATCTGTACCGGGCATTTTAAGGCTATTATACAAGGAGTTTGCAGTATTACTCATTATCGCGTTTTTGATTTCCATACCCCTAGCATGGTTCAGTATAAGTAAATGGTTGGAGGGGTATGCCTTCCGAATAGCTATAAACTGGAGCTTTTTTCTGTTGCCCTTTATTGCCATTTTGGTCATTGCTTTGGTAACGGTAAGCTTTCAGACATTAAAAGCCTCTTTGGCCAACCCCGTAAAAAGTTTACGCACCGAATAAAACATTAATCAAAAACAAAAAACATGTTTAAAAACTATTTGAAAATCGCATGGAGAAATTTGGTTCGTAACAAGAGCTTTTCATTGTTGAATATTTTAGGTTTGTCCATTGGCCTCACCGTAACCGCACTGATTCTGTTATGGGTCAATTACGAAATGGGTTTCAATCAGTTTCATGAGAACAAAGACCGTATTTACCAGGTCTATAATAAGTATGAGGTTGATGGCGAAATTTGGACATGGAACTCCACCCCCAAGGTTATGGCTACGGCCATTAAAACAGATTATCCTGAAGTGGAGGAGGTTTCACGCTATTTCTACGAGAATACGTTTTTATTCAGTAAAGGCGATAAGAACTTAAAATCTACGGGAACCATTGTGGACCCTAGTTTCTTAAAAATATTCAGTTTTCCATTGGTGGAGGGAAACATAGAAACCGTTCTTGATGATGTAAACGCCTTGGTCGTTACCGAAACCTTTGCAAAAAAGATGTTTGGAAATGAACCGGCAGTAGGCCAAATCGTGAAAATGGACAACGCTAATAATTTCAAGGTAACAGGAGTTTTAAAAGATCTTCCATCAAATACCGAATTCAATTTCGAATACTTACTGCCTTGGGCCTACCTGAAACAAAAGGGATGGGATGATCAGAATTGGAGAAACAACTCCATCGCCACATACGTCCTATTAAAAGAAGGTACAAATTACACCTCATTTTCAGAAAAGATTAAGACGCTACGAAAAACTTACGATAAGGATGCCCCAAACATGGTCACTTATCTCTATCCATATAAACGTTCACACCTTTATTCTGAATTTGAGAATGGGGTGGAGGTTGGCGGGTTGATCGATGTGATTCGTCTTTTCACTATTATAGCCATTATCGTTCTGGTTATCGCTTGTATCAACTTCATGAACCTGAGTACCGCCCGTAGTGAAAAAAGAGCAAAAGAGGTTGGCGTGCGAAAGGTGGTTGGTGCCCGGAAAAAAGCATTGATATTCCAGTTTATAGGGGAGTCTTTGTTAATCTCTACATTGGCGGCCATAGTGGCTTTGATTGTTTTGGTACTGGTTCTCCCGGCATTCTCCCAACTCATTGATCGGGAGTTAAGCATTGATTGGTTAAACCCCATGTTTTGGGCTATGACCTTATCCATAATTCTTTTAACCGGCGTGCTTGCAGGAAGTTATCCTGCCCTTTATTTATCTTCATTTAAACCTACAGCGGTACTCAAGGGTACGTTCAGCAAAATCAATACGTTGATTACACCTCGCAAGGTCTTGGTGGTGCTACAGTTTGCGGTCGCCATTGTATTGATTACCGCCACCCTTGTGATAAAACAACAGATCAGCTCCGTTCAAAACCGCAAGTTGGGGTATAACAAGGACCAGCTTATTTATGTGCAAATGGAGGGTGATATTGAAAAAAATTACACCAATATTTCTAGCGAACTTTTGGACGGTGGTATTGCCTCATCGATCTCAAAGACGAATTCTCCCATAACGGAAAGCTGGAGTAATTCTTGGGGTTTAGATTGGAAAGGAAAAAGCGAGGACAACAAAACTTTGGTGCATAGGCTTGTAGCTGATAATAATATCATTAAAACGATGGGATTACAGCTTTTGGAAGGGAGGGATTTGGATTTAAAACAATATCCTACCGATTCCACGGCCATGATTTTGAACGAGTCTGCCGTTGCACTTATGGGGTTTGATGATCCTTTGGGACAAGTAGTCAGGGACAACGGTATTGAGTGGCATATTGTTGGCGTGGTGGAGGATTTTGTGTACAACTCCCCTTTTCAAAAAATAGAGCCTATGGTAATCGAGGGTGCTAAAGGATGGTTCGAAATGGTTCATATAAAGTTTAATAAGGACAAGCCCATTGCATCTAATTTGGCATCTACAGAAGAAATCTTTAAAAAATACAATCCAAACTATCCCTTTAACTATGAATTTGTTGATGCCGACTATGCTCAAAAATTCATAAGTGAGCAACGTATAGAAAAATTGGCCAGCTTATTTACCCTTTTGACCATCTCAATTTCTTGTTTGGGACTCTTTGGCTTGGCTAGTTATATGGCCCAAAATAGAATTAAGGAAATAGGGGTTCGCAAAGTGTTAGGTGCTTCCGTAAACGGTATTACGGCCTTGTTGTCAAAAGATTTTTTGAAATTGGTCTGCATTTCACTATTTATTGCCATACCCGTTTCATGGTATGTGATGAACCGTTGGTTGCAAGATTTTGCATATCGAATAGAACTTTCATGGTGGATTTTTGGTTTGGCCGGTCTAGCAGCGCTTGGCATCGCGTTTATTACGGTCAGCTACCAGGCAATCAAAGCTGCAAGATCAAACCCGGTTAAAAGTTTGCGTGCAGAGTGACACATTTTAAAAAAAAGATAGTCTTTATAAAAAACATCAACCTGTGCTGAGCATAGTCGAAGCATCAAAGAAATCATCAATCATGTTTAAAAACTATCTAAAAATCGCTTGGAGAAACCTTCTAAAAAACAAAGGTTATACTTTAATCAATGTTGGTGGGCTGGCATTGGGCATGGCCGTCACCTTGATTATTGGCCTTTGGATACAGGACGAACTTTCATACAACGGTTATTTTAAGAACAAGGAAAAAATCGCCCAGATTTATCAATCCCAAACATTTAATGGAAAAACAGGTTCAGGGCCGGCCATACCAAGACCCCTTGAAAAAGCATTGAGAGACGGTTACAGCGACAATTTTGAGCATTTGATCATGTGTTCCTGGACCAATGACCATTACCTTAAATATGGGGAGAAAAGTATTTCCAGATCGGGCAATTATATGCAGCGTGTAGGTCCGGAACTTTTTAATCTGGAAATTATAAAAGGAGAAAAGGACGGATTAAGGGAAATCAATTCCATAATGCTATCGGAGTCCACGGCCAATGCACTCTTCGGAAGTGAAGACCCAATCGGTAAAATCGTAAGGGTAAGCAATGAGCACGATATGAACGTAAGTGCCGTCTACAAGGATATCCCGTTTAATAATTCCTTTAATGATACAGATTGGATTATTTCGTGGGAAAAGTATTTGGCCAATAATGAATGGATACGAAATGCGGAGGACCAGTGGGGCAATAATTCCTTTCAAATGTTTGTTCAAATAGCAGATAACACCTCCATTGATGCAGTTACAAGAACCATAAAGGATGTAAAGAAAAATTTGAATGAGGATACGGCGGAATTCAATCCCCAGATTTTCCTCTTTCCAATGAAAGATTGGTACCTAAGAAGCAGTTTCGAAAACGGAAAGCAAGTAGGCGGTCGCATAAAATATGTATGGCTTTTTGGTATTATCGGTGCATTTGTGTTACTGTTGGCCTGTATCAACTTTATGAACTTAAGTACGGCTCGCTCTGAAAAACGGGCCAAGGAGGTGGGAATCCGGAAATCTATCGGTTCCCAAAGGGGACAATTGATCTATCAATTTTTGAGCGAATCCTTTTTGGTCGTACTATTCGCCTTTTTCTTGGCACTATTGATCGTACTCCTATCCCTTAACGGTTTTAACGAACTGGCAAGAAAGGAGATTTCCTTTCCTTGGGGTAACGGGCTTTTTTGGTTGGTATCCTTAATTTTTATTTTGTTCACGGCGTTACTGGCAGGTAGCTATCCTGCCTTATATCTTTCGTCCTTTAGACCTGTGGATGTGCTGAAAGGAACTTTTAAAGTGGGGAAATATGCCGGATTGCCCAGAAAAATATTGGTGGTATTGCAGTTTACGGTTTCGGTGGCATTTATTATAGGAACGGTCATTGTGATGCAACAGATCAATCATGCCAAAAATAGGCCGATTGGTTATGACAAGGAAGGATTGATACAGGTTCCAACGTTCAGTCAGGATTTTAACGGTAAGTATGATTTGATGCGAACCGAATTTCTAGAATCCGGAGCAGTGGTGGAAATGTCTTCTTCTAGCAGTCCTACCACTCGGATCTGGTCCAACAGGGGAGGTTTTACATGGGAAGGAAAGCCGGAGGGGTTTCAAGAAGACCTAGCTTGGACCGAGGTCTCACCGGAATATGCAAAGTCACTCAACCTAAAAATAGTAGAGGGCAGGGATTTTTCAAGGGAGTACGCCACAGATTCTTTGGGTGTGCTTATCAATGAAACGGCCAAAAAATATTTAGGAATGCCCGATCCAGTAGGTAAATTTTTAAAGGACGACGATGAGGAAGATCCAAATCCACCTTTAAAAATTATTGGCGTGGTGCAGGATATGATTACCCAATCGCCATACGAGCCGGTAAAACAAGGTGTTTACGTGTATGACCGGTATAACAATTCCAGCTATTACAACCTAAGGTTAAATCCGCAGCAAAGTGCCAATCAGAATATCGCGGTCATTGAGAGGGTCTTTAAAGAACATTTTCCTGCAATACCATTTGAGTATGAGTTTATAGACGCGGAGTATGGCGAAAAATTTGCCTCCGAGGAGCGAATAGGTACACTTTCGGGCATATTTACCGCCTTGGCCATTCTGATCAGCTGTTTGGGACTTTTTGGGCTGACATCCTTCGTTGCGGAGCAGCGCAAGAAGGAAATTGGTGTTCGTAAGGTGTTGGGCGCATCTATATTCAACGTATGGAACATGCTTTCAAAAGACTTTTTAAAACTGGTCATCATTTCTTGTTTTATCGCTGTCCCCATTGCCTATTTCATTATGAACGGATGGCTTCAGGAATATCCTTATCGAGTTGTCTTAAAGTGGTGGATTTTTGCATTGGCTATGTTGGGAGCACTCGGTGTAACCTTACTTACCGTAAGTTTTCAGGCGATTAAAGCCGCCAAGGCAAACCCGGTAAAAAGTTTACGAACGGAGTAATTATTTAGTTAAATAACGGGAGCTAAAACACTATAAAAACGACACAGCTGTGAATTTTGTAAAAATGGCATTTAGACGTCTGTTCCGTAAAGGGGAGCAGACCACTACACGTATCATATCCTTAATTGCTGGGCTAGCCTTTGGAATGTTATTATTGTCCGAGGTACTATACTATTACAGTTATGATGGTTTTTATCCAGATGCGGAACGCCTGTATGTAGTGCATGAAAACTTTAATATGGATACCTCCTCTGAGGAGCTCGATACCTCTTCCAGGGTAAGTGGGGCCATTGCTCCGGCGCTTCGTGAGGAAGTGCCCGGTGTAGAGATGGCTACACGTTTCAATCCCATGGGAAAATCCGTTTTTTACACAGAGGACAAAAAAAACTACGAAGCGGATTTTTCATTGGCGGACGAATATGCCTTTGACGTCTTACCAAGAACCATGATAAGTGGTAATGCCAAGGAAGTTCTGAGCAGTCCGATGAGCTGCATGGTTTCCGATAAGTTGGCTTCCCAAATGGGAGGAAACGTTATGGGCAAGGTTATTGAACTTAAGAAATATCCCGGGAAAAAGCTTACGATCAATGGTGTTTTCAAAGCCATTCCTGAAAATACCAATTATAATTATGATGTACTTGTCTCCATGGTTTCCACCAAGGAATTTATGTGGGACGGTACCCAAAATTGGATGGGCAACGACCGTTATTATGCCGTGGTAAAACTGGAGGAAGGTGTTTCGCCGACAGATTTGGCGCCCGCAATACGTAAGATGCAGGAAAAAAATCAGGATATTGCCAAATTGGAAGAGGAACAGCCCGGTATCATCTTTAAATATAGTTTAAAGCCCATCCAAAGTTTATATGTGGACGATGTAAAGAATATGATATTGATTCTTACGACCATAGCCCTAACCGTATTGATAGTGTCATTGTTCAATTATCTTTTGCTCACCATGAGTGTTTTGGTGAACAGGGCTAAAAGCTCGGCTATACATAAAACCTGTGGAGCGGGATCCTTGAATCTGCAAAGGCTAATTTTTTCCGAGACTGCCCTGTTGTTCTTGATGTCCATTTTAGGAGCCTTTTTGACACTATGGTTAATAAAACCCTTTGCCGAGGTGCAGTTGGGACACAAACTCTCCTCAGTTCTGAATCCTCAAGTGGTATGGCCCTTATTATTTTTTATGGCCCTGTTGATAGGAGCCGCAAGTTACTTTCCGGGAAGGTTTTATTCGCGTATTCCAGTGGCTACCGCTTTCCGTAACTATCAACAAAAAAAAGGCAAATGGAAATTGGCCCTATTGGCCTTTCAATTCGTGGGAGCTACTTTTATATTGACCATGTTGACCATTGTGGTCATGCAGTACAATAGTGTAATAGGAGCGGATCATGGGTATGGCACCAAGGGCATTTATTTCGGTTCCACTTCGGGTATGGAAGGGAGTAAAGTAAATACCCTTATACATGAACTTGAGGGAATTCCCGGTGTTGATATGGTGGGTATTGGAGAAAAAATTCCTTTGGGTGGTGCTCCAGGTAACAACGTCAAGTCCGCCGATGGAAAAGAATTGTTCAACGTAGCAGATTTTTATACAATAGATGAGAATTATATGTCCATTTTGGGTATACCTATAACTGAAGGGGAGAATTTTTCAGCAGAGAATTCTGCTGTGAACGATATGCTCATCAGCAAAAAAGGGGCCGATAAACTCGTGCTGAACGGATGGAAGGAAATCGTAGGGCAACCGGTGGACATTACCCAACACGGACCAGCTACGGTTCGGGGAATCTTTGATGATTTCGTAATCAACACACTAACACAACCCGATGACCGTCCGGCAATTTTCCATTATGCCCCGCAAGCAAAGTTTGTGGCAGATAAGGAAGAAGATGCCTCATTTGCCTTCCATTTGCTTATAAAGACAAAAGAAGGCGTTGGAGCGGATATGCTTCAAAAAATTACGGACGTTTTCAACGAATATTTACCCTATCGTGATGCAGTGGTAAAAAACTTGGATGCAGAATTGGTGTACGCCTACCAAAGTGAGAAAGGTTTTAGAAATGCAATTTTGGCGGGTAGTGCCATTATTTTGTTAATTACCATTATAGGTCTCTTTGGTTATACGGCCAATGAATCCGTAAGACGAAAGAAGGAACTGGCTATTAGGCGTATCAATGGTGCCACTTTAGGTGATATTTTAAAATCCTTTCTCGCCGATCTTGAATTTATGGCGATACCTGCCGTTCTATTGGGATTGGCAGGGGCATGGTTCACTGCAAATAAATGGATGGAAAACTTTGCTTTCAAGACAGAATTACATTGGGGAATCTTTTTGGCCAGTAGTTTTTTTGTGCTATTGCTCATTGGGTTGATTGCAACGATCAATTATGTTAAAGCCGCAAACCAGAATCCCGTTGAGTCTTTAAGGGCGGAGTAAGCATGGCTCAACACCAAGAATTTTAAAGGATACCTTATAAAATGGGTCAAAGTAATTTTGGTAACCCATTGTACTTTGAAAGTCGTTGTAAATATATTGTACATGTTTTGTCCAAATATTTTACAGTCTCTTGGTCTTGATGAAATTTAAGTGTTTTAAAATCAGACGTTTATTGAAGTGGCATGAAATTAGTTTTACAAATTATGACTAGGTTCATCATCTCATCAAGAAACGAATATTATGTTTAAAAACCATCTAAAAATCGCTTGGCGAAATATAAAAAAGGACAAGCTCTTTACCATTATCAAAATAGGAGGTTTTTCCATTGGGATAGCAGCCTGTTTGTTAATAGCCCTTTTCATAAATAATGAATTGAGCTATGATAATCACTACCAAAAAAAGGATAGAATATTTAGGGTGGTAATGCAAGGAAGTATGGATGGTGAGGTTTTGAAAAGTGTTCATTTTCAAAGACTTTTTGCAGAAACTTTGGAATCGACCTACCCAGAAATTGAGAAAGCCGGTAAAATAAATACAAGCGAATTGTTTGGTGCGGGAAAAAGGACACTGAGAATTCAAGGGTCTTCACAAAACATTTTGGATGACGGTTTTGTTTTTGCCGATCAGCGGGCAGTAGAGATATTGGAATTGGACCTTTTAGAGGGCGATAGGGATGAGGTTTTTAAAAACCCTAGCAGTATAATACTCACCGAAGATAAGGCTCAAAGGTATTTTCCAAATGGCGATGTATTAGGAAAGACCTTGTTTTTGGATGATAACACGGACAAGCCCTACACCATAACTGGGATTGTAAAAAATAATCCCGCTATCAAATCCCATTTTGATTTTGATTTTTTACTCGTCATAGAAGACAAAAATACCAGTTGGACCACAACCAATTATTTTACCTATGTGCTTGTGGATGAAAACACCAATATCCCTGCCTTGGAAGAAAAAATGGGCGCCATATTGGAGAATTATTTTATTCCCGCCCAAATGGAAAGGGGGATGGGCGAGGATTTTATGGAAGTATTGAAAACCCTGGAGTACAAATTACAACCCATTGGAGATATCCATTTGAAATCGGATATAAAAATGGGGGACGGACTCAAACATGGCGATATACGTTTTGTTTGGTTATTTGCTGCTATTGCTGGTTTTGTTCTCTTGTTGGCGGTCATAAATTTCATTAATCTTTCCACGGCAAAATCGGCCAATAGGGCAAAGGAGGTTGGACTCAGAAAAACGGTCGGGGCATTTAAGGGTAATTTGATCAGCCAGTTTTTGACCGAATCCATTATCTATAGTTTTATCTCATTTTTTATAGGGGTTTTGTTGGCCTGGCTTTTATTGCCAACCTTCAATTCCATTGCTGATAAAAGCATAATGATGCCTTGGGCTTCATGGTGGTTTTTACCTATTATCGTTGTTTCGGCTTTGGTAATTGGCCTTTTTGCAGGTCTTTATCCAGCATTCTATTTATCCGCCTTTAAGCCGGTTAATGTCCTTAAGGGCAACCTTAGTATGGGAAGTAAAAGTGGTGGTTTACGAAGTGGTCTCGTCGTTTTTCAGTTTACGACCTCGGTAGTTCTGATCATAGGAACCCTAATTATCTACAAACAAATGAACTTTATCCTTGATAAAAAATTGGGCTATGACAAAGAACAGGTATTGGTGGTACAAGGGGCAAACCTATTGAACAATCGGGCCCAAGCATTTAAGGAAAGGTTATTGGGACTTTCAGAGGTAAAGGAAGTATCCATCAGTGATTATCTTCCGGTTGAGGGAACCAAGCGTAATGGAAATAGTTTTAGGAAATCAGCATCGGGAACGGAGGAAAGGTCCGTTCCAGCACAGATTTGGAGAGTGGATTATGACTATATACATACATTAGGCCTCCAAATAAAAAGTGGGCGAGGATTTTCCAAGGAATTTACCAATGATTCCTCGGCAATTGTAATCAATACCAGTATGGCCAAAAAGTTGGGATTGGATGATCCAATTGGAAAACAGATAAATAATGGGCAGGATTGGACCATCATTGGTGTTTTGGAGGATTTTCATTTTAAAAATTTAAAGGAGGATATTGAACCCTTAACCTTGGTATTGGGGAATGCACCCAGTATGGTTTCCGTGAAACTTGACAACGGGGTAAGTGATGGCGCCATTGAGAACATTAAAGGCATATGGAACGATTTTGTGCCCAATCAAACATTTGAATTTACATTTCTTGACCAGGAATATGCCCAAATGCACGACGACGTAAAACGGATGGGAAAAATATTCAACAGTTTTGCGATGTTCGCCATTCTTGTGGCGTGCCTTGGATTGTTTGCGTTATCAGCCTTTTTAGTGGAACAGCGAAAAAAAGAAATAAGTATACGGTTGGTACTTGGGGCACCTTTTAAAAGTATCTATCAATTGCTGACCTTGGATTTTATGAAGTTGATCTTCCTCTCCATCTTAATTGCCGTTCCGGTAGGGTGGTATATGATGAACAGATGGTTGGAAGATTTTGCATATAGAATAAATATAGGGTGGGATATATTTTTGATGGCCGGCTTTATCGCTTTATTGGTGGCATTGCTTACCATTAGCTATCAGTCCATAAGTGCCGCATTGCTAAAACCTTTGAACAATTTAAGGTCGGAATAAATTTATCTATTCATTGTATAGGAAAGTGGAATATGCTTAGAAACTATCTAAAAGTCGCTTGGAGAAACCTTTTACGAAACAAGATTTATTCGATTATTAATATCTGTGGATTGGCGATAGGACTGGCGGTTTGCATGCAAATTGTACTTTATACTGGTCATGAATATAGCTATGACAAATTCCATAAAAATATAGATGATATCTACAGGGTAGAAACCGAAATTAAATTTGGCAATGATCCAATATTTCTGCCATATATGGGATATACGGATGGTTCAGAAAGTGCTCAAGTAATACCTTCAATCGAAGATTTTCAGCGTTATTTGACCAGTTCAAGGGTAACAGTTGAAAACCCTGAAAATCCTGCATTAAAATTTTTAGAGGATAAGCTGTTATTTGCGGATGATAATTTTTTCAACTTCTTTTCTTTTGAACTTCTAGAAGGAGATGCAGACCAACTGTTGCAGAATCCTTTTTCCATCGTATTGACAGAAAGCACGGCGAAAAAATATTTTGGAAACCAAGACCCCATAGGTAAGACCCTTCGCTATGACGGTGAGCATGATTTTATCGTAACTGGTGTCGCCCAGAATTCACCTTCCAACTCCAGTATTCAATTCGATTTTGTGGCAACAGTTTCCAGTTTGACTAATATGGAAAACCTGAAATTTCATATTGAGGATAACTCCCCGGAATTTAACACGTATTTTAAATTAAAAAAGGACATTAAGCCGACAATGGTGGAAATGGCCTTGTCTAATATCAGCAATTTTACGGGTGATGACCATTCTTTATCTAACAGAAAATTTATATTAAAACCATTTCAAGAGCTTCATTTAACGGGAAACTCATCCAATATTAAGTATATTGAAATATTTCCTTATGTGGCACTTCTCATTTTACTGTTGGCATTGGTCAATTATGCAAGCCTCTCAACCGCTCATGCAGCAACCCGTTCAAAGGAGATTGGAGTAAGAAAGGTTTTGGGGGCGAATAGAAAGTCCATTGCGGTTCAGTTCTTTTTTGAGTCCGTATTGTACACAACAATTGCTTTTGCTGCTGGTTACGTTCTGTGCATGCTGTTTCAGCCCTATTTTTTTGACTTTTTACAAATACCCATTGACAACGCCTTTTTGTATAGCCGGAATATGCTTATTTCATATACAATACTTTTTGTAATGACCGTCCTGTTAGCGGCAACCTATCCAGCTATTTTACTTTCTGCCTATCGTCCAGTTATGGCTCTTTATGGAAAAATAAGGAAGCAAGAAGGAGCTATAAGCGTTAGAAAATTCTTTACCGTTTTTCAATTCTCCATTTCAGTTATATTGATAATTTGTGGTATAGTTATTGATCGGCAGATGGATTTTTTTAGATATGCAGAAACAGGGGTTGACCGAGAAAATACAGTTATGCTTTCATTTTCTGCAAAGGTAGGTGAACACTTTACAGCATTTAAGGAATCAGTTTTGGCATTGCCCCAAGTCGCTCAGACAAGTGCCTCCAGCACTCCCCTTTATAAAGGGCATAACATGATGGGTGTACAACGAAACGAAAGTGAGGAAATGGCTTTTTTACCTTTTATGAATGTTGATTCAAATTTTATATCGCTGTTGAATCTAAAATGGGAAATACCATTAGCTGGTCTTAATACTTTAAACGAGGGTAGCGAATTTGCATTGATAAACGAGGCCACTATTGAAAAGTTAAACCTCAACAAAAATCCTGTAGGTCAAAAAATTAATAATCAATATGAGATAAAAGGTGTTTTGAAGGATTTTGTTTATACATCGTTACATCACAAAATAGGGGCACTTTGTTTATTGGTCAATTCAAATGGAAAGACCTCTCCTTGGCTAGAAAATGGTGGCACAATGTTTATAAAAATAGCACCCAATGTTAATTTTCCTACTTTTTTAGACCAGCTCAAAAATGTTCACATAAAATATGATGAGCAAAATCCATTTGAATACTATTTTTTGGATGATGTTTTTGACGCACAATACAAGGCTGAAGATCGGCTGGTAAAAATATTCAGTGTTTTTACAGCTTTTGCAATTTTAATTGCGGCCATGGGATTATTTGGGCTTATAACATTTATCGCAGTTCAAAGAAGAAAGGAAATTGGGATTCGAAAGGTGCTAGGTGCCTCTGAGAGAAATGTAGTATCGTTATTGTCAAGGGATTTATTAAGACTAGTATTGATATCCTCTCTTTTAGCGTCTCCGTTAGCTTATTGGTGGTCAAAAAATTGGTTAGAGGACTTTGCATATCGCATCTCCATAACCTGGTGGATGTTTGGGATTACTATTATTGGGACCTTGGTAATTGCACTCATGACATTAAGTTTTCAGGTCATAAAAGCAGCAAGGGCCAATCCTGTAAAAAGTTTAAGGTCGGAATAAATTTATCTATTCATTGTATAAGAAAGTAGAATATGCTTAGAAACCATTTCAAAATTGCCTGGAGAAATATTTTTAAAAACAAGGTGTTTTCTTTCATTAATGTAATAGGGCTGTCCATAGGTATTTGTGCGGCCATGGTCATTGGGGCTATTGTGTATTATGATTTTTCCTTTGATACATTTCATCTTGACAAAGAGCGTATCTATCGGGTGGTAAGCGTTTTTGAAACAAAAGAGGGTACCTTCTCCAATAGGGGGGTGCCCATACCCTTGATGCGCACTTTTAAAGAAGGTGTATCCGGAGTAGAAGTTGCGGCTCCATTTTTCAATACATCATTCCATAAAGTTGAAAACCAAGAGGACGACCTTAAGTTCAAAAACGCCGAAGACGCCCTTTTTGCTGGTGATAATTACTTTAACGTGTTCCATTACGAGTGGTTGGTCGGCGATAAGAAAACGGCACTGTCACAACCTGCCCAAGTGGTATTGGAACAAAAAAGGGCTAAAAAATATTTTCCCCATACAAAACTTGCCGAAATAGTGGGCCGCACCTTAATGTACAACGACTCCATACCTGTAAAAGTCACTGGGGTTGTGGCCGGTTTTACGAACAATACCGATTTCAATTTTTATGAGTTTATGTCGCTCCCTTCCGCAAAGCTGTTCGGTGAAAGTGATATGGCCACCGATGAAGAGTGGAATAGTACCAGTTCGGGCAACCAACTCTTTTTTAAGGTAAACGGGGAAGGGGCTATGGATAACGTTCAGGCCAGACTGGATGCTTTGGCCGAGGAGCACAAAAGTACGGAACCTTGGGCGGCCGATGAAAAACGATTATTTGCGCTTCAACCTTTGGAAGATCTTCACTTTGGTGGAAAATACAACAACTATCCCTTTAACAATTCGGAGCATTCGGGCGACCTAAAAGTGTTAAAGGCCCTAGGATTTGTGGCTCTCTTCTTGCTTTTGTTAGGGTGTGCCAACTTTATTAACCTTAGCTCTGCGCAAGCGCTGACAAGGGCCAAGGAAATTGGAATCCAAAAAACCTTGGGCAGTTCCAAGAGACAATTGATCGTTCAATTTTTGTGCGAGACGTTTTTATTGACCATAGTGGCGGCCCTACTTTCTGCTTTGCTAGCCCCATTACTGTTGAAACAGTTTACGGATTTTCTGCCTTCGGGCATAGATTTAGACGTGCTGTACTCTCCTTGGGGGCTGGCTTCAATCTTACTGTTAGTCGCTACGGTAAGCCTGTTATCCGGGTTTTATCCAGCATTTGTATTGTCCAAATTTAGGCCGGTTTTGGTATTAAAAGGACAAATGGTAAAAGGCAACAAGGGAACCCGTCTTCGTAAGACCTTAACGGTATTCCAATTTGCGGTGGCGCAGGTTTTCATTATTGCCACAGTTTTGGTTGGCAAACAATTATATTATGCAATGAACAAAGATATGGGCATTAAAACCCATGCCTTGGCTTTTGTCCATTTGCCATGGAACGGAAATACCGATACAAAGACCCAATCTTTTTTTGATAGGGTAAAAAACATCAATGGGTTATCCAATGTGAGTCTGGGCGGAAACCCACCGGCGTCCAATAATGTGCAATCTACCATACTTACTTATTATAAGGATGGCAAGGAAACCCATCAAGGGACGGAAATGCTCAAAGGTGACCTTACCTACTTAGATACATATGGTATACCTTTGCTGAGCGGTAGGGAACGTTTAAATGACAGTATAAAGGAGTTTGTTGTAAATGAGGCCTTTGCTAAAGGTCTAGGTTTTCAAGACCCTTCCCAAGTAGTGGGAAGCATTGTAAAGCTGGATACCACCAACATACCCGTTGTAGGTCTGATACGGGATTTTAACCAACGCTCGTTACGGTCCTCCATTAAACCCTTGGCCATATACGGTCAGTGGAACAAGAACTCATGGAGCAGGTATACTACACTGCACTTTGACCTAGGACCGGATTCCAAATCGTGGCAGGATGCTATTAAAGAAGTAGAAAATGCCTGGGCAACGGTCTATCCCGATGAAGAGATAACCGTCAATTTCATGGATGACACCGTTAAGGGATTTTATAACAAGGAACGCCATACGGCGCAATTACTGAAATGGGCTGCTGGGCTGGCCATTCTAATCAGTTGCTTAGGTCTTTTCGGACTTGTCATTTACACCACGGAAAGACGCACCAAGGAGATTGGTGTAAGAAAGGTTTTAGGGGCCAATCTGCTCCAATTGAACCTATTGCTCAGCAAGGAATTTATGGTGTTGGTATTTATCGGTTTTGCCATTGCCGCTCCGTTGGGCTGGTGGGGCGTTAACAATTGGCTGCAGGATTATGCTTATAAGACAACGCTTAGTTGGTGGGTTTTCGCTGCCAGTGGGTTGGGAATGGTCATTGTAGCACTTATCATCATAGGACTCCGAATTTTTAGAACGGCGAATATCAATCCCGTGGAAAGTTTACGAACGGAATAAAGGGACTAAAATAAAGTCAGAATCAATCAAAAAATAATATCATGATCAAAAACTATCTAAAAGTCGCTTGGAGAAATTTAATTAAGGATAAGACAAATACATCCTTGAATATAATTGGGTTATCAATAGCATTTGCGGTTGCCATTTTATTGGGAATGGCCGCTTTGTATCAGCTTTCCTTTGATAATTTCCACGAAAACGGTGCATCCATCTATAAAATTGTCAGAACCCAACAAACCCCAAAAGGTCCTGAAGCAGGTACGGTACAACCTGCACCCTTGGCACCTGCCTTAGAGGCTGAGGTCCCAGGAGTGAAACGGATTACTAGGTATTTGCAGGACGGTACCCTTGCTTTTTACAACGATAAGGAAGTAGATATGGATGTTGTTTGGGTAGACCAAGATTTCTTTTCCATGTTCAGTTTCCCAATTTCCAACGGAAATGAAACGGAACCTTTGAATGACCTGAATGGTGTAGTATTAACAAAAAAAGCGGCGGATAAACTATTCGGTTCTACGGATATTATTGGTAAAACAGTGAATCTATTGGTAAATGGCATTCAAAAACCATTTACGGTAAGTGCCATTACGGATGATATTGTACCTCAAAGCACGTTGGAATTTGAAATTGCCGCACGTTTTGAAAGTCATAAGGATTATTTTGATAATAAGGAGCAGTGGGATTCCCAATATCATGATGTATATGTTGAATTGGATGAGGGCGTGACCGCTTCTGGTTTTGAAAATATTAGTGCCTCTTTTGTAGACCTACACTATAATGAAGGGATAGAAATGTTAAAAAGGGATGGGGCTTCCCCGGATTCCAACGGCCGATTTATAGACTTGAGATTAGTACCCATGACCGATGTTCATTTCACCAGTTTAAAAAACGGAACTATACAGATTAGTAGAGGCATGCCCTATCTCATTTTAGGAGTTGCTTTTTTAATCCTATTCATTGCCTGTGTCAACTATATCAATATGAGTATTGCCAAAACGGCAAAACGTCTCAAGGAAATTGGGATGCGTAAAACCTTGGGGGCCCAAAAAAAGCAGCTCTTTTTTCAATTTTGGAGTGAAAGTCTTTTTGTATTTGGGGTATCCATAGGTGTCGGCGTATTGTTGAGCTTGGTATTTTTAGATGAGTTTAAAACCATGTTCAACACTCATATTTCGGCAGAAATGTTGTGGAACCCTACGGCAATTATAGGCCTACTTGGCATGGTGTTAGCCATATCCATGTTTGTGGGTGGATACCCGGCAATGCTGATGAGTCGTTTGGGGACCATTCAATCTTTAAAAGGAAAACTGGAATCTACAGGGAGCAACAAGGTTAGGGATGTGCTTATGGTATTTCAATTTGGGATTGCCATATTATTGATTATAGGCACTTTGGTGTTATGGGGACAAATTGAATACATGCGTAACAAAGATTTGGGCTATGATAAGGAACAGGTGGTTTCCTTTCCGTTGAATGGAAAGCGTAATAGTAATGACGTGGTAGATTTACTGAAGGATGAATTAAAGGGTAATCCGGATATCCTATCTGTTAGTGGGGCTGATAATAACCTTGGACTTGGAAAGGATGGCAGCCGATCATCCAGTAAAATTGGTTTTGAATATAAAGGCCGAGCCGTAAAGACTAATTTTTTGGTCGTAGACCATGATTATATTAAAACCTTGGGATTAGAGCTAGTGGCAGGTAGGGATTTTGAAAGCGCCGCCGATAGTTTAGGCGTGGTCATTAACGAGTCAATGGCCAAGGAATTGGAGGAAGAAGACCCACTTACAGCACAATTGGAACTTGATGATGGCGTTTATTATCCGGTCCTTGGAGTCGTCAAGGATTATAATTTCAATGATTTGGACAGGGCTATTGAACCCATTACTTTTTACATGAGTAGAGAATGGGGGCTTACCTACGCCTATGCAAAAGTGGCACCCCAGAATATGGCTAGCTCTTATGATGCCTTGGAGCGTACTTGGAAAAAATTGGAACCGAATGCTACATTTTTGGGTTCTTTTTTAGACGAGAATGTTGACAGAACCTTTAGAAGTGAAAAAACAACGGCCAAAATGATTACAAGCGGTTCACTCATTGCAATCATATTAAGCTGTATGGGTCTTTTTGCGATGTCCCTGTTAATTGTTGCACAGCGCACTAAGGAGATAGGGATTAGAAAGGTGGTAGGCGCCAGTGTAACGTCCATTACGTATATCCTCACCAAGGATTTCTTGAAATTGGTAATGTTGGCTTTCCTCATTGCTTCTCCCATTGCATGGTATATAATGCGACAATGGTTGCAAAACTACGCCTATAGAATAAACTTAGGTGTTGGGTTCTTTGTTGGAGCTGGAGCCATTGCCGTTACAATAGCATTATTGACTATTGGAACCAGGACCATTCAAGCGGCACGGGCCAACCCGGTTAAATCACTAAGAGACGAATAAAAAATAACTAAGAAATAAAAAAACCTTACATTAAACAGAAAACTATGTTGTTACAGTTAAAGAATATATTCAAATGGGTCAACTCTGGCGGACAGCGTGTCTTTTTATTGAAGGACATTAATTTGGAAGTAGAAGAGGGAGAGTTTATTTCCGTAATGGGCCCTTCGGGTTCTGGTAAATCCACCTTATTGAATGTTATAGGAATGTTGGACACCTTTGACGAGGGCGAATATAATTTCTTGGATGAATCTGTGCACACCCTAAAGGAGAAACACCGTTCCAACCTGTACAAGGAATATATCGGTTTTGTTTTTCAATCCTATCATCTCCTGGATGATTTAACGGTACAGGAAAACTTGGAAATGCCCCTTCTGTATAAAAAATTCAAAGGCTCTGAGCGTAAGGCCATGGTTGCCGATATGTTAGATCGATTTAATATCGTGGGAAAAAAGGATTTGTTCCCTGCACAGTTAAGTGGAGGGCAACAACAGCTTGTTGGGGTGGCCAGGGCATTGATCGCCAATCCCAAGTTGATTTTAGCCGATGAGCCAACGGGTAATCTTAACTCCCAACAAAGTGAAGAAATAATGGAGCTGTTCAAAAAATTAAACCAGGAAGATGGGGTCACCATTATTCAAGTCACGCATTCCGAAAAAAATGCGGCCTATGGCTCACGGATTATCAATTTGCTGGACGGGAGAAAGGTTTAATTTGTATTATTATTTCCATTCCTTTAATCCATTATTGGAAACTTTATAGAAATATGGTCTTTGTTTCAAATTCTCATGTAGTTCGACCTTTTCCTTAATGAGCTTCCAACTCTTTAAAATCAAATGAACTTTTTCTGAATATTTTTCGCTGCCAAAGCTTAAAGCAAAAACCGATACTTTATGACGTTTCAGCAATTTAATATGTGCTTTAAGGGCCTTTCTATCAAACGTTACCAAAACTCCTTTCTTTTTTGAAATCTTTGGAATTAGATTAGGATCTTTAATGCCTGGTTTGAATATTCTTCTTGTCGGACTTACACTGTGCTTACCTTCTAATTTTTCGATTAGATTCAATGCGTCAGGAATATTATTGTCGAAATTCTCGTCAAAGAAAAACTCCATTAAGCAGATTGATTGTAATAGGAAATCGCATCATTTATAGTCTCATAATTGAGATTGTAAATGTTTGAAATTAACTCCTTGCTATCTCCTGCGTTGTACATTTCAGCAACACTTTGGACGAGAATATTTGTGTTTTTTATTGTTGGCTCGCCAAACTGATGTTCAGGATCTATTATAATAGATTTTTCTTTTCCTAATGGATAATAGGATTTTGCAATATTTTTCGAGTTATACTCGATTTTCTTACAAAAAGGAAGGACTATGCCTTTGATTGCAGTTTGCTTGGATTCATCTGCTTTTATTAAATCCTTGCTATCTAATTCAAAAAGAATATCAGATCCAGAAATCAATATTTCATGATGAGCAAACGGATAGGGCGTTTTTAATTCTTTGGAAAGAAATTCATGCGCTTTGAAAGTTGTTGGATATTTAATACCGTGTTCACGTAGAGTGTAAAAAATTTTTATTTCAACAAGGCTTAAAAAATTTACAGCTTTATGACCTTCAATATCCAATAAATACTTATGATTTGATGAATCTTCGAGTTTATAGTTATAATAATAATTGAAAATATGCGAAATCTTATTCTTCTTAATTTTAAGAATATCGGAAATGCTTGTAATTGTATATATACCAGCTCCTAGTTCAAGTTTTTCGCGTACCATCGTTATCTCAATATTATAAATAGTGACTTGTTATAGATTGTTGCCATTATCAATAACTAATTTTGTATCAATTAATTGCTTTAATTGATTTACTTCTAATATAATGTATAGTTTAGTTATTTTTTGTTAAAGAATGCAAATTTAAGATATTAATCCATGTACCCTTCTGGATGCATTTCATCAAATTCCGTGTTTTCTTGAAAGGCTTTTGCCAATAGAAGAATACTGGCCTCGTCATAGAGATTCCCTACCAAAGTGATGCTGGTGGGGTGTTTGTCCTTGTCCAACCCGGTTGGAATGGCAATAACGGGGTGTCCCGTTAAATTCGTAATGACCAACTGTCTATTTCCAAAGGATGGTGAGATGATGACGTCGTAATCTTTGATCAGTTCGTTCATTTTCTCAATCAATACTTCCCGATGTCTATTGGCCTGTAGGTATTCTACTGCCGGAATAAATCGGGCCTGACGAAGGGAATTGGCCCTAGAGCGTTGGTCCTGTTCCACCATTTTGTCCACATCTGCCGAAAGGACCAAGTCATCAAAAAATGCACCTGCCTCGGCCCTCAAAATAATATCAAAACTATTGAAAGGCACATCATCCGGTAATTCTAACGAATCCATTTTTATGCCCATTTTTTTAAAAATCTCCAAGGCTTTGGTCAGATTGTCCTTTGATTTTGAGGTATCCTTGTCGATATCTTTTTTTAGGTATCCTACCTTAAGGGTGGCAACATCTTTGTTTTTGTCAAAACCAAAAGGATAGTCCGTGGTAGTAGGGTCTTTAGGGTCTTTTCCAGATATGATGCTGTAAACAATTGCGCAATCTTGAGCATTACGGGCCATAGGACCAATTTTGTCCATGGACCAACTTAAGCTCATAACACCATACCTGCTTACACGACCATAAGTAGGGCGTAGGCCGGTAATGCCATTACGGGTACTGGGGGAAGTAATACTGCCCAAGGTTTCGGTACCCAACGCAAAGGGAACCAGTCCTGCCGAAGTAGCTGACCCGGAACCTGCAGATGAACCGCTTGCCCCTTGTTTTATATCCCAAGGGTTTTTTGTTTTACCACCAAACCAAACATCCCCACGCGCCAAGGAACCGGAGACCAATTTGGCAATCAATACTCCCCCGGCATCTTGAAGTTTTTCCACCACAGTAGCCGTCATATCAAATTCCTGATTTTTGTAAGGTTCCGCTCCCCAAGTGGTTTTATAACCTTTGACGGACATAAGGTCTTTTACTCCATAGGGAATACCATGTAAGATGCCTCGGTATTTACCGGCTTGCAATTCCGCATCCAATTTTTTGGCCTGTTCCATGGCCAGTTCCTCCGTTATCGTAATGGTAGATTGAAGAACATTATCATACTTTTTTATCCTGTCAATGAAGAATTGGGTCAATTCAACCGAAGTAATCTTTTCGTTTTTAATCAAGGAAGCCAATTGCGGAATGGTATAAAAAGCCAATTCCGATTTTAAGGTGGGCACTTCCACGCTATCGGGAATATCCCAAGATGGAATTCCCGCTTGGGTTTTTTGTGAAAAGTGAAAGGGTAAAGGATCAAATTTTATGGCGGGAAACACCGTATAATCCAAAGGGTATTTTCGCAAGGAGTCATATCCTTTCTTGTTTCTTTTCAAATAAGGATACAGGGTGTCAATCTGTTTTTTGGTAAAGGAAAGTCCCACTAAATCTTGACTTCGTTTTACATCTTTTTTTGAGAACTTTTTTGATCCCCCGCAGGCACTTAGAAAAAAAGTCAATATCAATACAACTAAAAATATGTGTTTACCACAAAAGGACTTTTGCATTCAATAAGGAATTGGTTGGCTTCTAAAATACTACAATTACAGCTTTTTAAACTTTAATTTCTAGAATAAAAATCGGTATAAATTCGTTTTTGTATTTATGTTAAAATAAAAAGTTCTTATTGTTTTATCTTCAATTTCAATGCTCTAACTTCTTAATCTCATACCTAAGGCCTATCTTTGTTGTTTAGAATGAATATATATAATGAAGATAGATAAAAAGGAGGTTTTAAAGGCTTTGGAAACCATTACGGTTCCTGGTGAAGGGCAGAATATGGTGGAAAGTGGATCCGTGAAAAATATTCAGATTTTTGGGGATGAGGTAGAGGTAGACATCACCATAAAAAATCCAAGTCTTCAGGCCCGTAAAAAAACGGAGGTTGAAATCCTTAAGGCCATCCATAAGAAAGTGTACGAAAAGGCAAAGATAAAGGTGAACATCAAGGTAGATGCTCCTTCCACTCCCCCTAAGGTCAATGAAATTAAAGGAAAGCCAATTCCCGGCATTCAAAATATTATAGCTGTAGCCTCGGGTAAAGGTGGTGTAGGCAAATCTACGGTAACGGCAAACTTGGCGGTTACTTTGGCGAAGATGGGTTTCAAGGTAGGACTATTGGATGCCGATATTTATGGACCTTCCATGCCCATTATGTTCGATGTGGCCCATGAAAAACCCTTGGCGGTAAATGTCAACGGAAAGTCCAAAATGAAGCCTGTTGAAAATTATGGGGTAAAATTACTTTCGATTGGATTTTTTACCCAACCGAACCAAGCCGTTATTTGGAGGGGGCCAATGGCCTCAAAGGCATTGAACCAAATGATTTTTGATGCCCATTGGGGAGAAATAGATTTTATGTTGTTGGATCTACCCCCTGGAACTGGGGATATCCACTTGAGCATTATGCAATCCATGCCCGTGACAGGTGCGGTAGTGGTAAGTACTCCGCAAGAAGTCGCCTTGGCCGATGCTCGAAAAGGAGTGGCCATGTTCCAACAAGAATCCATTAATGTCCCCGTTTTAGGAATTGTAGAAAATATGGCCTATTTTACTCCAGCGGAGTTGCCTGATAATAAGTACTATATTTTTGGGAAGGAGGGTGCTAAACACTTAGCGGAAGACTTGGATGTTCCTTTTTTGGGTGAAATACCCTTGGTACAGAGTATACGAGAGGCCGGTGACGTAGGTAGGCCGGCAGCCTTGCAAACCGCAACACCTATTGAATCTGCCTTTGAGGAACTGACCAAAAATGTGGTTCAAGAGGTAGTGAACAGAAACGAAAATATTCCGCCAACTGAGGCGATCAAGATAACAACAATGGCAGGCTGTTCTGCCGTTAAAAAGAAGTAGTTATGACAACAATGACTTCGGATGACTTAAAAGAAAAAGTAGAAAAGGCCTTGGATGAAATTCGTCCCTTTCTGCAAAGTGATGGTGGGGATATCTCCTTGATTTCCATCGATAATGGAAATTCCGTAAAGGTGAAGTTACACGGTGCCTGTGTGGGATGCAGTGTAAATCAAATGACACTAAAAAGTGGTGTTGAAATGACCATTAAAAAATATGCCCCCCAAATAGAAGAGGTTATCAACGTAGTAGAATAACCTGATAATAATCATAAATTTTAAACTTTCCCACGAGTAGTTTAGCCAGCTAATAGCGCTATACATGATTAAAACAGATATACTTATAATAGGGGCCGGTCCAACAGGCCTTTTTGCCGTTTTTGAAGCAGGATTGTTACAATTAAAATGCCACCTTATCGATGCGTTACCGCAAGCTGGTGGACAATGTTCTGAGATATACCCCAAAAAACCCATCTATGATATTCCAGGTTTTCCGGAAGTTCTTGCCGGTGATTTGGTGGATAACCTCATGGAACAAATTAAACCTTTCCAACCCAGTTTTACTTTAGGGGAAAGGGCCGAAACCATTGAAAAATTAGATGATGGTACCTTTGTGGTCACCACAAATAAGGGGACCCAACATAACGCTCCGGTAGTGGCCATTGCCGGAGGGCTTGGAAGTTTTGAGCCAAGAAAGCCCTTGTTGGAAAATCTTTCGGAATATGAGGATAACGGGGTATCTTATATGATAAAAGATCCTGAGGTTTATCGTGATAAAAAGGTCGTTATTGCAGGTGGTGGTGATTCTGCATTGGACTGGAGCATATTTTTGGCCGATGTTGCATCCGAAGTGACCTTGGTACACCGAAGAAACGAATTTAGAGGTGCCCTGGATTCGGTTGAAAAGGTACAAAACCTCAAAAATCAAGGAAGGATTAACCTAATAACCCCTGGAGAAATAGTAGGCTTACAAGGGGAAGGGCAATTAGAATCGGTTACGATACGGAAAACTACCAACGCCGCCGAAGATATTACTTTGGAGGTAGATAATTTTATACCCTTGTTTGGACTTTCACCCAAATTAGGGCCAATTGCGGATTGGGGTTTGGAAATTGAAAAAAATGCCATCAAAGTAGACACGTTCGACTATCAAACCAATATTCCCGGAATCTATGCCATTGGGGATGTTAATACCTATCCCGGCAAACTCAAATTGATTTTGTGTGGTTTCCATGAAGCCACATTGATGTGTCAAAGTGCCTATCAAAGAATATTTCCAGATAAAAAATACGTTCTAAAGTACACGACCGTTGGAGGTATTAACGGATTTGATGGTTCAAAAAAAGAAGCTCCCAAAGCAGTAATAAAAGCGATTGATTAAAATGACCGATATAAAAATCAAAATAACCGACCGTGACGGTGTATTGCATGAAGTAGATGCCCCAACCGATATGAACATGAACCTGATGGAAGTGGTGCGTTCCTATGAATTGGCTCCTGAAGGAACTATTGGGATTTGCGGAGGAATGGCCATGTGTGCGTCTTGCCAATGCTATGTGAAATCTGACCATGACTTACCGGAGAAAAGTGATGATGAAGAGGCCATGTTGGCGGAGGCTTTTAATGTTCGTGAGAACAGCCGTCTTGGGTGCCAGTTACATATTAGTGAGGATATGGACGGACTGGAAGTTGAGCTTGCACCTGAGGAACTTTAACAAATTCAAATTCAAGAGTCAAGTTCAAACCCATAAAGAAATAATTCAAATTTTAGATGAGTCTCTACTGAATTTGTATTTGATCTTGAACTTGCGTTTTTTTAGCTAACTATATCCTCGCCTGATACGTAAACAGATTATAGTATCTACCCTCGGTGGCTATCAATTCCTCATGGGTGCCTTGTTCTGCAATCCTTCCATTTTCAATGACCAAGATTTGATCGGCCTTTCTAATGGTACTCAAACGGTGGGCAATGACAAAGGTTGTTCGACCTTTGGTAAGTTCAGCCAAACTTTTTTGAATTAGGGATTCGCTCTCGGTATCCAGATTGGAAGTGGCTTCGTCCAGTATCAAAATTTGTGGATTTGCCAGTACGGCACGTGCAATAGCAATACGTTGTCGTTGGCCACCCGAAAGTTTTACCCCCCGCTCCCCAATGACGGTGTCCAGACCATCATCGAATCTATCAGTGAATTCATCAACATAAGCAGCTTTAACGGCATCCCGTAGTTCTTGCTCGGTAGCATCCGGCCTGGGGAAAAGAATATTTTCACGGATGGTGCCTTCAAATAGAAAGTCGTCCTGTAGGACCACTCCCAAAAACTGGCGGAAACTGGTTAGGTCAACCTTTGAAAGGTCAATACCATCAATGGTTATGGTTCCGGAATCCGGATTCAGAAAACTGGCTGCCAAACCTGCTATAGTCGATTTACCCGAACCGGAGCTTCCAACAAGCGCTATGACATCTCCTGCCTTGGCCTCAAAACTGATATTGTGCAATACCTCCTTGTCCTCCTCATAGGCAAAGGAAACATCCTCAAAGCGCATGTCGCCTTTTATTTGTTTTAGTTCAATGGTCCTGTCCTTATCATCTGCCTCGGTCACTTGATTCATGAGTTCTTCGGTTCGGTCCAATCCGGCCAAGGCTTCAGTAAGCTGACTTCCTATATTGCTCATTTGAACAATGGGGGCGACCATAAGGGCCAATAGAAAGGTAAATTCAAAATACTCGCCTGTACTTAATTCGCCCTGCATCATTTTGTATCCTCCAAAACCCATCATAATGCCTGTAGTGGCCAATCCTAAAAGAAAGGTAGATGAACTGGTCATTACCGCTGTTGCCGTTAAGCTTTTCTTTACGTTTTGATATAAACGTTCCACGCCTTCTTCAAATACTTTTCCTTCCTGTTCTTCGGCATTAAAGCCTTTAATGACCCGTATTCCTCCAAGAGTTTCCGTTAGTCGGCCTTTCACCTCTGCATTTATTTTGCCTCTTTCCCTAAAAACCGGCCTAATGATCTTGAAGGCTTTTAAGGCAATTACTGCAAACAGTATCAAGGGGATAAAGGTCAGTAAGGTCATAGTGGGGCTAATTCGTAATAAGAGAATAAGGGAAACAACCGCCGTAATGGTTCCTCCAACCAATTGTACAAGACCGGTTCCAATAAGGTTACGTACACCCTCCACATCGCTCATGATTCTGGATACCAGTGCGCCCGACTTTGTATTGTCAAAAAAGCGAATGGGAAGTGCAAGTACTTTTTTTTGGACCTGCGCGCGAAGTTCCGATATCATAAACTGCGCCTGTATACTCAGTACTTTTGTCAATAGAAAGGACATAATGGCCTGTACCAGAAACGAAAGAATTACAACGATTACCAGAATTTTTAAAAAGTCATAGTTCTTATTAGGAACAATATCATCCAAAAAGTACCGAAGGGATACCGGGGCCACAAAACTTGCCGCCTTACTGATAACGATTAACAATAGTCCGATAAAAACCAGTTTTCTTCTGGGCCAAATAATAGTTTTAAATGCCTGTAGGGTACTAACCTTTTTTTCTGCCATGATGCAAAAATACCTTTTTGTTTAGAAGTGTATGGAATAACTTTAAGAAGCCAACAAAAAATGGGTCCGAGAACAAAAGTTCCATTCATTGAATTACCGAATGATTTTTGGGATGATTATTTCAATATGCTACCATCCTCCATTTCAATGATGCGATCTGTGCGTTTTGCAAAATCATTATCGTGGGTTACTACCAAAAGCGAAAGCCCCTTTTCTTGGGCAAGATTCTTAAAGATATTAAAGACATTTTCAGAATTATGGCTATCTAGATTTCCAGTGGGTTCATCGCCCATAAGAATGGTAGGGTTGTTGATCAATGCGCGGGCTATGGCCACACGTTGTTTTTCACCACCAGAAATGCGGGAAGCCCTTTGTTGGGCCAAATGCCCAATATGGAGCATTTTTAATTTTTCATGGGCGTCATGTTCAATTTCTTTCAAGGATTTTTCGGCAAGTTTTTTTGCTGGCAGCATTACGTTCTCAAGTACGCTGAATTCCGCGAGCAGATAATGAAACTGAAATACAAACCCTATGTGCCTGTTTCTTATCCTTGAAAGTTCCTCATTGGATTTACCGGTTATCAGTTGATCATTTAGATAAAGTTCACCTGTATATTCCGTATCCATGGTGGACAGAATATAAAGCAACGTAGATTTTCCACAACCGGACTTTCCCACTATTGAGGTAAATTCCCCGGGTTGAATCCCAAAAGAAATATCCTTAAGTACATGGAAATCCTTGGGTTTGTAGAAGTGTTTATTAATGTTCCTTGTTTCGAGTACTAATTTCATGACGTAGGTTTGGGGCTTTAGGTTCCCCTGATTATTTTAATAGGGTCCATATTTTTCGCTTTATTGGCAGGTAGATATCCGGCGATAAAGGTGGATAGTAAGGCAAAGCCGATACCTATGGCATAATAGAGCGGATTATAATTGATGGGATAGGTTTTTATTGTGGGAAGTGCCTCTGTCTCAAAGGGTGTGTTGTCAATCAACACCGAAAGGCCAAACCCAACCATAAGGCCCAGAATACCGCCCAATAGTCCAATAATGACTGCCTGACTGATGAAGATAAGGGACACGTCCCTGCCCGAAAAACCCGTAGCTTTTAAGATGGCAATATCCTTCATTTTCTCATAAATCAGCATATTGAGAATGTTATAAATACCGAATCCGGCAACAATCAATAAGGTTAGGGAAACAGCATAGGTAATCAGGTTTCGTATGCTCGAGCCCGTTTCGAACTGTGCATTGGCTTCTTTGATATCTATGGCCTGTATGTCAAATTGTCTCTCCCATCTTATTGCCATCGCGGGCGCCGCTTCTATATCAAACAATTTTATATGAATGTCCGTGATATAGTTTTCAGGTTGTCCTAAAATTCGCTGGGCCGTTTTCAGGTTTACATAGCTCTGGGAATTATCTATCTCTGCCAATCCGCTTTGATAGATACCTACAATTTTTAGGGGAAAAATAGAGCCCGAAACCGTGGCAACCTGAATACGGTCACCTACCGAGAGCGACATTTTATCCGCGAGCCCCGCACCAAGTAAAATACCATTGGCGTTGTTCTTTAAGGCTTCTGGACTTCCCGATACAATATAGTCGTTGATATTGGAAAGTCGGGCTTCTTCCATGATATCGGCCCCGATTAGCATACCTCCTAATTCTATTGAACCTGAAAGATAGAAAATCTGGGCCTGCAACTGCGGGGTAGCGCCCTTAACGTCGTCATTGGTTTTAAGATACTTTAATATGGGCAGTGCATTGTGAATTTTTATTTGGGTTTCCTTGGGTTTTATGGATGTAACTACATTGAAGCCCCCCTCAAAATCGGTATATAAGGAAATAGGTTGCTTTTTGGATGGCGCAATTTCGTTGTATAATCGAACATGGGGTGTGCGATTAAGGGTAAGTCCGTCGAGTAGGTTGTTCAACCCGGTCATGAAGCCGGCCATGGTAATATAAGCCCCTATACCAAAAGTTACACCTAGGGCAGCGGTCACCGTACTTTTCATCTTGGTCGTTAGATGTGTTCGTGCAATTTTTAAGATGACACTCCAGTTGGTCATTCTTCGGGCTTTAGAATGGCGGTGTTTTCATCTATTCCTTCCAGAACTTCCACCTGATCTAGGCTCTGCAGTCCAATTTTCAACTGTACAATCCCGTTCTTTGTACGTACTTGATTCCCATTGATTAAATAGGACTTGGGCAGGGTCAATACATTTTCCTTTTCCGCAATAATGATATTACCCTCTCCTGCCAATCCCGGATATAAGGTTTTTGGAGGGTCTTTAAAAACGCCCTCTACCTTGAATGTCTGTGAGCGCTCATCTTTTCTTGGATAAATTTTATGGATGGATGCTTCAAAAACGGTGTTTTTATAGGCATCCAAGGTAACCAGTACTTGTAATCCCGGGGAGATTTTTACAATATCCACTTCGTCCACAAGCAACTCGATTATAAATACATCCTTACTGCCTACCGCCGCCAAAGGTTCCATAGTGGTTACAATTTCTCCGGGTTGCTTAAAAAGTGCATAGACTTTTCCGTTTATTTTACTAGTGACGGTAAAATCCTCTACATTGGTTTTTGCGGTTTTGTAACTGTTACGGGCTTGCTGCCATTGCGTGGAAAGTTCTTTTTTTGTGCGATCGTAGCGATTTTTAGCCAATCGAAATTTGTTTTGGGAGAGTTCATAGGCCAATTTTTTATTCTCAAACTGTACTTGGGAACCGATCTGTTGCTCCCAAAGTCTTTTTTGTCGAAAATAATTGATAGAGTCGTTCCTTAAGGAAAGTTGGGCTGCTTGAATTTCATCCTCCAATGCGGTTAGAACGGCAGCACTGCCCTTGTAATTTTCCTCTGCCAAATTCAGGTTTAACCGGGCGTTGTCCGCATTGAGTTCTGGTGCGGAATTTATAATCTGAATCAAAGGATCTCCATTTTTGACCAAATCGCCCTCTTCCACCAAATTAGTTTTCAAAATTCCGGATACGGCGGCAAATGCCTGATAAAGACTATCCGGTTGAACCTTTGCTGAAGCATAGACAGATTCTGTCATGAACATTTTCTTAGGATAGACCTTTTCCTCTTGATTCCCACAGGAAATGAACCATAATGTGATGAACAATAAAGCAACTTTTCTCAATGGACCGTTTCTTTACGTACCGGTATGGTTAAATACCAATGAATTAGATTACTAAATTACCGTGTTTATTCAAAGCTACACGATTTTAAGCATACAAAAACTGACAATCGTCATACCATACGGCCCTGGTTTTTTAAAAATGCGGGAGCATATACTTAAATTGGTAAAAGAGAATACATTTATGTACCTTCAAAAGCGTAAAGAATAGTGTATGAAAGGTGTATTTTACTTTGCCGTATTTTGTCTATTGATGGCCTGCGGGTCCAAGGAAATAATGAATCCCGAAGTTGAAAAATGGAAGGCCCAAGCGGCGGAAATAGAAATTATTCGGGATGATTTTGGGGTGCCCCACATTTATGGTAAGACCGATGCGGATGCCGTCTTTGGACTGTTATATGCCCAGTGTGAGGATGATTTCAATCGAGTAGAGCAAAATTATATTTGGGCCACGGGCAGGCTGGCGGAAGTGGAAGGAGAGGAAGCCATTTATAGTGACTTAAGGGCGAAACTTTTTATGACCGAAGCAGAGGCCAAAACCAACTATGACAAAAGTCCCGAATGGTTAAAAAAGCTCTGTGATGCTTTTGCCGATGGTATTAATTACTATTTGTACACGCACCCGGAAGTAAAGCCAAAATTATTGACCCGATTTGAACCTTGGATGCCCATGTATTTTAGTGAAGGCAGTATCGGTGGGGATATCGAACGTATTTCTACACGAAAAATTGAGTCTTTTTATGAGAGTGGGATGGAACTTCCTGAAATGGAATTGATGAAGATAAAGAAGCAGGAAGAAATGGCCGAGCCTCAGGGCTCCAACGGCATAGCCATATCGGGTAAATTAACACAATCAGGGAACGCCATGTTGCTGATCAATCCGCATACTTCCTTTTATTTTAGGGGCGAGGTTCATGTGGTAAGCGAGGAAGGCCTAAATGCTTATGGTGCGGTTACTTGGGGGCAATTTTTTGTATATCAAGGGTTTAATGAAAAAACAGGTTGGATGCATACCTCCACGTATACGGATGTGATGGATGAGTTCAAGGAAACCATCGTTAAGAATGATGGAAACCTGTTTTATCAATATGGTGAGGAGCTCCGGCCAATAGATTCCACTACGGTTACCCTAAAATATAAAACGGACACAGGAATGCAAGAACGCACATTCCCCATGTACCGTACACACCATGGACCCATTACACATGCGGTGGAAGGACAATGGACCGCCTCTGCCATGATGTGGGAACCTGTAAAGGCCTTGGAACAGTCTTTCGTTAGAACTAAAAAGGACGGTTATGAAGCATTCAGGGAAATGATGGACATTCGAACCAATTCATCCAACAATACGGTCTATGCTGATGCCGAAGGAAATATTGCCTATTTCCATGGGAACTTCGTGCCCAAAAGGGATGTCAGCTTTGATTACTCGCAGCCAGTGGATGGAAGTAATCCTCAAACCGATTGGCAAGGACTTCATACCGTTGATGAAAATATTCTGGTACTGAACCCGGAAAATGGATGGATACAGAATTGTAACTCCACACCCTATACCTCAGCGGCGGAATTCAGTCCTAAAAAAGAGGAGTATCCCTACTATATGTCCAAAGACCAGGAAAACTTTAGGGGGATACATGCTATTGAATTATTGACTGATCGGAAAGGGTATACCATTGATAGCCTCATTCAATTGGCCCATGATCCGTATTTACCTGCTTTTAAAGTTTTAATACCAGATTTGATCCAAACTTATGATGACAATATCAATAAAGAGGATAAAATAAGTAAACCTATAGAAGTATTGCGAAACTGGGATTTTAAGACATCTAAAGAATCGATACCTATGACATTGGCCCATTATTATGGCACTTTGGTTTACCAGCGTATGAATAGACCAGAGGGATTATCTTCAATGGAATTATTAGAACATTGGATTGAAAATGGCGACTATGTTGGAAAGTTCCAATTGTTGTTAGAAGCTATTGAGGTTTTAGAAAAGGACTTTGGTACTTGGCAAATGCCTTGGGGGGAAGTCAACCGCTACCAGCGTTTAAACGGCGATATCGTACAGACTTTCAGCGATAGTTTACCCAGTGTTGGGGTGGGTTTTGCATCAGGGACATGGGGAGCTTTGGCCGCTTATGGAGCTAGATATACTACCCCAGGAGCCAAAAAAATCTATGGCACCCGAGGTAATAGTTTTGCGGCCGTAGTAGAGTTTGGGGATAAGGTAACCGCAAAAACCATTTTGGCAGGCGGTCAAAGTGGTGACCCCAAATCACCTCATTTTGATGATCAAACGGAGCGATATATCAATGTTAATTGGAAGGACGCCGCCTATTACAGGGACGATGTGCTTAAAAGGGCACAAAAAACATATCATCCTGGGGAAACCAAATAATTGGTCTTTCGTTGAATTCTATTTATTCCGGTATTTGTTGGCTTAAGCAGTGCAATGTCCCAAAGCCCCAAATTAAATCGATACAGTTGATACCGATGACTTCTCGGTCAGGGAAGCACTCCGCTAAAATGTTCAGTGCGATTCGGTCATTGGAATCATTGAAGGTGGGGACCAAAACAGCACCGTTAATAATTAAGAAATTAGCATAACTCGCTGGCAATTCCAATGCTTCGAAAATGATGGGTTTTGGCATCGGTAATTCTACAATTGTTAAAGGTTTCCCATTTTCCAACCTAGAAGAACAGAGTCGTTCTACATTATCTTGAAGTGTTTTATAGTTTTTGTGCGCCTTATTTGTTTCAACCACGGTCACTACAGTATCGGCATTTACAAATCGGCACAAATCATCTACATGGCCATGTGTGTCATCCCCGATGACCCCTTCTCCCAACCAAATCGTATTGGTTATTCCCAAATATTCTTGGAATACAGCTTCATAATCGGCTTTTGTATAACTTGCATTCCGAACCTGAATTGAAGGATGTAAAAGACATTCTTCGGTAGTTATCAACGTACCTTTTCCATTGACTTCCAAGGCACCACCTTCCAAAATAACTTTATTTCCCTTGTAAGTCGCTTGAGTCAGCGGGACTTTCAAAAAATCTGAAACTACGGCAGGCACATGTTTATCCAATTGCCAATTGTTGTACTTGGCCCATCCGTTGAAATTAAAATTTATCGCTTCCAATTTTCCATTATTCTTAACGATAATAGGTCCGGAGTCGCGCATCCAACTTCGGTTGGTTTTATGGATGATAAATGAAACTCTATCAAGGTCAACCGAAGCCATGAGCAGTAGGTCGGATACTTTTTCCTTTAAGGATTCATGGGCAACAACTAAGAATACGGTTTCAAAAAGGGAAACTTTTTTAATGAACTCTACAAAAGCCCACTGAATGGCTTCATACTTCCCAGGCCAATCTTTGCCATTGTGCGGAAAGCACAATAAAACACCTTTCTGTCGCTCCCATTCCGCTGGAAATCTTCTTTTACCCATAAGACCTAGTCCAAAGCCCTTTTGGTGAGATCTCCAAATGCATCAATACGTCTGTCCCTAAAAAAAGGCCAGTTTTGTCGTACATTTTCCTGAAGGGACAAATCCACTTCGGCCATAAGGATTTCTTCCTTGTCATGGGAGGCCAAGGCCAGAATCTCCCCTTGGGGACCACAGATAAAGGATTTTCCCCAAAACTCGATTCCATCCGTATCCGGTATATATTGTTCCAACCCGATCCTGTTTGCGGCCGCCACAAAAATACCATTGGCAACGGCATGCCCTTTCATCACGTTCATCCATGCCCCGTACTGGTTTTCCCCATATTGGGCCTTTTCAGAAGGATGCCATCCAATCGCGGTGGGGTAGAACAGAACCTCGGCGCCCTTTAATGCGGTTAAACGGGCCGCTTCTGGATACCATTGGTCCCAACAGATCAACGTACCAATATTTCCCTTTTGCGTACTTATGGATTGAAAACCAAGGTCTCCAGGTGTAAAGTAAAATTTTTCATAAAAGTGAGGATCATCCGGGATGTGCATTTTACGATACAAGCCTGCTTGGCTTCCATCGGTATCGATGATATAGGCGCTATTGTGATAGATACCGGACATCCGCTTTTCAAAGAAGGGAACAATGATAACGACTCCCAATTCCTTGGCCAAGTTGCTAAAAGCAGTAAAGGAAATATCGCCAAGAGGTTCGGCTATCGAGAAGTTTTCCACATCCTCACTTTGACAAAAGTAATGGCTGCTATAGAGTTCCGGAAGGCAGATAACTTCGGCACCTTGATGGGCCGCTTTCTTGATCCATTCCACACATTTTTTCCGATTTTCCTCGGCAGTATTATTCAAATTGAGCTGAACTACAGCTACTTTATAATTTTTGGACATTAAAGAAGATTATTTTGGATATTTAAAGATATTAAATAGAAGATGAACGCTCTACCAAATACTTCATAAAGATAAAATTAAGGGGAGGGAAAATTAAAACCTAATCCTTGGTGACAATCAGCGTTGCCTTGGAACCGGAAGATAATAACCACTTATTGGAGTAGAGCAACTGACCGTTTTCGTCATACACATCAACTTGTGCCGTATTGGGAGCGGAGGAACCATGGTTAAGTGCCTCAAAATCTATTTTGTTGAAGCCAGGCTGTAAATCGACATTTACACCTTTAAAGGCCCCTGTCAATAACATATTGGGCTCAACTACCATATCGTTTACGTAAATTTTTACCCGGTCTCCATCCACATATTCATGGTCCCTACAAACAATTCCCACAAATTTTCCGTTACTTTTTATGTCACCCAAATATTGATCGGGAAAAAATTGTCCAGAGCCATTAAGACGTTCGCCTGGTCCGATACGCGGGTCAATTTTAAGTCCTGTGCCAGCTTGTACAAGCTCTTCGTCCGGAAGCATTTTTACGGGGTTTCTTGTGGTCATATCCAATTTGGGTTGTTCCTTGATGACCGATGGGATATTCAAAACCGAACCCGAATTGGTCTTGCCCGAATTATCGATTGGATTGACCGCATCGATTTTCAATGGTTTTTGCTTAGGTAGGTCTGTTTGGGCCTGAACCCATCCAAACACCAATAGGCAAAGGGCTATACTAAATGAAAACCGTTTGTTCATCATGATGAAACAATAATTGGAATAAAGATAACAAATACCCTGCCACAGGGACTTAACGGGGTGTTAAATTCGACTAATGTACTATTTGTTATTTCAATCCGGTAGATGAAGCTGAAGGAACCGTACAAAATTACCGTGCATAATGTTGATTATATCTTCATTGGTATATCCTCTTTTTTCAAGCATTGAAGGAATTTTTTGGAGATCGGCAATAGTGTCTATGTCCTTTGGGGATTGCTCCAACCCGAAGCCTCCATCCAAATCGGTACCAATTCCCACGTGCAGGGCGTTACCGGATAATTGGCAGATATGGTCAATGTTCTGTATGGTGTGCTCCAAGGAAACTCCAGTGCTCTCCGGGGTAGACTTTCCACGGATCCAATTGGGTACCATCATCCAAGCATCCAAGGCCATACCAATAACCGCTTTCCTGTCTATAAGTTCCTTTATTTGTTCATCTGAAAATTGTCGGTTATGATTTACGAATTTTCTGCAGTTATTATGGCTGGCCCAAATGGGCCCTTGATAGACTTCCATGGTTTCCCAGAAGCTTTGGTCGCATAGATGGGTAGCGTCCAATATGAGTTTCAGCTTTTGAATTTCCTTAAGTAGTTCCTTGCCTTTTCTACCTATTCCTCCTATGGAATCGGTTCCAAAAGCGTAGGTGCCAGGACCGTAATGTGCGGGTCCTATAGCCCGTAGACCATCTTCATAGGATTTGTGCAGGTAATCCATATTGATAATGGAATCCGCACCCTCTAAACTGAGAATATAGCCAATTGGAGTATGCACCTTATCTTCGTTCCACCTGTTTAGATGGTCATTGAATTGATTCTTAGTAGTGATTTGGGATAACTCACCGGCATCCTCCATGGCCCTATACCAAGCTAGTTGTCCTTGGGTCTGAGCCCATGCCTGATGTGCGGATTTCCATCCGGGTAAATTATTACCTAGTTTTACATATCGGGCAATCTGTGTGGCTACGCAAATACCAATATTTCCTTTTCTTAGGGCATCAAAAGAGACAGTGTTTTTTCCACGGTCGGGCTTATCGGTCATGCCCTTTTCGCTTGCCCTGATGGATTCCACCGACCAAGTGAGATCTCTATTCCATTCCATGGCATTCATGGAAAGATCTAAATGTGCGTCAAGGATAAACATGTCAAATGGAGATTTTATGGTTACGTGCCGCTACCTTCCATTCTTCAGTGATTTCTTCGTTTTCCACTATTTGAAGGGTCTCATATTTTGCAACGGTGGGACAAATATGTATGGGTATGGCATAGTGTTCCCCGCCCACTTCCATAACTTTTAAATCATCGTACTCAACTACCAAATGCTCTTCAGATTGGCTAATTTGTCGGGCATGATTTAAACTTAAAAATTCCACACGGGGAAAGGGCATTTCAGGTGCAATGGATTTATGTCCTAAATCAAAACATAGTATGCCGGCCTTGGGTTTGCTGATAATCCTTGTAAACAGAACCGCCGCCGGCAGAAACTTCATTTCGGGGAAAAGACCGCCATATCCAGCATCCCATAATAGGGTAGTTCCGGGACTAGCGATTACATTTTCTCTCTTGCAGTGAATGGGAAATGTTGGGGAACCTCCGGCAATGATAATGGGTTCGGGCAGATTTGCCTTGACAATCCTTTCCTTTAATTCCAGCACAGTATCAAAAGCCTGGTCACATTCCTGTTTTCTCGCTTCAAAATCGGGATTTCTCAAATGACCATCATAAACGTGTAGCCCAAGGATATTTAAATAGCCACTATTGGAAATCTGTTTGTACAAATTAAAAGCCTCGTCATTTGGTATAATACCGGTGCGGTTCATGCCAACATTCAAATCGATGTAAAGATTGATTTTTAAATCGTTCTTTTTCCCCATTTCAGCCAATTGGTCCGCAATTGAATCGGAGTCCGTTATGGCCGAAAACTTGGTTTTTGGAAAGGCTTTGATTAGGCTTATCAGCCTATTTATATTGTGCCCTACGGGTTGCATGGCCAAAAGCACTTCTGGAGCCTTGCATTTTCCCAACAACTCGGCTTCTGCAATGGTGGCGCATTTAAATTTGTTAATGCCATAATCCATTTGTAGTTGAACAATTTCCGCAGTCTTATGGGTCTTTATATGAGGGCACAGCATATTTACATCGCCAATCATCCGTACCATTTCCTTAATGTTATGGATTACCCTATCCTTAAAAACCAATAAGGATGGTGAATTCACCTTAGAAGTATTCTTTAGCCGATACCAATTTTCTCCTTTCATGGACCTTATTTATGGAGTTCGAACATGGCCTCGATCTCAACCGCAATGCCTCCAGGGAGCATCATACCAACAGCGCTTCGAACACCTACCCCGTTTTCTGCACCAAGGACTTCGGACATGAGTTCACTAAAACCATTGATTACCAAAGGGTGGTCATGAAAATCTGGGGTACAGTTGACCATACCCAAGGTTTTGACCAGTCTTTTTATTCGGTCTACCTCACCAAAATGAGTCATAATGGTGGACAACATCGTTAGGCCTACATGTCTGGCACCTAATTTTCCCCCAGCAAGATCCAGATCTTGCCCGACCCTTCCTTTGTAAAGAGATCCGTCTTTTAAAACCGGTCCTTGACCGGATACGTAGAGATAATTATCAACAACTAAAATAGGACGGTAGAGACCGGCCGGCGGAGGTGCAGGGGGTAACTCCAATCCCAATTCCTTTAATCTTTCTGAAATATCCATACGTAGTTCTATAATTTTTAAATAAACTGATTTAAAATCAATACCCCAATCAACCCCATGACGCCAACCGTAGTTTCCATTACTGTCCAGGATTTAAGAGTGTCCTTTATGGAGAGGTTGAAATATTCTTTGAACAACCAAAATCCGCTATCATTGACATGGGAAAGCATAAGGCTTCCTGATCCAATGGCCAAGACCATGAGTTCTGCACTGGCCCCGGTTCCTTCAATCAGTGGTAAAACAATACCTGCCGCTGTCAATCCGGCGACGGTGGCAGACCCCACACAAACCCTGATAATCGTAGCTATAAGCCAAGCCAAAATTAGAGGTGAAATTGAAGAACCGCTAAGAGCCTCACCAATATATTCGCTCACACCACTATCGATTAATACCTGTTTTAGGGCCCCAGCTCCAGCAATGATCAACAAAACCATAGTAATGCCCTTAACGGCGTCACCAACGGTATCCATAACTTCCTTCATTTTTTTGCCACGGGCCAAACCCAAGGTATAAATGGCAACTAAAACCGAAATCAACATGGCCATAACAGGGTCTCCGCAAAAAACCAAAATGGACCTAAGGACGGAATCGGCAGGGAGAAAAAGAGCGGCAATGGCCGCAATGGCCATTAATATTACTGGGAGTAAGGCCGTAACAATACTGATGCCTGTCCCGGGCATTTCATCATCACTAAGTATGGTAGGGTTCATCAACTCCTTTAAGGGCGAAGCCTTGATATTCTTCATTGTTCTTGAAAGAAAGGGCCCCGCTACTACTATGGCTGGTATGGCTACAATAATACCATATAACAAGGTTTTGCTAATATCCGCATTGAAGGTTGCCGCAATTGCCGTTGGGGCAGGATGCGGAGGTAAATATCCATGTGTTACCGAAAGTGAGGCCAGCATAGGCAAACCTACATACAATAGGGGTAAACCCGTTGCCGCGGCAATAGTAAACACAAGAGGAACCAAAATCACAAAACCCACGGAATAGAACATAGGTATTCCCACAATGAAACCGGTTAAAACTACGGCCCATTGAATATTCTTTTTCCCAAATTTCTCCACCAATTTTGTGGTAATCCGTTGTGCGGCCCCACTCTCTGCGACCAACTTTCCCAACATGGCGCCAAGCCCTAAAATCAACACAAGAAAACCAAGAATATTCCCGATTCCTTTTTGGATGGAACTAACAACGGCAATGGGCGCCATTCCTTCTGCAATTCCAACAAATAGGGATACTAAAACAAAGGATATAAACCCGTTGAGCTTAAATTTTGCGACTAAGAGAAACAATAGAAGAATTCCTAGGACTACGATTAGTAAAGGCATTGGCTGTGGTAGTTAAGTCGTTATGGTGCACTAAAGATACTATAAAAAATAAGCGTATCCCAACCTAGCATCTGGATAGGCTATTGGCACACATTGTTAAAAATATAAATTCTCTTTAATTGGTTAACAACGGCTGAAATACTTTGCAGAGTAAACCAGCGAGTACAGCTTCAACCATGGGTTCAAAGAGCTATTGATCTTTTTAGTATATTTAATTAAAGACTCACACCAATTATCCACATGAAAAAGAGAGATTTTATTAAGCATTTGGGAGGTGCCGCCCTATTTTCACCTTTTTTGGGAATGTCCCAAGACTCTTTGTCAATACCCAACAAACCCTATCCCTTGGAAGAAGATGCCTTTTGGGAGCGTATTCGGGAGGATTATAACTTAAAACCGGATTACATCAATCTGGAAAACGGATATTATAATTTTATACCCAAGCCTACTATGGAGAAGTATATTCGGCATATTGAAATGGTAAATTACGAAGCATCCTATTATATGCGAACCGTACAATGGGAAAACAAGGACAAGGTAAGAGACCGTTTGGCAGGCATGGTGGGAGCCTCCCCGGAAGAACTAATAATTACCCGGAACACTACGGAATCCTTGGACATGATCATTGGGGGGTATCCGTGGCAAAGAAACGACGAGGCCATCTTTGCGGAGGAGGATTATGGGGCAATGAAGGATCAGTTCAACTTGATGGCAAAAAAATATGGCATCGTCAATAAAATTGTTTCCTTGCCCAATCATCCGGAGTCCGATGAGGAGATTGTCTCACTTTATGAATCCCAGATTACACCTAAGACCAGACTACTAATGGTATGCCATATGGTAAACATTACGGGGCAAATCCTTCCTGTTAAAAAAATATGTGACATGGCCCATAAACATGGGGTAGAGGTTATGGTGGATGGGGCCCATTGTGTTGGTCATATCGATGTGAATATAGCGGAACTTGGTTGTGATTATTATGGCAGTAGTCTCCATAAGTGGTTGAGTGTACCCTTGGGCAGTGGCATGTTGTTTGTAGCAAAACCACATATTGCCAAAATTTGGCCACTTTTTGCCGATTATAGTGATGACGTACCTGAAATCAGAAGGCTTAACCATACAGGGACCATACCTGTGCATACCGATTTGTCCATAGACGATGCCATTGATTATTTGGAAAACATCGGCCTAAAAAGAAAGGAAGAAAGGCTCCGTTACTTGCAGCGGTATTGGAGCGATGCGGTCCGAAACATGGAACATATTGTGGTAAACACCCCTGTAGAACCCCACCGAAGCTGTGGTATTGCCAACGTGGGCATAGCGAACATGAAACCAGCGGACTTGGCCAAAAGCTTATTGGACGAATTCAACATATTTACCGTGGCGATTGATTATGCCAATGTTCAGGGATGTAGGATTACCCCAAATATTTATACGACCACCAAGGAATTAGATGCATTCGTTATTGCACTGAAGACTTTAGCAAACAGAGTTTAGCTTATTTAGGCCGTTTCTTCTTCAAACCAAAGAAAGGCTGTAATAACGGGATTTTTAGAATTAAGAAATGATATATCAACCAGCTAAATCCAAAAGTTCCCAAAACAAGAAGTGATGCCTTTGGAAATAGTCCCCAAGAAAGGTCCATTAAGAAGTAAGCCAAAACAACGGTGACTGTTTGATGTAGTATGTAAAAGGGATACACGGCCCTATTGGCATAGGAAAGAGCATTGCTTTTATGGTTTAAATATTTTGCCGCATACCCAAATAGCACCAAGATCCATGACCATATATTCACTACTTTAAGCAATGCTTCTGTAAAATGGACCACATATCCATCTTCCAGAAATACCCAAATGAAAACTTGACTCATAAAGGTGAAAACACCTATTAAAAGTGCCTTGAATTTTAATTCCTTCACAACTTTCCAAAATATACCTCCGGTAGAAATCAAAAGAAAGCCGTAAAAAAACAAAACCAAACTAAAGCTAAAGTTGAACCAGTCGTCTATCAATGCATGGGTTATGTCAAAAAAAGGTTCTACCAACGCTTCCAATAAATATAGTGGCACAACAAACCAATAGATACCAAAAGGTTTGCCAATGATTCTTTTGATCCAATCGCTAAAACGGTTGTGGTTATTTCTTAGGTAAAGGAACAATGGCGCCAACAAGAGGGAGAAAACTAGCAAATAAGGAAGGAACCATAAGTGGTGCCAACTTATGTTGCCTTCCGGATATACACCCTTAAAGGCAACCGAGGTAAAATAATCAAGATAAGATCCTGAAAATTGGTGTTTGGCCAATCGTTCTATATAAACTTGAGGAGGTACAATGAAGATCATCCCGAATATAAGAGGGATCCCTAATCTTCTAATTCGTTCCCAACTGAACTGGCCAAGATTTCTTTTTGAAAAGGCATAGTAGGTACCCATGCCGGATATAACAAATAATATAGGCAGTCGCCATTGGTTTAAAAATAGCATGGGCCACTTTAGCCAATCGTAAATTACGTTGTTTTTGATATGCCATCCCCAAGGAACAAAAAACATTCCTACATGATAAAAAATAAGCAATGCAAATACGATAACCCGTAACCAGTCCAAGTCGTATCTCCTAATTGTGGTCTCCATAATTTACTTTTTCGGCAAATATCGACCTGACCCTTTATTGCACAAATTTTTAGGGTACTCTTACTGTCCTGAATTACAATTTTGGAGAAAAAGACTTTATATATGCGGATGGTGAAGTTTCCGTATGCCTTTTAAAAGCAGTATAAAACGCAGATTTCGACTTAAAACCCGCCAATGCTCCTATAGCTTCTATGGTTAAATTGGAAAAGTTAGGGTCGACTAATTTCCCTTGGGAAAAACATATTCTTTTTTGATTTATAAAATCGTTGAAATTGGAATGTTTCCCCTGATTTATGATCCTTGATATATGGTTTGGGTGCACTTTTAGCGTAGAGGCCAAATCGTTTAGTGAAGCATCTTGGCGAAGAAAGTACTTGTTTTCATCTACGTAGGATTCAATACTTGCAAGATTTAGGTCCGACTTTGACTGGCCAATGGTTTCATACTTGTCCGCAACCCAAGATTTTTCAAAAAACCGGGATTCCGACAACAATACGTAGGTGGTCAAAAATGCAAGACAACTGTGGAAAATACCTAGGTAATGATCTCCACCGTCATCGTCAAAAGAATAGTAAACCATAAATATTATTACCAGTAGCAAAAAAAGAACTGCTACGGTATTTCTTGTAAAAATATATTTACTGGATCTATTCTTCACTCCAATTTCTGTTAATCTGGATTTTTCTTCCCATACCATTTTTAAGGACAAGATGGTGTAAAAAAGAAATGTGACAAGTACCAGCCAATCAAAAATATCTTTTATATAATGATAGCCGTGGTTAAAGGATTCCGGTATTTTGGCACTGGGAAACTTCGAATAATAAGCACCGATATAAGCATTGTATTTCACCGATATTGGAGCTAAATAAAATGGAATCTGCGATAAAAAATATCCAATTGGTAGAACAAAGTGCCACCAATGTTTTTTGAAAGTAACATCCTCACGTTTTAGAAAGCAATATATAGCTAGGTAAAGGGTAGGCCCTATAATTAAAACCAAGGCTTCTGTGGAATCGTTTAGGAATAGCACATATTTAATCAGACCTGTATAACAGACGTAAACATCCAGAAAAATAAGCGCTGTGGCCAAAATGGAAGCCCCGAACCATCTCAAGCCGATATTGTTACTGGACCTCAGTAGGAGTACAAACGCCAGGAAGAAACTTTGGACCACTCCTAGAAACATAAAAGTGGAAATTAAATTATGCCTTATGGGAATGTTTTCAATGAGCGTGTCCAGTTCCACAATTACTGTTTTTCAGTGTAGTCCACTAACTTTTGAGGTCCTTCAAGCAATAACCGTACTACTTTTAAGGTTCCGTCCAAGGTGGTATCAATATGCCATTTTATGAGCGAAATTTGTCCGTTTTCAATTTCAATGCCGGTAATACTCCTCGGATGAACGCAACTACCATCGTTAAAAAATGGAATATCACCAGGTTCCGGAAATCTGGGCCTATGGGTGTGTCCAACGATGGTTATAAGAAGATTGTTTTTAAGTATCCAGCGCTTGATCCTTCGCTCTAGCTTAATAAGTTCCTTATAGTTCTTTGCAGGACTTGTAGGATCCGCAATTCCCCAGACTTGCAAGGGTTTCCATAAAACCCTCACCAAAAATCTGCCCCACCTCCAAAAAGTATAGTTCCACCAATCCGCCTGGTGGCCATGGGTAAGAAATAGCTCCTGGTCGGTTTCCGTATGTTTTAAGACGATGGCTTCGTTATAGGTAATGCCTTCGAATAACTCTTTGTCCGTGTTGTCTATGGGCTCAAAGTAACTGGAAAGATGTTTATCCACATAATCCTTGTCTTTATAGACCATATCGTGGTTTCCCCAAATCATGTGGAGCCTTTTTTCCAAATGGAATTTTCTTAGGAGTTGATAGACATTTTTGTGGGCCTCAAAGATGGAGTCAAAGTGAAGATTTTCCCATAGCTCATCGCCATCGCCAAGTTCGCAATAGTCAAAACCTTCGTTGTAGTAGTGGTTCAGGGCATGAAAATATATATTCCTGTTATTGGCAAAATCATCGGCAAAACTATTGTCCCCACGGTGGCAATCGCTAAAAAGAATAAACTTTGAAGTATTGTCAAAAGGAATATATTTTGCGTTGGAATAGGCTCTTGATAGTCTTTTTGCGGAGGACATCTACAAAGTTTTTATAAATATCCGAAAATCCTTAAAATGCGCTGCAGAAACTTTAACAAAAAACCACGAAGAGTTTTGTAATTTTAAGAGTCTTTAGTAGACCAATATAACCTATGGAATGTGAGAACAAAATAAGACCTCTTAAATACCTGATAAGTTTTGATGTGCTCTTACGCGAATATGAAAGATTGAGCACTTCGAATGATGAGATTATTGCAGCAAAGGCAAAAAAAATCCTGGATGCCCAAAAACCGTATCCAGAACTTAGGGACGGTTTTGTAGATTCCGAACTCCTTGAAAAACATAAGGATATTATTTCGCTGATTCTCCAAGATAGTTTTTCGCCCATACTAGGAGAGAACGAGATCAAGGTGGCTTCCATTCCTTATTTTGATTTTTTCTTCAATCCCTCCAAACGGTTTCAGGGTATTGTTAAAGAGGCAGGCCCTATGTATAAGCCCAAAATCAGAAATCAGGAGATTGAAGTGGATTATATTATGGGATGCGTTATAATTCTTAAGTTTCATTATGGGGTGGAACTGGATTTTAGTCGTCCGTACTTCTATGATATTCCAGATGACAAAGGTGTTATGCATCATTACCGTATTATGTACAATGCGGATTTCATGGAAATACTTCCTACGGAACATTCAAGGGAACTTTCACAGGAGGATATAGACGAACTAATGGAGAGCCCGGATAATTTAAGCCTTTGGAAGGACAAGATCCCTCCAGAAAGTTTTGTAGCCAAAGGATTTATCATAGCCAATATGTTCGATGTTACCTCAGAACATTCCATTTCTGAAATAAAGTCCAGTCTCATAGCCAGTGATAAAAGATCTAGCGAAAAGTTTATGGGTAATCTTCAGGAGACCTTCAGGTCCTTTTTTAGATTGCCGGATATTAAAGTAGGTTTGGTTGTTTATAATGCAAAGAAGGATCAATTTGAACCCGTTTATGGTAAGGATATGACCAGCTTTATTTTAAATGGAACGGACTCCAAATCTTGTAAGGATGCCCTTTGTCAATATTCGTACAAAAAGCTCATTGAGGAAAATTCATATTTTGCCATTTCCGATGTTGAAAAATACAACCGGAAATCCAATGGACATGACCCATATCATGTACTTGAAAATCAAAAAATTAAAAGCGCCATTCTTGCCCCAATTGCTTTTGAAGGAGAGCTTTTGGGAGTGTTGGAGGTGGTTTCCGGTCATAAAAACGAACTGAACGGTGTCAATGCACGAAAGTTGGACGATGTGATGCCTTATATCGTTTCGGCGGTCGTAAGATCTAAGGTAGAGGAAGAAAACCTGATCGATGCCATCATACAAAACGAGTGTACATCTGTACATTCCTCTGTATACTGGAGGTTTCAGGAAGAAGCGAAATACTTTATCAAAGACCAATTGGAAAATAGATCTTCATCTTTCAAGGAAATTGTTTTCAAGGATGTCTATCCACTTTATGGTCAGATTGATATTAAAGACAGCTCCAAAGCCCGAAATAAGGCTATCCAAAGGGATTTGATGATTCAGTTGTCGCAGATAAACCAAGTTTTGGAAGAGGCTTTTGCAAAAAATAAACTACCCATTTATGAAGAGCTTATTTTTAGGGTAAACAACCATTTGGACAGTATTAAGGAAATGCTTTATTCCAATAGCGAGCAGGCGATTTTCGATTTTGTTCAGGAAGAAATAGACCCTGTTTTTACCCATTTAAAGAAGACTGATGACGAAATAGCCAAACATATTGAAGCTTATGAGGCAAAGATAGACATGGGTACGGGTTCCTATTATGACCATAGAAAAAACTATGATGAAAGTGTGACCATGATTAACAAGAAATTGGTTACAATCCTGGATAAAAGACAGGAAAATGCGCAGTCAATGTTTCCCCACTATTTTGAACGCTACAAAACCGATGGGGTTGAACATAATATGTACATTGGGGAGAGTATTTCTGAAAATGGCAGCTTTAATGCATTATACCTCAATAATCTTAGATTATGGCAGCTACAGGTAATGTGCGAAATGGAAAACGTACATTATAAGCTTAAACCGGAGTTGCCGGTTCCTTTGGATGCTACCTCCTTGATTTTGGTGTATAGTTCCTCTTTGTCCATTCGTTTTAGGATGGATGAAAAGAAATTCGATGTGGACGGAACCTATAATGCCCGATACGAAGTCATTAAAAAGCGTATTGATAAGGCCTATATAAAGGGTACCAACGAGCGACTTACCCAAACTGGAAAAATTGCCATTGTATACTCCCAGAAAAAGGACGAGCTAGAATACCTTAGGTATATCAAATTTCTAAGGGCAAAAAAATATTTTACCGATAGGGTGGAAATTGTGGAGCTTGAAGGTCTACAGGGTGTTTCCGGACTAAAGGCTATTAGAGCGGAAATCCTCTACAAAACTGACCAGGAATCTCAAGAATCTTATACCTACGAGGATTTAATGGCCACCTTAAAAGAATAGTACTTGGGATATGAGCTCCTGTATTTGTCGCTCCGGCCCAAAAAATTTGAACGATATCGCAAAGGCAATTACGGATAAAATCATACCTATCATAAAAATAGTATAGGTCCAACGAAGTAAAAGGTACTTTTTGTTAAGGACCACGCCAAGGAAATAAAGATCTTTTGTCAAGGAGGAATAGATGTACTCCTTGTCTTTTACCAGTTCGTTGATGGCCCATTCATAATCGGTCAGGCTCATTTTATGAAAATTCCCAAAGAATAGAAGGTTGCCCTTTCTTTTGGCAACATCATCTTTTGTGAATTCTCCGCTGGTAACATTTGGCCTTGTGGCCAATACGGCCAAAATCATGGAAATGACACTAAAAAGCACAAAGATGACCGTAGGATAAATAAGATAGTCGTTGGATGGATTGTCCAGTTTAGGTATAAGGTTGGACAAAGCCAAGGATATGATTATGGCATTGACGGAAAGAAGAATGTTGGCCTTGGTATCCGCTATATCGCTTAACGTAATGTGGTTTTTTAGCGTAACGCGAAAAAGGGTCTGTATCCCTCGATCCGGACTTTCACCTTTATATTTTGCTTTTAGCGATTCTTTCTTTGCAATATTTTTTATTGATTTTTTTTCTTTAACAAGTTTTCTAAGGTTTTTGTCCTTTTTTCCCTGCCAATGCTCTTTGGCGTAATCCGTATAAAATCGATGTCGGTTGCCAAACATTTTAATATTGATATCGACCCAGTCTTTATAACTATAATCGGCAATATTCAATAGTTTAAGTTCTTCCCGTAAAAATTCAGATGTTTCCAAATAGCTCGTTTGCGCAAAATGTGATGCATCTGCGTCCCTTATAATTTTTTCCTCCAGAACATCTGGCACAGCGTCCTTTTCAGTTGCCATTATGTACTTGTTAACCTTTGAGATTAGTTTTGGGTCATAACCTTGACCTTCCAAAAACTTAGTGGCAATGATGCAGCTATTTTGTTCATGATCTTTGCTGGCAACTGTGTAACCTGTATCATGAAACCATGCGGCAAGGAGTAAAACCTCTATTTCCTTTTCTGAAAGGGCACATTCCTTAGAGATTTCTTTAGTACTTTTAACGACTCGTTGGGTATGTCTTAGGTTATGATATAAGTAGTTAGGGCTTAGCTCTTTGGACAAAAGTTCAATGACATGGTTTTGGGATTTCTGAAGAATATCAGACATAAGGTAGATTATTAGAAAATCCAAATTACAAAAAATTGAATTCAGTGACATTTACATGAAAAAATATTATACCTCCTTTTTATTGGTTTTATTGATTACGGGGTGTGCCACGTACAGGACTAAGTACGCAGATATAAAGGATGCAGAGGATATAGCCCTGAACAAGGAAGTTCGGCATACGTTCTATCTCATTGGTGATGCCGGTCTATCGCCTTTGGGAGATATGAACCCTGCCTTAAAAATCTTCAAAAAACGACTGGACAAGGCTCCAGAGAACAGTACGGCGATTTTCTTGGGAGACAACATTTATCCTGCCGGTCTGCCAGATCCAAAGGATTCTACCATTGCCTACTTGACCGCAAAGAACCATTTGGACGCCCAATTGAAAACACTAACGAATTTTAAGGGAAGAAAACTCTTCATTCCTGGAAACCATGATTGGTACACGGAAGGTCTTATTGGACTTAATAGGGAGGAAGAATATATTAAGGAACAATTGGACAATAAGGACGCCTTTCTGCCCAAAAACGGTTGCCCAATTGAGGTTGTTGAAATGAACGAGGAATTAGCCCTTATCGTCTTGGATACGGAATGGTACCTCACCAATTGGAACAAGAGACCGGATATTAATGACAAATGTGAAATAAAAAGTAGGGAGAAGTTTCTTTTGGAGCTGGAGGACGCCATAAAGGACCATAGGGACAAGACCACCGTTATTGCCATGCATCATCCCATGTCCAGCTATGGTCCCCATGGAGGTCAGTATTCCTTTAAAAAGCATTTTTACCCTAAGGATTTGCCCGTACCGCTTCCAGGTCTTGGCACTTTCATTAATGTACTAAGACGAACTTCTGGCGCTTCTACGGAGGATATGGGAAATAAAAGATATTTGGACCTAGTGAAACGGGTAACGACCTTGGCACAATATTCGGACAAGGTGATTTTTGCATCGGGTCATGAACATACCTTGCAATATATCGTAGAAAATAATATCCCCCAGATTGTAAGCGGGTCAGGAGCAAAGGAAGGTGATACTAGATTGTTGAACGGTTCTCGGTTTTCAACGGGAAGAATGGGCTATGCCACCTTGGAAGTTTATTCTGACGGTTCCTCCAGAGTACGTTATTATGGCGTTGGCGTTAGTGGGGAAGAGGAGTTTCTTTTTACTTCGGCGGTGTTACCTCCGGACGCACAAAAAATAGATACCCTATATCCAAAAGTGACGGACAAGGAAGTGAAAGCATCGGTCTATACCAAGGAAGAGATTGATAAATCCGGTTTTTTTAAAGCGATTTGGGGAGAACGTTACCGCAACTATTATGGACGGGAAGTAACCGCCCCCGTAGTCTATATCGATACACTTTTTGGAGGACTTAAACCGGTCAAAAAAGGAGGGGGGCATCAATCTAAGTCATTACGGTTAAGACACTCCTCCGGTAAGGAATACGTAATGCGTGCCTTAAGAAAACTACCGGAGCTTTATTTACAGTCCATGGCCTTTCAAAAACAATATGTCATGGAAGATTTAAAGGATACCTATACCAAAGAATTATTGGCCGATTTTTATACAGGGTCCCATCCCTATGCGCCCTTCACTATCGGTAGACTTTCCGATGCCGTGGGAATACTACATACCAACCCCGTACTTTATTACATTCCCAAACAAGAAGCATTAGGGCAATACAATGATGTCTTTGGTGATGAGCTCTATATGATCGAGGAACACGCCGGCGACGGACATGGCGATTTGGAAAGTTTTGGGTATTCCAATGAATTAAAAAGTACGGACTCCATGCTGGAAGACCTTCGCGATGATGAGAAGTATGGGGTAGATACAGATGCTTACATTAGGGCCAGATTATTCGACATGGTCATTGGTGATTGGGACAGACACGTAGACCAGTGGAGGTGGGCAGAATTTAAGGAAAGTGGCAAGGTCATATATAGGCCTGTTCCGCGGGATCGCGATCAAGCTTACTCCCAAATGGGCGATGGTATTTTAATGGGGCTCGCCACACGTATCATTCCAGGTCTAAGGTTAATGGAAGGGTTTAATGCAGAAATTAGGAATGTTAAGGGATTTAATTCATCCCCAAAGACCTATGTTTTGGATTTGGCCCTATTGTCTGAAAGTACCATGGAGGATTGGAAAAAGCAGGCCAAATTTCTAAAACAAAATTTAGATGAAAGGACCATTGAGGAAGCATTTTCTTTTTTCCCCAAGGAAGTTCAGGATGCAGGGGTGAAAGAAATTAAAAGAATTTTACTATCTAGATTGCAAAATGTGGAAAGCACGGCCGCACAATATTTTAATGTATTGAACAAATTTGCCACGGTTGTAGGTACGGACAAGGATGATTGGTTTGTGATAACCAGGTTGGATAACAGTAGGACCCAAGTGAAGGGCTTTAGAATAATCGACGGCGAGAAGAAAAAGCAATTCTTCGATAAAGTGTTCAACACTTCCAGTACCAGTGAAATTTGGATTTATGGCCTAGATGATGATGATATTTTTGAAGTAGAAAACCCTAATAAGTATAAAGGAATCAAGGTAAGGATAATAGGAGGTCAGAATAATGACATATATAGGATTAAGAATGGCCGGGGAGTTGCCATATATGATTATAAAAGCAAGAAAAATACTTTTGAGGAAATCACCAACGCAAAGGTAAGGTTGACGGACGATTATCCCGTAAATACCTATAATCCCTTAAATATTAGAAGTAGTAACAATCAAGTATTGCCTACTATTGGTTTTAATCCTGATGACGGTGTCAAGATAGGTTTTTTGGATACTTATACCTATAATGGATTTCGCCAAAATCCTTTTACACAGCAACATACTTTCAGGGCAGCCTATTATTTTGCTACCAGTGGTTTTGAGCTTCAATATAATGGGGAATTCGCAAATATATTCGAGCATTGGAATTTGGAACTGCAAACCAGGTTTACCACTCCTAATTTTGCTATTAATTTTTTTGGATTTGGAAATAATTCCGAAAACCTTGACGATAATCTTGGATTGGACTACAATAGGGTTCGACTTCAAAACTTTGAATTTGCGCCGTCCATGGTCTGGAGGAGTTCTTTAGGTGCAAAATTTCAACTAGGACTTTCCTATGAAGCTATAGAAGTCGAGGAGACGGCCAATAGGTTCATTAATACTTTTTATCAGCAGAACGGGCAGGAAACTAACAATAGTTTTGCAGGAATTCATGGAAAATACTCCTACCAAAATCATGACAACAAAAGCTTTCCAACAATGGGTATGGAGACCTCGATAGAGGTAGGTTTCAAGGATAATGTTAAAGAGGAGGGAAGAAATTTTGGATATTTCATACCCAGCATTTCCTTTGATTATAAATTGATTCCTAGCGGACGTTTGGTAATGGCAACCAAATGGAAAGGCCATTTGAATATGGGCAATGGCTATGAATTCTATCAGGCAGCCAGTATTGGAGGTACAGATGGTCTAAGGGGCTATAGAAACCAGAGATTTACGGGCAAGGCCTCTTACTATCAGAATACGGATATTAGATATAGTCTAAGAAAAATGAAAACCAGAATATTACCTACTGCTTTGGGTGTTTTTGGAGGATTTGATTATGGTAGGGTATGGTCACCAGGTATTGCTTCCAATCAATGGCATACATCATATGGTGGTGGCTTCTTTCTTAACGGCGCAGATATTCTTACATTGAATATGGCCCTGTTCTATGGTGACGAAGGTCCTCGTTTTACCTTTGGGCTGGGATTTGGTTTTTAATTAGGCATTACTTTGCTCAAATCCAGAGAATAAAGATTATTTCCTGTTCCGCTGGACCGTTCATCGGATAGTAATATGGTATCTTCATCCATAAAACAGATGGACTCCAGTTGGGTTCTGATTCCCAAATCTATTTGCTCAACTTTACCATTGGTAAAGTTGTCCCAAGTAAAATCCGTAAAAATGAAAAGTTTTCCGTAGGTGAGGGCAATGATTTTTTTTCCGCTTGGGGAAATGTCAATACCTGTTATTTGGCAGGTCTTCCAATCTGAACACAAGTTTATTTCAGCGACCAAAGTAGCATCATATTCTCCTTTTACATCTGGTACACTATAAATATAAGCCTTTCCGGTAAAGGGGTTGGACCTATTTTTAGTAACGATAAATACTTTGTTGCCATGATGAAAGATGGCTTCGGCATCAAAAAAACGTTTGGACTTCTTCGGTGGGAATTCCTGTTGATTCGGATAGCGTAGCTCTATTTTTTCGGCATCGATTTTGTCCCCAGGTTCTATTTCCGGATTGGGAATCTTGTATATTTTTAAATTTTTACGGCTGTTATTGTTATTGCCTATATCGGCTATGTAAACATTCCCCAAATGGTCCTTGGCAAGATCTTCCCAGTCATCATTGTCACCATTCTTCATCGTAAGGGACTTCAAGATGTTCCCCTTAAAATCGACTTTATAAAGTACATCTTTGTTACCACGGTCTTCAATAATCCAAACGGTTGAATCCTGTAGGCTTACCATACCGGAGTTTTCCTTAAGGCTTCCAGGTAAATCCGTAATTACCTTTAACTGTCCATAATTTGTGCAGGAAAAAATGGTAAGGGATAGAAATAATAGACACGTTCTGACCATATTGAAAATATATTGATAAGAACGTATGAATTTACGAATCTAAATTTAAACTACTCCTGATTTGCCGCGACGGAATTGACGCTTTTCATTTTTATTTTATCGATAAGCAATGCGCCTAGTTCTCGGCCTTGCCCCACACCAACTTCTACAGCGGCTCTGTAGTGAATGCCCCCGTACATTCTACTTATTGCGGCTTCATCAGCTGCTTGATTGAAAGAGGTAAAACTTCTTATGGGAAGTCCGAACGGCAGCTCCGTGTCGTCATCAAAGCTGAAATCGTTACCAAAGATATCGGTCAAAGCTGTGGCGGCGGCACCGGAAACTACGCTATGTCCGCTCGTATATTCAGGGAATGGAGGTGTTTGTAAGATTGGAACCCAGTTCTCATCAATGTGTTGATTGATCAATGTTTCTGGACGAATCAGGTTACTTCGATACTTTTCATCCCAACAACTAATAAATGCATCGGCGATGGCCATGGAGGTTTTGGTATATGCGTACACCGATTTCTGAAAATCACTTTCGGTATTCCTGCATGCTATTTTTGTAATACCAATCCAATGGGCACCTGGGGTAATCTTTTTGGTAGCGAACATCAAATGTCCTCGGGTAACGGACACATATGGGTTACAATCCCAAAACTTAGCTATGGCTACCTCTTCGGATTTGTCACCAACAGCGGTAATTCTGTTACTGGTTTCATATACCTCCAGGAGTTCTTTATAGAATTGGGAATTTTTGTCCATGGAAAAGGCTGGTGGAGGTACTGGCTTAAACTGAGCCGCCGAGTCCAAAAAGAAAGGACGAATCTTGTTCCAATGAGGTTCGATGCCATCCATGTAGGCTGGTGGGGTGGGTTGCCATCTGGCAGGGTCCTCTGTATTTACTGTGAATTTTGGCATAGTGCGGGTTTGACTATAATTGTCCTTCCCCATCCATTTTTTTATATGTTCTGCTACTTTTTCCCCGTAGGCCTTGGATGCTTCAAATTCGACCTTGTTAGTGGTTTGCCATTTATTAAAAAGGCTATCTTGCAATACTTCAAATTTATCCTCGGAGAAAATCAACTGCTTACTAATGTTCATGTGTGCAATCAACGCAGCCAAATTAGGATTTACATTGGGGAGTGAGTCTATTTTAGGTATTGGGGTAAGCTCATTTACCTGTCCGGCCAATGAATTATATTCTGGGTTTACCTGTGCCACTATTTCATAGGCCGCAATATTGGGATACGCGAATATTCTACTGGCCACAGGCGGGGAAAATATATCATGTATCATAATCTCGACGATCTTATCGATAGAATTATGTAAATCTTCTGCCGTAACATTTATTGGTTCATTGCTTTGAGGCTTTTCCTGTGAACAGGAAAGGAAAAAAAGAATAAGCAAGATGGCCGAAACTTTCTTGAACATAACGAGTTAGTTTTTGTTTTTCTGTGAAATCATTCCCAAACAGTAGGCAAAATTACATTATTTTGACTGCTATTCAATTCTTTAGGATTAAAAATGGGTGTTAATGGACAATATTAAGCTTTCATTAATCTTTTTTAAAAATTTCTTTAGTCCCAATGTTCCCTAAAAGGGACCTGTGGTGGATGAAGTGTCTATAGGCATATAGATTTCCGCTACCCATTTACTGGAATCCCCTCCCATATGTGGATTGTTTTGGAAGACCTCCAAAGGGTTTTCCTTCAGTATAATGTTGTTCTTTTTGGCATAGTTCATCAAGGCATACCAAGCACGGTCCGAAGAAATATAATTACCATTGAAAATGGCTTTTAGCGCTTTTTGTTTGGCTAGTTTTTTATATTTGATTTCTCCTAAATTGGGCAGTGTATCCATTTGTTTAATCGGAAATCCAAAATTATAGGTAATACTATCCTTTTCTTGGTTCCAATGCAATACCTCCAGCATGGGCGGACCGTCCAATTCAATTTTATTTTTAAAAAGCATATCGGCAATAAAATTATTATTATCCATCATGCCCTGACCTTTAAGATATTGTTCGCTGCTCAAGTTTACATAAGCTAACATTTTGTTAGGTGTCTCCTCATACCCTACAATGTTTACCTTGAAATTATCAACATGGTCTTTTAGTACGGTCATAAAATTATATACCGTTTTCTCAGATCGCTTCACGAAATCAGTTTTTACAAAAGGCACTTTCAGCCTATTTATGATACTGTTTTTGAGATTATTATCCTTTACCCTTACGGATACTTTTGAAAGTGAGTCATGAATTGGTATTATGGACCAGTGATAATCATGGACCGAGTCTGAAAAAGCAAAAGTTTGTAAAATATTATTCGGGTCCTCCTGCTTCAAGACAGTTGTACTCTTTAAACCCTTGCCCCAAAGCTTTATGGATTGATTTATGGTTCCTGGTAAGGATTTGGACTCAAAATTGATAATGTAATCAGATGGTTTAACAAACAGGTACCATAGAGAGAAAAGTAAAAAAATGAAGAGGATGATTTTTATACTTTTTTTCATAATCGATTTTAAAGTTTACCTAGTTATAATTGATTTTATTGGGAACTGCGCCTTGTCTTTAGGGAAGTATCTTATATAGTTGGGCCTTTTCATTATTGAATGTGGCCAACAAATAAGGATGGTCATGAAAACGAAGAATATTAAGGTGTCTTAAGGATTTAAACATGAATTTCAGCCCTAACTCGTTACCCAAAATGATATCATCAGAGGAATTGATCAATGCACCTGGGAAGGAATCAAACCGGCCATGGTAAGGCTTAATACCAAAATAGTTGCCTCCGGCCAATACTTCTTGATCTCCATCGCCATCAAAGTCATATTTTAAAAACGCCAAAATAGGGGCCAACTGCATTTCAAAAGGGAAAGCTACAAACTCAAATTTCCCATTCTCATTTTTTAGATAACCTGATTTTAAGTTGGTTACGGTTAGGACCGTGGATTCATCAAGGGTGTCTTTACCAAGTACATCTTCGATGGATTTGCCGGCAAACGCGGCATAGGACGTGAATTTTTTTCTTAGGAATACGAGTTGACCGGATAGTTCATTAAGTCCGTCGATTGGATAATACGCATCTTGATTGTAGTTACATACAATAGTCTCCGTATTTCCATTCCCATCAAAATCATGATAATACATTTTCAATGGATGCTTTTTAGAAGCAGAAAATTTGGAATTCGTGCCCCAATTGCCCAATAGATAATCAAGATCACCGTCTCCATCCATATCAAAACTTTGTATACTTTGCCATAGACCGTTCAAATCGTTGGATACCAAATTATCATCCCAAATAAAGTTGCCGTTGTTATTCTTAAGGAATTTTGGTGCCATCCATTCACCTATAACAATCAAATCGGTTTGTCCGTCTTGGTTATAATCCTCTGCAATGGCATCTGTAACCATACCCAATGACTCAAAGATTTTTTGGTTTTTTAAGAAATACTCACCATTATCATTTACCAGTATATATGAATCCGCTGGTCTTCCAAAATCTCCGGAAACGGATTGGCTTCCGATGAATAGGTCCAGATCGCCGTCTCCATCAATATCAATGGGAACTATAACCGAAGTGTTGCCATACAGTTGAGGAAATTGAGAACTCGCGGCTGAACCTTCGTTGGGTCCAATGGTATAGTAGCTGTTGGTCAATGGCTTTGCCTGCCCGTAAAAATCGGCACCTCCTGTTCCAATTAATAAATTGGGCGAACTATCCTTACCCTGCTTCAAGATTAGAGAAACCACGTCTTCTTTGACCGAGTCCTGTTGAATATTGGGATAGGGCATTTTCACAAAACTGGAGTCCTGTTGGATGAATATCTGGGAAGGAATGAATTTGGAACTTCCAAAATAAATATCGTCCTTACCATCATTGTTCAAATCCCCAATGCTAGTTGCTGGTCCACGGTCTGAGGTTTGGTAGGGGATGAGCTTTTGCCGATTGAAATCGGTATAAGAATCTTCAATATGTGCAAAATCAATACCTAGATTATCTTCTACAACGGTGAATAATGTTTTGGTAGCAGATGTATTTGTCTTGTTATAGGGCTGGGTGTTTTGTGGCGATACTTCCAAGGTTTGATTTACGGAAACATTTTTAAGTATTTGGTAGGATAGGTCAGGCCAGATGATTTCTAATGAGTCTATTGTTGTCAATTGGTCAAATCCAAAATGAATAATAGGTTGAGAAGAAGATTGAAATCCCCGAACGGTGTAGAGCTCCCTAAACTGCATACTGCCGTTTGCGTAAGATGTTACTTTTGTTCCAATGCCAAAAGGATTACCTTCCTTATAGGTTAGTTTTAGCTTTAGGTAATTGGAACTATTGTTGGTTTGGTTTTCGTAAAAGGTAATTTCACTGTTCAGGTTATTGGTTACTATGTCCAAGTCACCGTCGTTATCCAAATCCCCAAAGGCAGTTGCTCCGGAAACAAGGGTGTCCTGAGGAATCCATTTCGTGGACTGGTCTAGGAAAGTGGCTCCAGAGGTCCCTTGAAAGACTTTATTGGCAATATTACCGGATGGCATTAATTCCAATGCTTTTTTATCAATGAGATTCGTATTATTTATTTTCTTTTCTACATTGTCATTGGACAGGAAATTAATGTAGTCCAAATCATTTGGGCGTTTTGGGATTCCGTTACTTATGAAAAGATCTTGTTCCCCATCTTGGTCATAGTCCCCAAATAGGGCGCTCCAACTCCAATCTGAAGCTGCGACTCCACTTGCAAGGGCACTTTCCATAAATGTGCCGTCCGGTTGGTTGAGGTAGAGCATGTTACGGGTAAATTGGTAGTGATAACCATAGTCGTTGATACGAAGTTTTTGAACTTGGATATTATCATCCCCTTCGGAAGATTTTAGCACTTTTTCGTCCTCAGGTAACATATCCAAGGAAATCAGATCGGGACGACCGTCATGGTTAATGTCCGCGACATCACTACCCATGGAAAATCTAGAAGTATGGCCAAAATTTGTTCTTAGACTTTCTGTAAAGGTCCCATCTCCATTGTTTAGGTAATAATAGTCATCCTCATGAAAGTCATTCCCAATGTAGAGGTCTGGATATCCGTCCATATTGAAATCCGAAACGGCTACCCCTAGTCCGTAGCCATTGATGCCTCCAAATATTCCCGCTTCCTCACTTACATCCACAAACTTCCCGTTATCGTTCCTGAGTAACTTATCCCCGGTTTCGTAATTTCGTTGATATCTAAGTTTTACATTGCCAAAGGTATCCTGGGTGTGAACGGCGTGATTCAATAGATACATGTCCAAATCGCCATCCAAGTCAAAATCCAAAAAAGCGGCGTTAGAGCTGTACGATTCAAAATCCAAACCATAGGCAGCAGATTTTTCAATAAATGTACCGTCGCCCTGATTTATGAAAAGCTCATTATGTCCGTTAAAACCATTGAGGCCAACAACAGCACAAATATAAATGTCCAGTAGTCCGTCACCGTTTACATCGCCCATTACTGAGCCCGTGTTCCAAGAGCTTTTACCGGCTACTCCGGCTTTCTCTGTAATATCCTCGAATTTTAGATTGCCTTTGTTGAGGTACAATTTATTTTCAAGTTGATTGGCGGATAAATAAATGTCCGGCAACCCATCATTATTAATGTCTCCTATAGCAATACCTCCACCGTTGTAGAAATAGAGATAGTCCAGAATATTAAGGTCATCCGTTTCCTTTAGGGTGTTGGCAAATTTGATACCGGTCTGTTCCGAAGAAGCTTTTTTAAAGACCTCTCCTGAATTTTTATCGGTACAACTTATAGCAATCAGTAACGTAAAGAAAACTATGGATTTAATTCTCATGAAGGCTATAGATTTTCGGGGCAGCATTATTTATAGCCGCAACAATAAATTGATTTCCGGATTTATCCTTAAGTATTTTGAGATGTTTTACTTCATTCCTAATGAACAATCCACTTTTATCATAGTTTTGCCATTCAAAACCAAGTTTTCCATCCCCTAAAAGAACATTGCCGTAATTGGCATCCAATCTTGAAAATTGAGGCTTAAATTCAAAATTGTTTCCTGCCATGATAAGATCAAGGTTGCCGTCCCTATTTACATCTGCACATGCTATACCACAAATACAGGAAAATTGGACTTGTGGAGGTAAGATTTTTATAGAGAATTCACCATTCCCGTCGTTGATGGCAATAACGGACTCTGAGGTCGAGGCCGTTTTGACGATGGAATTATCCATAACGCCTTTTGAAAATAATCGGTCTATGGTTCTTTTTGCATAATCCGAAGCTTTAATGTTTTCTTTTTTAAGGGCTAATATCTGTGTCGTTAACTCCTTTTTTTGATGTAGCGGGTAATCGCCCTCGTCATATCTTTGGGTTACAATTTGTTCAATGGTGCCATCATTGTCAAAATCGTTTACCCACATCTTCATGGGATTTCCTGGGGTTGGTTTATAATGTAGATTGCTTCCTGCGTTTCCCAATATCAAATCTACATCACCATCATTGTCCAAGTCCTTTGCATCAATAGCGCCCCACCAACCGCTGAGGCTATCTAGGCTGGTATCCCATTGACTAAGTCTACGTCCGGAATTTTTAAATATTTTAGGTGTTCCCCAATCAGAAACTGTAATCAGGTCTTTTTTATCGTCAGAATCTATATCTACCCAAATCGCATCTGTGACCATTCCAGCATTTTTTAAGTCATAGGCAGATTTTTCGGTAACGTCGGTAAAGGTATTGTCCCCATTGTTTTGGAGCAACAAATGATTTGGGTCTACGCCATAGGTACTTACCACACTTCTGGAGCCAATAAAAATATCAGGGTAACCGTCACCGTTGAAATCATTCGTGGCAATAACGGATATATTCTTATTGGTACTGGGTAATTTTGTGTCCAGTAGGGAAAAATTGGCCTTACCATCATTTAGATATATTCGGGCATAGTTGGAATTTTGCATCCCTATTTCATTTCCACCGCTTCCAACAATTAGGTCAAGGTCTCCATCGTTATCCGCATCAAAAAAAGACGCGGAAATGTCCTCGAGATCTGCTTCTTCTGTAAAATAAGATGTAATGGGCCGTCCTATTTTACCATTTCCTTGATGAAGGTAAAGGGCAGCAGACTGTCCCCGAGCACCTCCAATGAAAAGGTCTTCATTACCGTCACCATCCACGTCACCAGTGGCCATGGCTGGACCTTCTTGGGCCAAGGATTTATAGATAAGCCCTTCATTATTGAAGTCGTTATATTCATTTTCCTCATGGGATACAAAATAAGGATTGTTCACCTCTTGCATTAAGGGCACGATATCTGCCTTTTTTGGTAACATGTATTTTGAATCGGCTTCTTTTCGGTTTAATGTAAGGGTTTTGTTGGCCTGTACATTTTCCAATTTCTGGGTGTAGTCATCCGGCCAAATGATACGGATAGAATCTATAACTGAAGTTTTTCCCAGTCCAATGGTCATTGGGTATTCTACCGAGGATTGAAATCCGCGGGAAGGTATTAACGTTTGCTCTATGATGTGGTCCTTAAAATAAAGTTTGGCGACCGTACCTATAGCGAATTTGTTTTTATCCAATCCTATGAACTTTAGTTTTATATAATTATTTTCACTTTCCTTTTCGGAGTTATTTCGGTAAATAAAACTTTCCATATTTACATTGTTCACTACCAGGTCCAAATCCCCATCATTGTCCAGATCCCCGTAAGCAGCTCCATTTGATTTTGAGGGCAGCTCAAATCCCCATTCCTTATTGGCCTTTTTAAATGTTATGTCGCCATTGTTTTTATAGGCATAATTGGGAAGCGGGGTTACCGGCATTTTATTGATGATGGAATCAATAGATTCCTTTTGCCCCGTTAGTGCCATTTTTTGGATGATTTCATTGGCAAAAAAGTCTACAAAATCCAAATCGGTCAAATCATGGTTTATACCGTTTGTGATAAAAATATCCTTAAGACCGTCGTTGTCCATATCGAACAGAAGACCGGACCAGCTCCAGTCCGTAGCGGCAATTCCACTATAATAGGCAATCTCTGAAAAGGAACCGTTGCCATTGTTTAGCTGTAACGTATTCTGGATATACTGTTGATGGAAATCTTTTTTTTGCTTCAGTTTGAAAATATCATAGTTTTCGAACTCTACGACGGATTTAATCCTTTGGTCGGGCTCAGGAAGCATTTCGGTAATAAAAATATCGGCCAACCCATCATTATTGATATCTGCAATGTCTATGCCCATTGCGGAAAGACTTAGGTGGTTGGTCCAATTTTTAATTTCTTCCGTGAAGGTGCCGTCTTGATTGTTGATATAGAGGTAGTCCCTCTCATAGAAATCATTAGAAATATAAATATCAGGGTAAAGATCTTGGTTTATGTCTGTAATCATTACTCCTAAGCCAAAACCGATTAAGCTTCCGTATATTCCTGCTCGTTCACTAACATCAGTAAACACACCATTGTCATTTCTCAATAACATGTCACCTGCACCCCTAAAGATCTTAGGTACACCCTCCCAATCCTGGGCACGTACATCCCTTTGTTCCGCATAGCCAAGACTGCTCACGGGAATGTTGCTATTATTGAGGATATAGGCGTCAAGGTCACCGTCCTTATCATAGTCGAAAAAGGAAGCATGCGTTGAAAAACCTGTTTTCGCCAAGTTGTATTCTGCCGCACTTTCCGTAAAGGTCAAGTCCCCATTGTTTATGAAAAGGTCATTGTCATGGTTGTTACCTTCCATATTTCCGGCATTGCTTACGTAGATATCCAAAAATCCATCATTGTTGATATCGGCCATGGTAACACCGGTGGACCAAGGTTTATTGCCCATGACACCTGCAGATTCCGAAATATCCTCAAACTGAAAATTTCCTTTATTCAGATACAGGCGATTGGATACCATATTTCCTGTTAGATAAATATCGGTAAGTCCGTCGTTGTTTATGTCTCCCAGGGCTACACCACCACCATTATAAAAATTGCGGTATTTAAAGATGTTAAAATTCTTTTGGTTTTCAATTTTGTTATAAAAGTTAACTCCCGTACTATCAGGTGACATTAAAGTGAAGAGAGTATCTTCCGTTTGATCAGATTCATTTTTCTCGCTGGACTTTTTCTTGCAGGAGAAGCCTAGCAACAGTAAAAATAATAATATGAGAAGGTTGTACTTATTCATCCGAATTATTGTAAATAAAAAATGTGGGCGAGTCATTATTGCGCGCTACAATGAACGCCTTTTTAGTTCTGAGTTTAATTTTTTTTATTTCTCTCGCCGCTCCATCAATTTCCAACATTTCATATGCCCCCATATAAGGATTTTCGATTTTTTTTGAATGGTACAAAATTAACCCATGTAAGGCGTCTAAACGACCTAATTGGGTGCTAATTTCAAAGGTGTTGCCCACAACAAACAAATCCTTGTACCCATCATTATTAAAGTCGTTAAAAGCAATATCCTGTATAGATGAAGCTTGTGCGATAAGCGGTAAAGGTTGTTTGGTAAATTTACCGCTGCCCTCGTTTAGGAACAAACAGCTTCTTAACTCAAACACAAATTTTTTATCCGCATTTTTAAGTAAACTATTACCGAACATATCTTCAATACTAGCTTTGGCAAAGGAATCATAGGAAAGAAAAGTCTTGTTTAATGAAGGTATTTGCTTAACAAGTTCATCCTTGGAGGAAAAAGGGGTTTCTATATTCCCATGATAATAAGTTATTAAGGGATCCTTTTGACCGTTGGAATCAAAGTCATAATTATAAAGGGTTATTGGTTTTTCTTTTGAAGCTTTAAACTTGGTATTAGTGCCCCAATTCCCCGCTATAAAATCTTGGTCTCCATCATTGTCCACATCCATGGGAATTATAGTGTTCCACCAGCCATTTGTGGTATTTAATTCAGGTGATTCCAAACGTTTTAATTTTTTACCATCATGTATAAAAATGGTAATGGGCATCCAATGTCCGGCAACCAAGAGATCTGCTAAACCGTCTCCGTCAATATCCGCCCATTTTACATCTTTTATATTGCCCAAATTCTTTAGCTCAGGTACAACAGTTTCAATGGCATTGGTGAATTTTCCATTTCCGTCGTTTAAAAGGAAATATTGTTGAGGAGTTTCGCCATACTGGGACGGTACTTGGTCAGAAGTTAAAACTACATCCAAATCTCCGTCATTATCATAGTCAAATGGAGCTACTTTTGAAGCATTTAGATCAATATTTGCAAAAGCAGTTTCGTCTTCGATGAAATTTCCTTTTATATTTAGATATAACCTTGGTTTTAATGGTGAACCGTTAAGAAATTCGTTTCCGCCACTGGCAACCAAAAGATCTTGATAACCATCACCATTGGCATCAAAAAAAGCACTGGCTACGTCTTCGTTGACTGCTTTTGACTTAAATAATTCCTTTTGACTTTCTGTAAAGGTTCCATTTTTATTTTGAAGATACAGTTTGGAAGACTGCATTTTAGCTCCTCCTATGAAAAAATCCTCCAATCCATCTTCGTTTATATCGGCAACGGAAATTGTAGGTCCCTCGTTAGAACTGGCAAATGGAACCAGAGGTTCCCTGTTAAAATCCAAGGTCTGTTTCTCCTCATGTTGAAAATCTATGGATAGTTCTTCATTATTAAGATAAAAATGAACAGGAACACGTTTTCCTGATTTTAAACTGTCCAAACCTTTTTCGTAGGCAATCAGTTTTTCTTGGTTTGCTTTTAAATAGTTTAATTTTTTAACGGTCTGATCGGGCCAAACTATAACCAAGGAATCTATTATAGAATCCTTGCCAATACCGAATATTAGGTCATTTGAACCGGAGGAGAGGTAGTTATTGGAGGGAAATAGCTCTTGATATTGCTCCTTGCCGCTGGAATAGACATATACTTTGGATCCTATACCGTAGCTATTTTTTGCAGTACCCTTTAGCTTTATTTTTATAAAGTTGTTGGTTTTAAGATTGTTTTCAAGGATACTTACCTCATCATCCAAATTGTTTACAACAATATCTAAATCTCCATCGTTATCTAAATCCGCGTAAGCGCAACCGTTGCTGAAGGATGGCTCATTTTCAAACCAATGAGAGGTGCTGTTCGTGAATGTTAGGTCTCCATTGTTTTTAAAAAAATAGTTTGATGCCTTTTTCTCTGGTATTTCGTTGATTAAGGGCATATCTGTATTTTTCATGCCGGCATCTATCCTGCGCTGGATGTCCTCATTGGCAATGAAGTTCATATAATCCATGTCATTGGTAGCCCCTTTTATTCCGTTGGTAATAAAAAGGTCTTTATGGCCATCATTGTCAAAGTCCGCCAATAATGGTCCCCAAGACCACTCTGTTGCCGAAATGCCACTTAAAAAACCAATTTCCGAAAAGCTGGAACCTGAATTATTTAGGTGTAGGGTGTTTTGCATGAATTGTGGGGCAAAACCATTTTTTAAATATTGTTGATAAATGGGATAGCCATATTCCAGCCCTGAGGTTTTATAGGTCTGCAGATCTTCGGGAAGCATATCCAAAGAAAGAATATCAGGAAATCCATCATTATTGATGTCCGCAATGGCATTTCCCATGGAGTAGTGGGAGGTATGACCCAACTTTGTGCCATCAAGGGATATTACTTCCTTAAAAGTGCCGTCTTGTTGATTGATGTAGAGATAATCGTTTTCAAAGAAATCATTGCCGATATAAACATCGGGATACCCGTCAAGATTAATGTCCGAAATGGAAACCCCCAGGCCATATCCGCTTTTACCTTGAAATATTCCGGCTTTTTGACTTACATCGGTAAAATGGCCATCGATATTCTCATAGAGTCGGTCTCCAGAAATGGGGTCAATTTTTGACCTATTTTTTCCTTTCCCATAATTTAGGTTCGGGTGGACCGAATGGTTTAATAAGTACATATCCAAATCCCCATCAAGGTCATAATCGAAAAATACCGCTTTGGTTGAAAGTCCTTCAAAATCCAAACCGTATTCAGATGCCAGGTCTTTAAATGAGGGGTTTCCGGACCTGTCCAAGCCTTGGTTCACCAAAAGCCTGTTCTTTCCTTTCAATGCTCTATATCCTGAGGCTTGGCATATATAAACATCCAGAAAACCGTCGTTATTTATGTCTACCTGAGTGACGCCTGTGTTCCAATTACCCATATTTTCATCTAAGTCCAAAGAAAGTTTATTGAACTTCATCTTTCCCTGATTTATATATAGTACTGGAGATACTTGGTTTCCGGACAGATATAGGTCTGCAAGCCCATCATTGTTAAAGTCAGCTGTAATTACGCCTGCTCCATTATAATAATATAGATAATTAAGGATGTTCAGTTCTGGACTCGTGTTAAGTTTATTGGAAAATTCGACACCAGTGGTATGGGACGGCAACCCTTTAAAAAGTTTGTCCTCATCAGTTTTACCGCAACTTATAGAAAGTAGAAGTAAACCGAGATATATCAGATGTTTTTGCATTAGGGCAAACAATCGAAAATGAGTGTAAAGAAATAAATTTATTAGCTTTTGAAAGGAATTTTTAACCTTGTGCTAACTGTTTTAAACTTTCATTAAGTTTTTTTATTAAAAAAAGAATCCCTTAACAGGTAAGGGATTCTTCTATATTTAAAAAAATGAACTACTATTCGTAACCTGGATTCTGTACCAAATTTGGATTGGCCAAAAGCTGAGGTAGTGGAATAGGGAATAACAATCTTTTCTCGTTTCCAATTTCCGCTTCATTTTTAAATTCCCAGGCTCTAAGATATTGACCAAAACGGATAAGATCGTTTCTTCTCCACCCCTCCGTATACAATTCCCTTGCTCTTTCATCCAAGATATCACTTTCGCTCACCGAACCTAAGGGATTGGCATCTCTTAACACACGTAGGGTGTTAATCATCTCCGTTGGGTCACCACCTGTTCTAAACATAGCTTCGGCTTTCATTAAATAAGCATCTGCATATCTAAATTGAACTTTATGTAACCTGGTTTCGCCAAAACGAGGGTTATACTTAATAATACGTATACCGGTTCTTTCACTGTTGTTTATCAAGTTAGTGGCTCCTGTACCATCAACAAAATCTCTAGTAAATGCCAAATCAACCCCTTGTCTGTCCTGTAATTTGGTACCATCTAAATCATATTGCTGGTTTATCAAAAACCCAAAACCTACATTAGACCCAAACTCATAACCTTCCACATCTTCTGTAAACTCTCTACCAGTAAAAGGAAGTCCTTCTGATGGAACTCCTCCACGTCTAATTTCTTGTTCATCTAATGGAGTAAGATCTGTTTCAACTCTATTACTTTCCGGATCTCCTTCAAACAAATCATAGTATTCAGCCAAAGTACTGAATCCGTTCCATCCACCACCGCCGGCTAAACCGTATTGGTTCAAGTGCATTGGAGCATAAATCACATTTTGAACGTTAGATTCCGTAAACCAAATAGTTTCTTTGTCTGGACTGGCTTTGAAAATTTCAAAATAATTTTCGTCCAATTCATAGCCATCTGCTGTGATGGCATCTACCAAAGAGATAACTTCCGCCATGTCACCCGCGTCAGGAGACCCTCCTCCTCCCGTAAGTTGGTTTATATAAATATGCTTATTTAATAAGATTTTGGCCTTTAAGAATCTTGCGGCCGCTTTACCTGGTCTTTTTAATTCGTCACCAGAATTTCCTGTAAGTGCCGGTAATCCTGAAATACAGGCGTCTAAGTCGGCTAAAATAAAATCGACAGCTGCTTGTCCGGATATAACTTCTGGAAGTGCAGTAGAGGGTAAACTGGTATCCCTAAATGGAATTTGACCGTAAAGATCTAATATCCGCCACATGGCATAGGCTCTTAGGAACCTAGCTTGCAGTTTTACGTCCTCTGGAGAATTACTTCTCTCGTCCAAAATTTGTGAAGCGGACAGCTGGTTTTTGTTCCATTGTTCAAAGGGTGTAATTACATCTGAATCTTCCAGTCCCCACTCTTGCTGATGTAGTTTTCTCCAACGTCCGTTGTCGCCCCAATCCGCACCTCTAGTGGGGATAATCTGGGCATCTGTAGTAACCTCGTTAAGGGCATATGTATTTGCTTGATCGGCTAATTGACCTCTAATATCTCCATATAAGGCTTCAAGTGCAGAAGCTGGGTTTTCTAATCCTTGGAAACCTTCCGAAATGAAGGAATCGGTTTCCTCTATTTCCAAATCGGTACAGGACACCAAGCCCAGACCTAAGAGGAAACTGGTTAAATAAATTTTAAATTGAACTTTTTTCATAATGTAAACAATTTTTTTAATTAAAATGAGGCGTTAATTCCGAATGTAAATGTACGCGGGTTAGGGAACGTCATAAAGTCGATACCCCTACTTGGAATTTCTGAAGCATTTAAATTACCGGTATTTACAGTCACTTCTGGGTCAATTCCACTATAATCTGTTATTAAGAACAAGTTTTGTCCAGTTAGTGAAAACCTTAAACTTTTTAATGCGCCTTCACCGGATAATGGAACCTTATACCCAATGGATGCGTTTTGGAATCTCACGAAATCACCTTTTTCCAGGAACCTGGTAGAAACTGCAGTGGATGCTCCTGGATCTTCTCCTAAGGCAAGAACATTTTGTGTCACATTCCTTGCTGTACCCAATTGACCTGCATTAAAGAATGAGTTTGCCGTGTTGTTGTATACGGAAAAACCGAATTGTCCTGAAAAATAAGCTGCTAAATCCCAATTTTTATATCTAAGATTTAAGGAAAGTCCACTTGTGATATCCGGTAATGCATCCTCTCCAACAAATGTTTTATCCACATCAGGATCGCCAACACCGTTTCCATCAATATCAGTATATACGGGGTTTCCAGTACTGTCAAAACCTTCAAAAATAGCCATGTAGTAGGAGAATAAGGACTGGCCAGCTTCAAAACGTTGAGCGAAAGCACCGGTTAAACCAGGCCCGTTAATTGGCCCAGTATTGATGGCACCTGCGAAATCCTGGATTTCATTTTGGTTGTAGGCAATATTGAAATTGGCCGAGAAATTTAGGTCTTCTTGTTGTATGAAATCATACCCTATAGCAAACTCTATACCTTGATTTATAATACTAGCATCCACATTACCAAACTGGAAAGGCGTTATTGCTGGAAATGCGGGAGGAGTCCTTAGCAACAAATCTTTCGTGTCTCTACGATAAACATCTATGCTACCATTTAGCCTGTCACTATTAAATCCAAAGTCCAAACCTACGTTAAAATCCAAGGTACTTTCCCATTTAAGTTCCGGATTGTCCGTAGCTACAATCGCCAATCCATTTTGCTGAACCACAGCATCATTATTACTGCTAAGGTCTCCATAACGTTGTCTTGCTACAAAGTTACCATATCCCAATCCGGCTTGGTTACCCGTTAGACCTGCACTAAGCCTTAATTTTAAAGTGGAAACATTCTCACCAATAAAATCTTCTTCTCCTATTTGCCAAGCAAAAGCTCCAGATGGGAAATAACCGTACTGGTTTTCTGGTCCAAACCTTGAGGAACCATCCGCCCGCATTGTGGCGGTAAAAAGATATTTACTGTTTAAACTGTAGTTAATTCTTCCAAAAAAGGATTGTAGCTCATCTGTATTGTCAAAAGTATCCGCTGTAACTGCATTCACTAACCTATCAAAGGCATAAGGAATATTGTCAGTTCCTGAAGTAGGAAATAAACGGTTTACGACTAAATCCGTAGTGTTGGTCGCATAGTAAAATTGCTGGAATGAACCATCAATGGTACTTTCGGCACCTTCAACTGAACTTACCAAGTCGTCTCCCATTTGATTAAGGTCTGTAGTACTGAATCCTCTGCCTGTTGTGTTGCGGCCTTGGGTCCTAAAATCTTGGTAGGCATAACCTACAACGACATCTAAATTGGAATTTTCAAACTCCTTAGTATAGTTTACGGTTGTTTCCAAGGTTTTATTATCCCTGTCCAAAGTGTAAAAGGTACCAAAACCATTATCGGTAATCCCAGGGTAATTAATCATATTTGCGGATTGTACGGATACATTTTCACTTTCGGATTTATCATAACCTGCATTTACTTTAGCTGAAATTTCAGGAGTAAACTTGTATTCTACCGAACCGTTCAATAAAAATCTATTTGTATTGGTTATGTTCTGAGACTCCAATAATAGGTTAATTGGGTTTCTGGAAACACTTCCTGGAGGTTGAAAGGTTGCGCTAAGTGGCCAAGTTGGGTTGGCAGAATAAGCAGCACCTAAAATATCACCCTCAACCCCCGCACCAGAATTCAAAGGAGGTTGGGATTTGTTAACCCTGGAAATCGAAGATTGTAGCGTAAACAACAATTTGTCATCTAAAAATCGTTGATTTAAGTTTAGTCTACCTGTGATTCTTTCGAATTCTGATTTCTCAATAGTACCAAATTGTTTGGAATAACCAAAGGTAGCTCTCACATTTCCAGAACCGTAGTTATTGGAATAAGAAATGTTATTATTGGTAGAGGCTGCAGATCTAAAAATTACCTCTTGCCAATCTGTGCTTGATCCAAAATCGTTAGTTGAAACATCACCATCCTGATATAACGGCAATGCGGCCATAAACTCATCTCTATCCAACAAATCGAACAACCTTACCGGTTGTGCAACACTTAGATTGGTAGAAAACTCCCATGAACCTTTAGAAGCTCCCTTACCACTCTTGGTTGTAATGATGACAACACCATTGGCACCACGTGAACCGTAAATCGCCGTTGCCGAGGCATCTTTAAGTATGCTCATGCTTTCAATGTCATTTGGGTTTAAGAAGTTCAATGGGTTACCCACTTGTCCACTTCCCGTTCCACCTGCGTTGGAACCTACCGCTTCGGTATTTTCTCCAAATAACGGAACACCGTCAACCACAAAAAGAGGGTTGTTGTTTGCCCTTACCGAGTTGGCCCCCCTAATGTTAATTTGAATTCCTGCTCCGGGTTCACCCGTGGTTTGCTGAATATTAACACCGGCAGTTTTACCTTGTATTAATTGTTCTGGTGACGAAATGTTACCACCATTAAAATCCTCGGAAGTTACAGCGGAAACAGATCCTGTTGCATCCTTCACAGTGGTAGTACCATAACCAATAATTACAACTTCTTCCAAAGCTTCAGCGTCTTCTTCCAAAGTAAAGTTTATAGTTGATCTGCCGTTTACAGATACTTCCTGAGTTTTGTAACCTATATAGCTTACCACTATAACGGCGTCATCACCTACCGAAAGGGTGTAGTTTCCATCAAAATCAGTTTGTGTACCGTTTGTTGTTCCCTTTTCCAAAACACTTGCGCCGGGCAAGGGGCCAGAAGCATCGGAAACGGTACCGGAAACCTCTTGTGCCTGTGCAATCCCGAAAGACAAAAATGTCCCGAGAACAACTAGGCTTTTTAGTAGCGTAATCTTCATAAATTGTTAATTTAAGTTGAGTTTAATTAATTTCAAGAGTTAAAAATATGTAAAAATGTCAAAAACACACGTGTAGAGGAAAATATATAGTTACGAAACCGTTTTCGTGTTAATAACTTTTAAAAAATTAAAGGTTTGTAAATCTTGAAGGTATCAAAATATTCATTTCGTAAAAATAATAGACCTAAAATGTGAAAATGCAATTTTATACAAATATATAGATTTAATTTTTCCTTAACCTTTTCTTGTCAAATATTTAATGGAATCCAAAAACATTCTATTGAATGGGTTATAATTATTAATCTAAAATTTATGTAATTTCCCCTCAATTATTCCACCTTATATTATTTTCCAATTGAAAAAAAGAGTCACTTTAAAACAAATCGCAAGGGAATTGGAAGTTTCTGTCTCTACGGTTTCCAAAGCGTTGAAGAATAGTGAGGAAATAAGTAGGGATACCAAAGACAAAATACAGGCATTCGCCAAACTTTATAATTACAGACCCAATAATATTGCCCTAAGTCTAAAGAACAAGAATACCAAAAATATTGGGGTTATCATTCCGGACATTGTTCATCATTTTTTTACGACTGTTTTTAGGGGTATTGAGCAATATGCCGGTAAAAAAGGATATAATGTGATGATTTGTGTTTCTGATGAATCCTTTGAAAAGGAAGTATTGAACATGGAGTTGTTGGCCAATGGGAGTGTAGATGGCTTTATACTATCATTATCTGCGGAAACCCAGGAAAGAAACGATTATAATCATATTAAGGAGGTTTTGGGCCAAGGTATCCCTGTGGTTTTGTTCGATAGGGTTTCCAAAGATGTATTGTGTGATAAAGTTATTCTTAACGACCAAGAAATTGCCTATGAGGCCGTTAAGGTCATGATAGGTTCCGGAAAAACTAAAATTGCTTTGGTAACTACTGAAAATTACTTTAATGTTAGTTCCAATAGGGCCCAGGGTTTTGAAAAAGCCATAAGGGATGCAAACTTAGCTTTTGACGAAAATCTTATATTAACGCTACCATATCAAAGTGAGGGTGATGAGCTAATTAGGGATTTTTTTGAAAGCAATACAATTGATGCAGTCTTATGTGTTAATGAAATTTTTGCCATTAAATGTATGGACGTCGTGCAAAGACAGGGAAAAAGAGTGCCTGAAGATATTTCCTTTATTGGTTTTACCAATGGTATTTTGTCCAAATATTCAACTCCAAGACTTTCTACAGTGGCTCAACATGGTGAAAGGATGGGGGAAACCGCCGCAAAGTTGTTGATTGATCGAATTGAAAACGATGTAGATGATAATTTTAGGACCGAAGTAATTTCCGGTACTCTAATTCAAAGGGATTCAACCATCAATTAGTTATTTTTGCCACAATGGAAAGAAAAGGATTTATTTTTGATTTGGACGGTGTTATTGTGGATACGGCCAAGTATCATTACCTGGCCTGGAAAAAATTGGCCAATGAACTCGGTTTTGAATTTACTTTGAAGCAAAATGAACTTTTCAAGGGAGTGAGTAGAAAACGCTGCCTTGAAATACTTTTGGAAATAGGAAATATCAATGCCTCACAAGAACAATTTGACCAATGGATGGTCGAAAAAAATGAGGACTATCTGCATTATATAGAAAAAATGAATGCATCGGAAATTTTGCCAGATGTTCCAAAAGTGCTTGAATTCCTTAAGAACAGGAAGCTTCCCATAGCCCTTGGTTCAGCTAGTAAAAATGCCAAACCTATTTTGGAAAAAGTAGGGCTATTATCCTATTTTGATGTCATAGTGGATGGGAATAATGTGACTAAAGCCAAACCGGATCCTGAGGTTTTTTTAATAGCCTCTTCAAATCTTGGTGTTGAACCAATAAATTGTGTGGTCTTTGAGGATGCCGTAGCTGGTATACAGGCCGCTAACACGGCCGGTATGGTAAGTGTTGGAATAGGTGATTCCAAAACCTTACATGAGGCAAACTATAATTTTAGGGATTTTAGGGAAATATCTATAGAGTTTTTGAATACACTTATATAATTAGGTTACCATACCACTATAATTAATCAACGCTGTTTTTTTTAACAAATATGAATCAAGATTATATAAAAGCGGACGAATGGTCCATTATCGAAGAAGGTTTTGATTTGAAGCGTGTAAAGTCTTCAGAAAGCCTTTTCAGTATTGGGAATGGTGCCATGGGGCAAAGGGCAAATTTTGAGGAAACCTATTCTGGCGATACTTTTCAAGGTAGTTATATTGCCGGAGTATATTATCCAGACAAAACACGTGTAGGATGGTGGAAAAATGGCTATCCGGAATACTTTGCCAAAGTGTTGAACGCACCCAATTGGATCGGTATAAAGGTTTTGATAAATGGAGTGGAATTGGATCTGGCCACTTGTAAAAAAGTTTCTGCCTTTAAGCGAGAGTTGAATATGAAGGAGGGATGTTACAGAAGGAGCTTTGATGCTGTATTGTCCAACAATGCCATGGTTCATGTTGATGTCACAAGATTTTTGAGTTTGGATTTGGATGAAGTAGGGGCGATTGCCTTTAAAGTTACGGTGGAGAATATGGATGCCGAAGTATCCTTTTTCCCATTTCTGGATAGCGGCATAACAAATGAGGATAGTAACTGGGACGATAAATTCTGGAACACTACTAAGGTATCTTCATCCCGCAATAGGGCTTTTATAGAAGCCCATACCATGAAAACCAATTTTAGGACCTGCACGTTTATGCAGGCCAATTTGGACTATAACGGAGAATCGATTTCGGGTAGTCTAGAGGAACAGCATGATAATTTCGTTTCCTTAAAATTTTCGAAAAAGGCGAAGAAAGGAGAACAGTTGTCCCTAACCAAATTTGGAGGGTATACCGTTTCACGAAATCACCCGGAAAACGAGTTGGTTCATGCTGCCAATGAGGTATTGGATAAGGCCTCCAATTTTGGCTTTACTAAGCTGATGGAAAAACAAAAAGAGTCGTGGGCCAAAATTTGGGACATGAGCGATATTGTTATCCAAGGTGATATAAAGGCCCAACAGGGAATTAGATTCAATATTTTTCAGTTAAATCAGACCTATCTGGGAACGGATTCAAGATTGAATATCGGACCAAAAGGTTTTACGGGAGAGAAATACGGAGGTAGTACATATTGGGATACAGAGGCATATTGTATTCCTTTTTACATGGCTACCAAGGATGAAATGGTGGCTAGAAAGCTGTTGAAATATAGATACAACCATTTGGAAAAGGCCATAGAAAATGCAAAGAAACTTGGCTTTGTCAATGGAGCCGCCTTATATCCTATGGTTACAATGAACGGTGAGGAATGTCACAATGAATGGGAAATTACCTTTGAGGAAATACATAGGAACGGAGCGATTGCCTTTGCCATTTATAATTATTATCGATACACGGGAGATTATAGTTATATCCCGGAAATGGGATTGGAAGTTCTTATCGGCATTGCCCGATTTTGGCATCAAAGGGCTAATTTTTCGGGCTACAGGAATAAGTTCGTCATTTTAGGAGTTACGGGGCCAAATGAATACGAGAACAATGTGAACAACAATTGGTACACGAATTATTTGGCCCAGTGGTGTATCCATTTTACCCTGGAACAACTTTCCAAAGTAAAAGAGGGCTACCAGAAGGATTATAACAGGATTATCGGGAAAACTAACCTCACTCCCTCTGAATGTGAATCCTGGAAAAAAGTGGCGGACAATATTTACTTTCCGTTTTCCGAAGAGCATGGAGTTTATTTACAGCAAGATGGCTTTTTGGATAAGGATTTGGTCAAGGTTGCTGATTTGGATAAAACGGAAAGGCCCATCAACCAAAAGTGGAGCTGGGATAGAATTTTGCGGTCGCCATATATAAAACAGGCCGACGTACTTCAAGGTTTTTATTTTTTTGAGGAAAATTTCACCTTGAAGGAGCTAGAAAACCACTTTGATTTTTATGAACCTTTTACGGTCCATGAATCATCGCTGTCCCCATGCGTACATAGTATCCAGGCGGCCAAGTTGGGTAGAATGGAGCAGGCGTACACTTTTTATCTTAGAACTTCAAGATTGGATTTGGATGACTACAATAAAGAGGTGGAAGAAGGGCTGCATATTACTTCCATGGCAGGTACTTGGATGAGTATCGTGGAAGGTTTTGGTGGAATGCGTGTCATTAACGATATGTTGTCCTTTGAACCCAGAATACCAAAGCAATGGGCGTCATATTCCTTTAAAGTAAATTTCAGAAATAGGATACTCAAGGTGAAGGTTTCACAGGACGAAATACATATTGAACTGAAGGGAGATGAAGAACTAGTGATCCTAATAAATGGTAAAGAATACAAATTGGCATTGAATACCACTACCATTATTTAGGTTAAATTTTCTATAGTGAACTTGTGCTGATGGCCAAAATGAAGATTTTATGATGAAAGGAAAAGTAGTTATCTATCAGGTTTTTACTAGGCTTTTTGGTAATACCAATACTACAAATAAATCTTGGGGCACCATCGAGGAAAACGGGGTAGGAAAATTTGTAGATTTTAACGATAAAGCCTTGTCCGAAATTAAGGACTTGGGAATTTCCCATATATGGTACACTGGAGTTCCGCACCATGCAGTTATTCGGGATTATACGGCCTATGGAATCTCTAATGATGATCCCAATGTGGTGAAAGGTCGTGCCGGTTCTCCGTATGCCGTAAAGGATTATTATAATGTGAATCCAGATTTGGCCCTAGACCCGGCCAATAGGTTACAGGAATTTAAGGAACTTATAGATAGGACTCATAAACATGGTATGAAGGTAATCATGGATATTGTTCCCAATCATGTAGCCAGGGCATATCAGGGTATTAGTAATCCAGATGGGGTTTCCAGTTTCGGAGCCCAGGATGATACTCGGCAAGAATATCAAAAAAACAATAATTTCTACTATATCCCAGGCTCTGCATTTCAGGTACCGGAATGGAAGAATGGCTACAGGCCATTGGGTGGAGAAAAGAATAAATCTATTGGAACATTTAATGAAAAACCCGCTAAATGGACGGGGAACGGTTCCAGAAATCCAAAGCCGGACATGAACGATTGGTATGAGACTGTTCGTATAAATTATGGTGTAAAACCTGATGGGGGTTTGGATTTTGACTTATTGCCACATGATTTTGGCGAAAAGGATTATAAGGAACACTTCAGGTTTTGGCAGCATAGGGAAGTACCGGACTCTTGGCTCAAATTTAAGGACATAGCCCTTTACTGGCTTGATTTTGGTGTGGACGGATTTCGTTACGATATGGCCGAAATGGTTCCTGTTGAATTCTGGAGTTTTATGAACTCATACATCAAAATGCGGAATGAAGATGCTTTTATAATGGCCGAGGTCTATAACCCCAATTTGTACCGGACCTTTATCCATAAGGGAAAAATGGACTATTTGTACGACAAGGTGGATTTTTATGATGGACTCAAGCATATCATGAAAGGGTATGGCTGGTCTGATCATATTCCAGTAGTTCAAAAGGGTCTTATGGATATAGAGCACCATATGCTCCATTTTTTGGAGAACCATGATGAACAGCGAATCGCGAGTCCCGAATTTGTGGGGCGTGCCGAAATAGGGAAGCCAGCTATGGTAGTTTCTGCGACTATAAGTACGTCTCCTCTTATGATTTATTTTGGTCAGGAAGTAGGTGAACCTGCAGCAGAGAATCCCGGATTTGGAAGTTCCTCAAGAACATCGATATTCGATTATGTTGGGGTGCCCAATCACCAACGTTGGGTAAATGAAAAGCAGTTTGATGGCGGCCAATTGAGCGAACAGGAGAAAGATTTAAGGGACTTTTATAAAAGGCTTTTAAATTTTTCCCTTCAGAGCGAGGCTCTAATGGGGGAGTATAGGGAAATACACTTTTTCAACAAGGGCAATACACAAAATTACAATCACCGGGTTCTTTCTTATGTGCGATGGTCCACAAATCAAAAACTCATCATAGTTGTTAATTTTGACGCCATTGATTCATTTTCCTTCGAATTGAAATTACCTAGTGAGCTAATAGATCAATGGGGATTGTTGAATGATACCTATGAATTGAAGGATGCCCTTTATGGTAAAAAGAATATACTGAACATAATAAACAAAGAGGGTAGTATAGACGTACATCTTGAACCATTGGAATCATTCGTTTTTGAAATTTTGTAGTCGATGTAAGCATTTGTCATAGATTTTTACTTAAATGGTTCTTTATATTTGAACGTTAAAAACACAATACGTAGCACATGAAAAAAGTATTTTTGATTTTCCTGATTGCTTTAACCTTAGCTTCTTGCACTATGAAAAAGCCTATTATAATTGGCCATAGAGGTGCCATGGGACACGAAACCGAGAATACCTTGGCATCCATTCAGAAAGCCATGGATTTGGGTGTGGATATGATAGAAATCGATGTGTTTAAAATTAAAAGTGGAGAGATTGTAGTCTTCCACGACGAAACTGTAGATAGGTTGACCAACGGTGCTGGAAAGATTGAAGGATATAGTATTGTGGAGTTGGGAAGATTGAAATTGGATGGCGGACACAAAATTCCAATGTTACAGGATGTACTTAAATTGATGAACAATAAGGTTGCCTTAAATATTGAATTAAAAGGAGAAAATACCGCGGATAGGGTGAATCATATAATGAACTCTTATATTGAAAATAATGGATGGTCACCGGAAAACTTTGTTATTTCCAGTTTCAAATGGGACGAGTTAAGGGATATGAGAAAGCTTAATCCAAACGTTCAGATTGCGGTCCTAACGGAGGAAAACCCGGTGGAAGCCATTCCTGTGGCAAAGGAATTGAATGCGGTGGCCATAAACCCCTATTATAAAAACTTGGATTTGGAAACGGCCAATAAAATCAGGGAGGCGGGGCTAAAGACTTATGTTTGGACCGTTAATGAGGATTATGATATTGACGCTATGAAACGAATAGGCGTTGATGGAATCATAACCAATTACCCGGAAAGGATACGTTAATGTTGGATGTGGTCATTGTTGGCGGTGGTGCAGCAGGTTTTTTTGCAGCCATACATGTTGCCGAGGCAATACCAGACCTAAAAATAACCATTTTGGAACGGGGCAAAGAGGTACTTACCAAGGTAAAGGTATCAGGAGGAGGAAGATGTAACGTTACTCATGCGGAGTTTAACCCTAAAGAGTTGGTATCGAATTACCCTAGAGGGGAGAAGGAATTACTAGGGCCTTTTCATAGCTTTGCTTCTGGAGATACCATTGGTTTTTTTGAAAAAAGAGGCATCGCATTAAAAATTGAAGAGGATGGGAGAATGTTCCCCACCTCCAATTCTTCCCAGACCATTATTGACTGTTTTACTTCGGAAGCAAAAAGACTTGGGGTAAAAATAGAGCTACTCTCCCCGGTCACGGCAATGGAACATACATCAGAGGAAGGTAATGATTTTTGGAAAATAACAACATCAAAACAAACCTTCAAAACCAAGAAGGTTTTGCTTGCAACGGGAAGTAATCCCAAAATCTGGAATATGCTGCAGATGTTGGGACATAGCATAATCCCTCCAGTACCTTCGCTTTTTACCTTTAATATTAAGGATGAAAGAATTGCGAATATACCTGGCCTGAGTACGTATGCTGAAGTCGCTGTTTTGGATAAAAAAAAGACATTAAGGAGCTATCAAAATACTGCGGTCCAAAAAAGTGTGTTGTTTTCTGATGGTCCCTTGCTTATTACCCATTGGGGGTTGAGCGGCCCTGCTGTCCTGAAGCTATCGGCATGGGGCGCCAGGATATTGGAAACTTATGGGTATCAGTTCAAGATAAGTGTTAACTGGGTCCCCGAGAATCATCCGGATGGACTTATGGAATTGTTTGCCAAGGTGAAACAAGTGGAAAAGAAGACCATCCTTAGAACCAAGGTTCTCGATATACCCAAGAGGTTATGGGTTAATTTGGTCAGGGCATCCGGTATAGATGACAGCCTTACATGGCCGCAGGCTAGCAAATCCCAATTGCAACAACTTACAGAACAATTGACCCGTAGCTTATTTTATGTAAATGGAAAAAGTACCTTTAAGGAGGAGTTTGTAACCGCGGGAGGTGTGGACCTTAAGGAAGTCAATTTTAAGACTTTTGAAAGCAAGGTATTACCGGACATGTATTTTGCCGGGGAAATTCTGAATATTGATGCCATTACGGGAGGATTTAATTTTCAAAATGCCTGGACAGGTGGTTTTTTGGCTGCGCAAGGGATTCTAAACAGTATGGAAGAATGAACTAATATGGGAAAATATATCGCTTTTTTAAGGGGAATCAATGTTAGCGGACAAAAAAAAGTACCCATGGCAGAACTGCGAACGGTTTTGTCCAATGGAGGTTTAACGGATGTAAAAACGTATATTCAAAGTGGTAATGTTGTTTTTGAAGGGGGAGAATTTTCAAAAAAGGAAATGGAAGTATCTATTGGCACCTTGATTGAGGAACATTTTGGTTTTGAAGTTCCGGTCTTGATCAAATCAACAATGGATTTGGACCATATACTTAGAAATAATCCCTATGACGATATTGAGAGTCTTGAATCCAACAAAATATATTTTGTACTCCTATTTCAATCGCCCGATCAGGAAAAGGTTTCTTCCTTTAAAGAAGAGCACTATCCCAATGAAGCATGGGAATTAATCGGGGACTGTCTTTATTTAAAGTGTATTAAGGGCTATGGTAATGCAAAATTGAACAATAATTTAATAGAGCGTAAATTAGGGCTCATAGCTACAACGCGCAACTACCGGACCATGAAAAAATTATGTGAACTTGCTAGTTGAGCTCCCAAATTTTAAAGTTAAGAACCAAAGCGAAACATACCCAGGCCAGATAGGGAATTAAGAGAACGGCGGCTACCTTGCTGACCAACCTAAACCATTTGATAGTGAGTATAATCATGACCAAAAGGGATATGATGACCAACAAAGCCCAAAAAGGGGATTGCAAACCGAAGAAAACAATACTCCATAAGGCATTTAACAGTAATTGAAATCCAAAATGATATAATGCGGTTTTAACCCATTTATGGTGAAATCCCTTGGCCCAGACCCAACCTGCGGAAACACCCATCAGTACATAAAGCGTTGACCATACAGGAGCGAACAACCAATTGGGAGGATTAAAGCTGGGTTTGTTAAGGGTTAAATACCAGTCGTTTACGGAACTTTGGGTAGCTACACTTGATAAGAACCCTATAATTAGGCATACGGAGATGCTAATAAAAACATAGACCAGTCTCTTTTTTAATAGGGTTGTGTTCATACCCTAAAATAATCATTTATTTTTATTGGTCGGCCTAAAAACTATCTTTGTGAAAACGATGTTTTAATGACAGAGAAAGATTTTGTCCTTTCCGGACATTTGGAATTAAAGGATGAAGGAAAGGTTGGCTACAAAGCCCCTAGTAATATAGCCTTAGTCAAATATTGGGGTAAGAAAGAAGGTCAGATTCCGGCCAATCCTTCTATAAGCTTTACCCTAAGTGCTTGTGCGACGACTACATCGATTACGTTCAAAAAACTTTCTAAACCCACTGGTCAATATTCATTTGACCTATTGTTCGAAGGAAAGCCAAAACCAAGTTTCCACCCGAAAATAGAAACCTTTTTTAAGAGGATAGACCCGTTCCTGCCGTTTTTGAAGCACTATCATTTTAACATTGAGACCAGCAATTCTTTTCCCCATAGCAGTGGTATAGCCTCATCGGCCAGTGGTATGGCCGCAATGGCCTTATGTCTTATGGAAATTGAACGGATGCATCTCCCAGCAATGGAAGAGGACCTTTTTTTGTCAAAGGCGTCCTTTTTGGCTAGATTGGGTTCCGGGAGTGCATGTAGAAGTGTGGAGGGGCCATTAGTAGCATGGGGGAATCATGAAGACATTTTAGAAAGCACCAATTTATACGGGATTAAGTATCCGTTTGATATGCATCCTATTTTCAATAACTACCACGATACCATATTGTTGGTTGACAAAGGACAAAAACAAGTCAGTAGTACGGTTGGTCATGATTTGGTAAATGGTCATCCATTTTCTGAACAACGTTTTCAACAGGCTCATAGTAATCTCACTCGGCTAAAGACTATATTAAAGGAGGGAAATGTAAAAGAGTTTATAAAAGTTGTGGAGAGCGAAGCACTAACCTTACATGCTATTATGATGACAGGTGACCCTTACTTTATTTTGATGAAACCCAACACGTTGGAAATTATAAATAAAATTTGGAAGTTTAGGGAAAAATCCGGATCCCATGTTTGCTTTACCTTGGATGCCGGTGCCAATGTTCATGTGCTTTATCCCCAGAACGAAAAAGAGAAAGTGAATCAATTTATTGTAAATGAGTTAGTTGCATACTGTGAAAACCGGCAGTATATTTGCGATCAGATTGGCGGTGGAGCGGTAAAAATGAAGGTTTAAGGTATACTTTCAACCCTGTTATATCGTTTTAAGAACGATTTTCACCTGAAAAAAGCCATTTTTTAAAGCAGAAAGCGTAAAATTTGCATACTAGTTGGCTATATTTAAATAATTATTACGTCCTACGGACTTATATTTACCAATGAAAGGACCACTATTTTATTCTAAGATTCTACTTTTTGGAGAGTACGGAATCATTAAAGATTCCAAGGGACTTTCCATTCCTTATAACTTTTTCAAGGGTGCTTTAAAGGCCAATGATCAATCTGAGGTGGCAAAAACATCCAATAAGGCATTAGAAAATTTTTCAGGTTATTTAAAGGAATTAATCTTAAAAGAACCAAAATTGGTCTCCTTTGATTTTGAATCTATGGACAGGGACATTGCAGCGGGAATGTACTTTGATAGTTCCATTCCTCAAGGATATGGTGTTGGTAGCAGTGGTGCTCTCGTTGCTGCCATATACGATAAATATGCCACGGACAAGATAACGGTGTTGGAAAACCTTACCCGTGACAAGCTGTTAAAGCTAAAGTCTGTTTTTGGTAAAATGGAGTCGTTCTTTCATGGAAAATCTTCCGGTTTGGATCCTTTAAACAGCTATTTAAGCCTTCCTATTCTCATCAATTCCAAGGATAATATTGAATCAACGAGCATTCCTTCCCAAAATATGGAAGGTAAGGGGGCCGTATTTTTATTGGATAGTGGTTCTATTGGGGAAACAGCACCAATGGTACAGATATTTATGGAGCAAATGAAAAATGAGGGGTTCCGTAAAATGCTAAAGAACCAGTTTATAAAACATACGGATGCTTGCGTTGAAGACTTTGTCAATGGGAACGTTAAATCCCTCTTTGGAAATCTAAAAAAACTATCTCATGTGGTATTGGACAACTTCAAACCCATGATTCCTGCCAAATTCCATGATCTTTGGCGGCAAGGTATCGAATCCAATGACTACTATTTAAAACTTTGTGGGTCCGGGGGTGGAGGTTACTTCTTAGGATTCACGGAGGACTTTGAAAAAGCAAAAAGCGCTTTAAAAGACTACAAATTGGAAGTGGTCTATAACTTCTAGGATATCCATATAAATGCTCAGTAGAAAAAACAAACTCCTGTTATTAAAGGTCTTAAGTTTGTTTTCGGTTGTGCGTGGATATAACCTCCTAATGATTGTCCTTGCACAGTACTTGGCTTCCATATATATTCTTGCTCCTGATCTACCTTTACGAAAGGTTATTTTTGACGTGAACCTTTTCGTTATTGTAATTGCTTCAATGTTGGTCATTGCTGCTGGCTATATAATTAACAATTTCTACGATGCGGAGAAGGATTTGATCAATAAACCTAGAAAGAGCATGCTGGATAGATTAGTGAGTCAACGGTTTAAGTTATCCACCTATTTTGTACTAAATTTTTTGGCGGTTTTTGCGGCCAGTTATGTTTCTTTCAGGGCGGTCCTTTTCTTTTCGGCATATATTTTTGGAATTTGGTTCTACTCCCATAAACTCAAAAAAATTCCATTTGTCGGAAATTTTGTTTCCGCAACTTTGGCAATCACACCTTTTTTCGCTGTTTTTGTATACTATAAGAACTTTGAGACCGTCATCTTTGTCCATGCGATGTTCCTTTTTCTTTTGATTTTGGCCAGAGAGCTAATCAAGGATTTAGAGAATATTTCTGGAGATGTCGCACAAAACTATAGAACGATTCCTATTATCTACGGGGTGGGGTTTTCCAAGCTTCTGATAGGTATTTTGTTGTTATTGACCCTAATTCCTTCTTTGCTCCTCATTTTTAAATTCGATGTAGGTTACATGAATTTTTATTTTGAGGGCTGTATCGCTTTGCTTACGATTTTCTTGGTAATTCTGGTAAAATCAAAAACCAGGAAGCATTATGTATGGCTGCATAATATCTTAAAATTGGTTATTGTGGTAGGGGTATTCAGTATTCTACTTATTGATGTAGATCTGGTATTGAATAGAATTTTATAGAACAGCCGTGAAATGGTTTTGAGTGTGTAGGAATGCTTGGGCAGGTGTAACATAATATCCTCTAAATCAAAATGAAAATACCTCATTTTCTAAATTTCCCTTTGCTACCTTTGTATAAAATTTCGGAAATATGAGTAGGGGAGATTCAAATAACGATAAGAAAGCATCCGGTAGACAGGGCGGTACTTTTAGAAAGAAAAGTTATGCTAGGGGCAATGCGCCGGTAAAGAAAAATGCCTTGCCAAAACAGAACAGTGATCCAGATTCCATTAGATTGAATAAGTATGTTTCCAACTCTGGTGTTTGTTCCAGACGCGATGCGGATATTTATATTGCAGCGGGTAATGTTACCGTAAACGGAACCCCTATAACGGAAATGGGGTATAAGGTTAAGCTTACCGATGAGGTAAAGTTTGATGGCCGATTATTGAACCCGGTGAAAAAGGAATATGTACTTTTGAACAAGCCTAAGGATTTCTCCACGACCATTAGGGATGAAAAAGGCAAGCGACATGTTTCCGGATTGATTTCCAACGCCTCAAAATCCAAACTATTGCCCGTCGATAAATTGGATAAAGAAGATACGGGTCTACTGCTTTTTACCAACGATGGCGATTTATCCAAACGGCTCAAAAGCCCTATCAACGGATTAAGGAAAATCTATCATTTGGTATTGGACAAGGATTTGAGAAGCGTGGATTTGGCCAAAATCCAAGAAGGTGTAGTGGTCGATGAAAAATTGGTTAAAGTACAGGACATCAGTTTTATTGATGGAGCTCCCAAAAGAGAAGTGGGCATAGAAATTTATAGTTCCAGGGGTAAAATCGTTCAACGCCTGTTCGAGCAATTGGATTATACAGTAATCAAACTGGACCGTGTAATTTACGGCGGACTTACCAAGAAAGACCTTCCTAGGGGACATTGGAGATATTTAACGGACCAAGAGGTCATCAATCTTAAAATGATTAAATAAATCCATGCGTCCTTAAATATTGTTAAATGAAATTATTTCAATGTTCCAACTGCAATAATACCCTTGCGTTTGAGAACAATATCTGTGTTTCCTGTGAACATTTTTTGGGCTATTCCTCGTATTATAACCAGATGGTTCCGTTACCTCCTACCCATTCAAGATGGAAAGTGCCTTCCTTGGGAGAAGAGGAATATATCTATTGCTCCAACAATTCGTTGGGTACCTGTAATTGGCTTATTCCTTCTAATGAACCCTCTGGATTTTGCCTTGCTTGTTCGTTAAATAGGACAATACCGGATTTGGGCAAACCCGAAAATGTTCAAAAATGGAAAAGTATTGAATTTGCCAAACACAGATTGGTCTATCAACTTTTAAGGTTGAGGTTGCCTATTGTGAGTAAAACGGTAGATCCTGAAAACGGCCTTTGTTTTGATTTTTTATCGAGGGAAGATATGGATAAAGCTTCCAATGGGATAAAGACGGGACATGCCAACGGCGTAATCACTATCTTGATTTCCGAGGCGGATGCCGTAGTTAGGGAACAGGTAAAACAAGAAATGGAAGAGCGTTACCGGACGCTACTTGGCCACTTTAGACATGAGGTTGGTCATTATTTTTGGGATAGATTGGTTTGGCCAGATCAAAATAACCTTCAAGGGTTCAGGAATATTTTTGGTGATGAGACAATCTCATATACAGAATCACTACAGACGTATTATAATGAAGGACCAAAACAAAATTGGCAGGGTTCCTATATAAGTAAGTATGCGTCCTCCCATCCTTGGGAGGATTGGGCAGAAACATGGTCCCATTATCTGCATCTTATGGATGCCTTGGAAACGGCAAACAGTTTTGGCCTAAGCTTGAATCCAAGGCTTAATGGATCTCACAAACTTACTTTGGATGCGAACTTTGACCCATATCTTGAGAACGATTTCAACAAAATTCTAGATAGTGGAATTCCATTATTGTATGCAATGAACAGCATGAACCGATCCATGGGAGAGGAGGATCCCTATCCGTTTATTATCTCCGATCCCGTAAAAACCAAGCTGGAATTCATTCATAACCTCCTAAAAAGGGATTAATAGGTTTTTGAACCAAACTTTGCTTCAATAGGGGTACAAAGTCTCACGTATTTTAGGTTACTTATTCAAAAATAATATAATGAATATAGCACCAGTCTTAGGATTTGCCAAACTATTGGTAAAGAGCAGAAAAACTAAATTATTACTTATTGGGGCCCAACTTGGTTATGTTGGCTATAAATATTTAAAGAACAGAAAACAAAAGTACCCCAAATCCAAATCAAAGACAATCGAAACAACGAACTAAAGGGCTCGGTAGATTCAAGTCTTCAGAACCTTTTAAAGGTGTATGTAAATATTCTTTTTTGCTTATATTTTCATAAAAATCCTCGGCTATTTTGGGAAGATCGTTTTTTCTGGACTTAATTGCGGCAATAATCTCTTCCGCATCTAATTTGTAAAGTTGTTTGGGCCATACCTTAAAACTATTCTCAATAGTAGTATCCTTAAGCATATACTGTAATTTTTCCGCCTCGCTCAAAAATTCCTTCTTGGTGGAACCTTTTAAGAAATACACATCGAATGGCATAACCAATCCCGGGAGATAATCTATGTCCTTTTCAAAGGGTTGCAATCCAGGAAGCAAATGCCTATTTGAAATTATTGTGGGAATTAAACCACCAATATTAAAGAATGCGTTATCCCGGTCTCCTGCAATGGGTATGGCTTTATAGCTATTATCCAACTTTAGGATGGCCCAACCCCATTGTTTGGAATGTCTGTCCCAGTCACCGATTAAAATATCGAACAATCTTGCCCTAATCAGTGTTTTTCTGTCAATTTTTAAATCCGGTCCTAGTTCAACTTTTAATTCTTGAAGGTCATCGGTATCTATAATTTCTTCGACTTCATTATGGGGAGTCCAGTTTTTGCCTCCTTCCGTTTCATGTTCCAAAAGGTAGATTTTGTTTCCATAATCCTCGTTGTATTCCCCTAAAGTTTCTTGTTTCGGGACAAATACGGCTTTAGGTTTTGTATGAATTAATTCTGCCTTATCCGCCAAACTGGCTACCGCTATGGCCGCAAAAGGATGTTGTGCGGAGATACCGTCTACAATAATATTTTCCAGGCCCAATGTTTCCGCCCATTCCGGAACCAAAGGTTGAGGGTCTTTATTGATGCTCCGCAAGGAATAGACAAAGCCCTTTTTTGATCTCAACTTTAAACTATGGGTCTGCTTTCCGCCACCTTCTTCCAGAATCTCCATTCCACCATAAAGCGTATCCAAAAAAACGATTGGGAAATTAATGGGAGTGGACCATGCTTCACGATACTGCTCCCCTTGCATCAACGTTTTTAATGCATTTGCCTTATATAGATAACTAGGTGTAATGGTTACAGAATCATGTTCGGTAAAATCAATGGTCGTTAAATCTGAAGTTTCATTTATGACTAAGGTCGTAGTATTTTTATGGGTGGAGGCAATTGAAAAATAGGTCAAAAGAATAAATATGAGAACAATGACCCCAACTGCAATCCCTATTTTTTTCATAACTCAATTTAAAACTTTCATGTCACCATTTCTGATTCAGAAAGATTTTTTAAGAGCCTTTTAGCTATTTTTCCTGAAATAACAGCCATGCATTGGGATCCAGATGCACGTTATTTGGCTTTTCCTTTAAAGGTATTTCAAAGATTACCTTCTTTGTGCTGACATCAAGGGTAAAGGTTTTTGCATCTTCTCCATCAATACCTATTTCCATTGGAAATGAAAATACATGATGGTCTTGTACCTGTTCCACATTTACAAAAAGCTTATTTTTTTCATAATGCCAGGCCCACTTGATTTCTGGATATCCCTTGGTAAATATCCATTGCTGAAAAAAATCGTCTAAATTTTCTCCAGAAACCTGTTCCATAGTGGCTTTGAAATCAGATGTTAAGGCGTTGGAATTTTTATATTTTTTGTAGTATTCCACTATTCCTTCCCAAAACAGTTCATCCCCTAGTTGATGTCTGAGCATATTTAATACCCAACCCCCTTTTTGATAGGTATTCACACTAAGTACACGCATGGGATCTTTTATGGTAGGGTCTACAATGGGCGAAGGGTTCTTTTGATAGTATTCGATTATCTGTTTACGATCTAATAATAGTTCTTCCCTTCGTTTTTCATCGCCATAGACGCTCTCAAGGTATAAAATGGCGAAATACGTGGCAAAACCTTCACTGAGCCAAACATGGTTCCAGTCCTTTTCCGTTGCGGAATTTCCGAACCATTGATGTGCAATTTCATGGGCAATGAGACCCTCTACTTCATTTTTTCCGTTCACCGAATTCTCAAAATATGCAATGGTACCTGCATTTTCCAATCCTCCCCATTGGGTCTTCGCTTGCATATTGGCCAGTTTGGCATAGGAATAGGGGCCTATTTGGTCTATAAAATATTTAAGCACCTTTGTAGCAACTCCATAATCTGAAAAACCTTCCAATCTGTTCTCTGGATATACCCATGCCGATACAGGAATTTCATAAACTTCGTCCAATAACCTGCTGGCAAATTTAGTGACGCCTATGGTTACGACCTTCATGGCAACCGGTGCTGGTTCTTTGTAAATGGTAAGTTTGTTTCCACTTTGCAAATAACTTTCCTCTATTTTTTCCCCAGTGGCCACCACATCATAGTGGTCAGGAGCCGTAATCCTGAATTCTACGGAAGCTTTATCATAAGGATGGTCCACTGATGGTAACCAGTGTCTCGCCAAGTTGGGCCAATTATCACCAAAAAAGGACCGTTGTCCAAACTTGGTGGTGTCTATGACCAAGCCTCTTTCCGGTATACCGTGATATGAAATCTTGAAAATTTGAAAGTCATGGTTTTTTGGGCTAGGTGAAATTTTAATTTTATTGGCTTCAAACGAATAATTTACTTTCTTATCGCCTTCCAAAACTTGGGTTATTTCCATCCCGTATTCACCTGATTTACCTATCAAATCCAGACTAAAAGATTGTGCCTCCTCTGCAAAGTCGACCCAAATTTCTGCTTCGCCTTTTATTTCATTGTTGTCGTCATTCAACTCAAGGTTAAAGATGTAACTTCTAACATCAGCAGATTCATTTCTGACATAGGTATCCTGGGCCTGTATAGAAGTAATAAGAAAAATAAATAAACCGAACGGATACAAGCGATTTGCAAATTGACTTTTCATGGGATGTGGTCTACATTTAGATATGATTGAGCAAGATAAAATATATCTATTTTATCCATCATATTTATACTGGATATTTCTAAAAATAGTAATATCCGCAATATCGAATTTTTCAAAAGAGTAGATAACTTTTATGTGCCGAAATATTAAGCAATTGAAGGCATTAAACTTTGAAATGAACTAAGAAATGTGGTGCTAGTTGACTATATTGAGTATGCCAATAAACAAGGAAGAAATGAAGTTTAGATTGAATCAATTTCCAAAACTCCTGGTCACCACCTTTAATGCTTGGTTGGAAAAGGAGCCTTTTAAGATTAGTGCGGTAATCGCTTATTATGCTATTCTTTCCCTACCTGGATTATTGATTATTATTTTGGAAGTAGTTGGTGCCATTTGGGGTAAAGAAATCGTTAGGGGAGAGTTATTTTCAGAAATATCCTCTGCCATGGGACCGGAAACCGCTCAATCGATTCAAGAAATGCTGGCTGACCCCGGTAGTGAGAACACCTCTACTTTAGCCACTTTTTTAGGGATTTGTGTACTAATTTACGGGGCAACCGGAGTTTTTTATCAATTGCAGAATGCTTTAAACGATATTTGGGGAGTATCACCAAACTATTCCAATGAAATTCTAGCTACTCTTTTTGGAAGATTGAAGAGTTTTGGCTTTATTTTGATATTTGGATTCCTATTGCTCATAAGCTTTGTAATTACTTCATTTTTATCTGCTTTTTCCAAACAACTGTCAAGGTTACTTTCCACAAGTATTGTGGAGTGGACGTTTGTCATGGATATATTACTATCCCTCATTTTTATCTACTTCTTGTTTGGTGCTATGTTCAGGTATCTTCCAAGTGTGAAAGTTAAATGGAATGCCGTAAAAATTGGAGCAGGACTTACCGCCCTTTTATTTTTGTTGGGTAAATATGCCTTGGCTTTTTATTTTGGAAAAGCGGAGCCGGGCTCTACCTATGGGGCTGCCGGCTCAATAATTTTGGTCATGCTATGGGTATCTTATTCCAGTTTAATAGTGACCTTTGGGGCTCAATTTACCAAGGTGTACTCGGATAAATATGTAAAATCGAGTTAGTCCAGTTTTTCCATTTTTGACCGGATTTCTTCAAGGCATAGGTTGCCTAAACTACCTTCGTGACTATGGCTTATATCTCTTTTAGGTTTAAATGTGCCTTCCTGAATTTCTTTTCCCATTTTTTTATAAGCATCCCTAAACGGCATCCCATTTTGCACTAATTCGTTCAAGGTGTCCACACTAAATAAATAATCGTATTTGTCGTCCTCCAAAATGTTTTTGTTTACTTGAATCTCTTCCAGACTAAAGGTCAGGATTTCCAAACAAGCTTTCATATCCTGAACGGCGGGAACAATGATTTCCTTTACCAATTGTAGGTCCCTATGGTAACCACTGGGTAGATTATTGATAACCAAGGTCAATTGGTTGGGTATGGATTGAAGTTTGTTACATTTTCCCCTGACCAGTTCAAATACATCGGGATTTTTCTTGTGTGGCATAATGCTGCTTCCCGTGGTCAATTCATCCGGAAATGAGATAAAATTGAAGTTTTGACTCATATATAAACAAATGTCCATGGCTATTTTGGAAAGGGTTGCCGCAATGCTGGCCATACCAAAGGCGGTGGCCTTTTCCACTTTTCCACGTCCCATTTGTGCTGCGACCACATTATATTTTAGGGAATCAAACCCCATTTCCTTGGTGGTAAAGCTTCGGTCTATGGGAAAGGAACTTCCGTATCCGGCAGCACTTCCCAAGGGATTTTGATCGGCTACTTTATATGCTGCATCAATAAAGTAAAGATCATCGATTAAACTTTCGGCATAAGCTGAGAACCAAAGACCGAAAGAGGATGGCATAGCAATTTGAAGATGCGTATATCCTGGCAGCATGACTTCCTTATACTCCTCTGCCTTGTCCAACAAAAGATCGAACAATGATTTGGTCAAGGATTTTATTTCGGTAAGCTCATCCTTCAAGTAAAGATGCATGGCAACTAAAACTTGGTCGTTCCTAGATCTAGCTGTGTGGATTTTCTTTCCGGTATCGCCTAAACTTAGGGTGAGCATGTACTCAATTTTGGAATGCATATCCTCAAAGGAGGATTCAATACTAAAAGTTCCTTTATCTATCCTGGCCGCGATAATGTCAAGTTCTTTGACTAGGTCATCCGTTTCCTTGTCAGTAAGCAAACCAATTTTCCCGAGCATTTTGGCGTGGGCCTTGGAGGCTATCACATCATATTTTGCCAATTGCAAGTCTAGCTCCCTATCATTTCCAACGGTAAAATGATCAATTTTTTTGTCCGTACTAAATCCTTTGTCCCAGAGTTTCATTTACTAGTTTTTAGTTATAAGTTGATAGTTAAAAGTCATTATATTTTTTAATCAAGGAGAAGGCCATTTTTTGAATTTCATCACATTGTTTAAAGATGTTCTGCAAATCATCATCTTTTAAAATTCCAATTCTTTTGGAAATTTCAATCTGAGTTTTTAGTTCGTTAATAGACCCATTTGAGATTTCCAAAAAACTTCGAAATGCCTTTTTAGATTTTCTTCCACTTCCTTCGGCTATATTGCTTGGAATTGAAACCGCACATCTTCGAATCTGACTCGTCAGTCCAAATTTTTCTTCTACAGGAAAAGATGAGGTCAATGTATATATTACCTCAACCAAATCCATAGATTTTTGCCAAACAATTAGGTCTTTGTAATTTTATATCTAAAAACTATTAACTAAGTTCTAAATTAAAAATCCTTCCAAAATTTTAATATACAAATCAATTCCTTCTTCAATTTCCTTAATATAAATAAACTCGTCCGCAGAATGGGATCGCGTGCTGTCACCGGGACCTAATTTTAAGGATTGGCACGTTAATGCCGCCTGGTCGGATAGTGTAGGTGAACCGTAGGTCTCCCTTCCCAGAGCGATACCGGATTTCACCAATGGATGGTCCTTATCTATTCGAGACGAATTTAATTTTAAACCTCTTTCTTTCAGTTCACAGGGGGCTTCGGATTTTAACAGATCGGCTATTTCCTTATTGGAATATCGGTCGTTTACCCGAACGTCTATCACCAAATTCACTTGAGAGGGAACGACGTTGTGCTGACTACCTGCATTAATTTGGGTTACGGTCATTTTAACATCACCCAGAGCTTCTGAGGTTTTATCAAAGGAATAATTCTTGAACCATTCCAACACTTCTATTGTATTATAAATCGCGTTATTGTCATTAGGATGTGCCGCATGGGAAGGTGTTCCCCGTACTATGGCATCAAATACGACCAACCCTTTTTCCGCTATGGCCAATTGCATTAGGGTAGGCTCCCCGACAATGGCAACATCTATTTTTGGTAAACTGGGCAAAAGCCCACGTAAGCTATGCTCACCTGCATTTTCCTCTTCTGCCGAAGCCACCATCAATAAATTGTGGCTCAAATTCTTGGAGGAGTAGAAATGCGTAAACGTAGCAATCAGGGATACTAAACACCCGCCTGCGTCATTACTGCCTAGACCATAAAGTTTGCCATCTTCTATATGAGGTTGAAAAGGGTTTTTTGTGTAGGCTTGGTTGGGTTTAACCGTATCATGGTGCGAGTTTAATAGCAAGGTTGGCTTGGAATCATCCCAATACTTGTTCTTGGCAAAAACATTGTTATGCTCCCTTTTAAAGGAGATATCAAAAGCTTTGAACCAATTTTCTATTGCAGCTGCAGTACCTTCCTCTTCTTGTGAGAAGGACTGAATACTGATGAGTTCTTTCAATAATTCAATTGCTTTTTGGGTCAGTAGGTCTTGATTCATTTTATAAGGTTAATGTCGTAAAGAAGGGGTTATTACTTTCTAGCATGTACATATTTCCTAAACAAACCGTTTCCACTTTATTATTCAATGCGTGAAAGCAGTTTTCTAATTTTGGAAGCATACCATCCGCAATTACACCTTCGGTCAAAAGCTGTTTGTATTTTTTGGTGTCGATTTCTTTAACTACCGAAGTATCGTCGAATACATTTAACAATACTCCTGGTTTTTCGAAACAGTAATAAAGTGTCGTGGCAAAGGTATCTCCTAAACCGATGGCAAGTTCAGATGCAATGGTGTCGGCATTTGTATTTAAAAGCTGCCCTTGTCCATCATGGCTCATGGCACAAAATACCGGTATTAGTCCTGATGTCAATAGTTTGGAAATGATTTTGGTGTTTACCCCATCAATATCGCCAACAAAACCAAAATCGATATCCTTTACTGGTCTTTTGTGGGCTCGAATACTATTGCCGTCCGCTCCGCTCAAACCAATGGCGTTGCATCCTCGAGACTGTAATTGGGCCACAATATTTTTATTGGTGAGACCCGCATATACCATGGTTATGATATCTAAAGTTTCGGCATCGGTAATCCTGCGTCCACCTACCATTTTAGATTCAATTCCTAATTTTGAAGCGAGCTGAGTTGCCAATTTTCCACCTCCATGGACTAAAATTTTCATGCCCTCCAATTCTGAAAAAAGGGTCAAAAACTTTTCCAGTTCTCTTGTGTTCTCAATAACATTTCCTCCAATTTTAACTATGGATAATTTCTCCTTCATATTATGCATTTAAAATTCCGCCATCAATGGTCATTGCGCTACCCGTAATCCAGGAAGCATCTTCTGAAACCAGAAAAAGGGCTAATTTGGAGATATCTCCAGGAGTGCCCAAGCGCTGTAAGAGTGTTGATTTTGCTGCATTTTCTACCGCTGATTCCGGATGTTCAAAAGCCTCCGCCGAATTCCATAACAAAGGGGTATCTACCGGTCCGGGACAAATGGCATTGATACGTATTTCTGGTCCGTACTCTACGGCCATTTGTTTCATAAGTGCAACCGAAGCCGCTTTTGAGGCACAATAGGCTGGATGATTTGGAAAACTTTTGAAAGCCGCAATCGATGCATTGATTAAAATATTTCCTCCTGATTTTTTCAAATGGGGTATAGCATATTTGCTTAAATAAAAAATAGCGCTCAAGTTAGTACCTAGGGTATCTTGCCAAACTTTAACAGGTAAATCGACCACGTTTCCCAAACCAAGAATTCCAGCATTCAAGGATACAATATCCAGAGATCCAAAATTGGATATTGCCGTTTCTACCAATCTTTCATTATAGACTAAATCTCGAACATCGCCTTCCAAAAAAATGGTATTTTTTAGTTCTGATTCCAATTTTGAGCCTCTTACCTTATCCCTTCCGGATAAAATCAACTTAGCCCCTGCCGCTGAAAACTTTTTCGCAATCGCCCTGCCCATGCCACTAGTGGCACCGGTAATAATGCATACTTTATCTTTCAGCTTTAGGCTCATGTATTTTTATAAGTTTTCCAATATTTTCTTTAGAACGATTTGTGCGGAATAGGTTCTGTTGTTGGCCTGTTCAATGACCAAACTTTGTTCGCCGTCCAAAACAGCATCTTCCACCACAACGTTTCTACGTACGGGCAAACAGTGCATAAATTTCGCCGAACCCAACTTTTCTTTGGTCATCATCCAATTCGAATCCTGATTTAATACCTTTCCATAATCGGTATAACTACTCCAATTTTTCACATAGACAAAATCCGCATTTTCCAATGCTTTCTGTTGATCATGTTCAATGGTCACATTCTTGGTGATCGCCTCGTTCAATTCATATCCTTCCGGGTGGGTAATGATGAAATCGGCTTTCTGTAATTGCATCATTTCCACAAAAGAATTGGCCACGGCATGTGGTAAAGCCTTGGGGTGTGGTGCCCACGACAAAACCACTTTGGGTTTGGCCTTCGTACTTTTTTCATCAAGGGTAATTGCATCCGCCAGTGCTTGTAATGGATGGCCCACCGAACTTTCCATGTTTACGATTGGGATACTGGTGTATTTTTTAAAACCGTTCAGGACTACTTCTGCTTCGTCCTGTTCCTTATCGGTCAAAGAGGCAAAGGCACGGATTGCGGCGATATCACAGAACTGCGATACCACCTGTGCCGCTTCTTTTATATGTTCCGATGTATTTTGATTCATAATCGTTCCGTCTCCGTATTCCAATGCCCATCCCTCGTTTCCAAAATTCATCACCATGACCTCCATGCCCAAGTTCATGGCCGCTTTCTGGGTGCTTAAACGGGTTCTTAGACTATTGTTGAAAAACAACAGACAAATCGTTTTGTTCGCTCCAAGGTTTTTGTTGGCTTTTGGTTGGGATTTAAGAATGCGAGCTTCTTTCACCCATTCGGATAGGTTATCTATGTCGTTAATGGATAAATAGTGCTTCATAATATGATTTTTGTAAAGTTTGATGCTCCTTCAATCGCATCCAAAATAAAATTATCCTTGAGACCGTTCACAATCCATGTCTCAATCTGGGCTTTTCTGGCAATTTTCGTGGCCTCCATTTTCGACTCCATGCCACCAGTTCCATGTGACGATTTTTCCATGCTGATTTCCTTTTCCAATTCATGGATATCCCTTACTTCCAAAATAGTTTTTGGATAGATATCTTTTATGGTCTCTTTTATGTAAATACCATCGGTGTTTGTTGCGATGATCAATAAATCAACATTAAGTAGACCTGCGGTCAGGGCGGCCAGTTTATCGTTATCACCGAATTTTATTTCATCGGTCGCTACCGTATCATTCTCGTTGATAATAGGGATAAAATTATTTTCTACCAGCACGTTAATGGTGTTCTTTATGTTCTCCTTGGATTCCGGTTTCTCGAAATCCGAATAGGACAGTAAACATTGGGAGGTAAATAGTCCTAATTCCCTAAAATTTTCTTGAAAAATGCGCATGAGGTGGGGTTGTCCAATGGCAGCCAAGGCTTGCTTTACCGTAATTTCCTGCCCGTTATGCTCCAGTTTTACGAATTGCTTGGCAGCGGCAATTGCCCCTGAGCTTACCAGAATAAACTCATAATCGTCCTTGAGCTTTGCAATTTGCCTGCCGATATCCTCAATCTTACCTCTGGAAATCTGGTCGGTTTCCTTGGTAAGGGTATTAGAGCCTATTTTTAATAAAATTCTTTTTTTGGACATCACGTTACTTGCCTTTATCTGATCTGACCGTTTCCTTTTACATACCACTTATTGGTCACCAAGTGTTGAAGGCCAATAGGCCCTCTTTGGTGCAATTTATCCGTGCTTATGGCCAATTCACCACCGAGTCCAAACTGCCCGCCATCCGTAAATCTAGAGGAGGCATTGTGATATACCGCCGCAGAATCCACGGACGTCATAAATTCCTCTGCTTTGTCTTCATTATTGGTGATGATGACGGCGGAGTGGCCTCCTCCATACGTATTTATGGTGTTCACTGCTTCATTCAAGTCGGGAACCTGGCCTATTAGTATTTTATAGTCCAAAAATTCCTCATACCAGACCTTTTCATCGTTCATTAACGATGTGCCTTCTAGGCCTTCCAATTTGGCATCCGTCAAAATTTCAACTTTATGCTTTTTCAAGGATTGGATGAGATGCTGTAAAAATTCTTGTTTTCTTGGTAGGTCCCTTGAAATAAGAACTTTGTCCAGGGCATTGCATGCCGATATTTTGGATGCTTTCCCATTGATGATAATGTCTAGCGCCATTTGCAAATCGGCGTCCGTATCCACATAAAGGAAATTGTTTCCCCTTCCGCTAACGATTACCGGACAGGTAGCGTGTTCCTTCACAAAAGCAATTAACCTTTCTCCGCCACGGGGAACGATCAAATCCAGTTTTTGCGACGGATTCTCTAGAAAGGCTTGGGTCTGTGTACGGTCAAACTGCAGGTACGTTACCCAATCTTGGGAGCAGTTATTTTCCTCCAGTGCCTTGTGCCAAAGGGCTACCAAAAAAAGATTACTGTTTAATGACTCCTTTCCGCCCTTTAATAAGATTTTGTTGCCCGATTTAAAAGCGATTCCCGCTGCCTCAATAGTCACATCCGGTCTGGATTCGTAGATAATCAAAATGGTCCCAAAAGGTGCCGTTTTATTACTGACTCTGATGCCATTTTCATGGGTGAAGGAGAAACGTTCAATACCCAGGGGGTCCGGTTCGTTGGCCAGTTTTTCCAAAGCCGAAATCATTCCCTCGATTTTTGATTTGTCCACTTTAAGTCGGTCTCCCATGGCCAAATCTGCTCCGTCATAACCATCCATGTCTTTTTTATTTGCCTCCAATAATGCCGATTTTTCCATGGCAATCAACCTTGCCATAGTAGTCAACACGGCATTGCGCACTTTTATGTCCAATTGCTTTTTCAATCTAATGCTGATTTAAGGGCCTTGAAAAATACATCAATATCTTGTTCGGTAATGTTCAGCGCTGGTAGTATCCGCAAGACATATTTATCCTTAGCTCCACCGGTGAACAAATGGTGCTCATAGATCATTTTTTTTCTAAGTGGACCTACCTCAAAATCAAATTCCAACCCCAACATCAATCCCCGTCCTTTAACTCTTTTTACTCGGGGTATTTCCTTTGCCTTTTCATTGAAGTACGCCCCTATTTTGGCTGCATTTTCCACTAATTTTTCTTCTTCGATAACTTCCAAAACGGCTATGGAAGCGGCACATGCCAAATGGTTTCCACCAAAAGTGGTACCCAAAAGACCATGACTCGCCTTAATATCTTCATGAATCAATATCCCTCCAACAGGGAAGCCATTCCCCATACCTTTCGCAATACTTATGATGTCAGGTTGAATTCCGTGATGTTGAAACCCAAAGAATTTTCCGGTTCTCCCGTATCCCGATTGTACCTCGTCCGCAATGAGAATCAAACTATTTTCCTTACATAAGGCCTCAATATCTTGATAAAATTGGGTCGACGGTTCGTCCAAACCACCAACTCCTTGTATGGCTTCTAGAATTACGGCGCAAACATCCCCTTTACTTAGCTCTCTTTTCAGACCTTCTGCATCACCCAAACTTAAAAAAGTAACCTGTTGTTGCTTATTAATGGGTGCATTTATCGCAGCATTGTCGGTTGCAGCGACTGCAGCCGAGGTTCTTCCGTGAAAGCTATTTTTAAAGGCAACAATCCTAGACTTTCCGGTTTCAAAAGATGCCATTTTTAAGGCATTCTCATTGGCTTCGGCCCCTGAATTGCACAAAAAGAGGTTGTAATCTTGGCAACCCGAAAGGGTGCCAAGTTTTTCCGCCAATTCCTCCTGCAGTGGATTTTGAACAGCGTTACTATAAAACCCAATTTTATCTAATTGATCCTTGAGTCGTTTTATGTAATGTGGATGGGAGTGACCTATGGATATCACGGCATGGCCTCCATAAAAATCCAAATACTCCTGGCCTTTATCATCGGTTACTACGATTCCCTTGGCGGAAACCGGGGTAACGTTGTACAATGGATATACGTCAAATAGTTTCATGTGTTCATCTTTTTTTGAACTCTGTTATCTTATCATAGGAAGCTACAATACCTTGTATTAGTGATGAGCTTAGTCCCTGGTGTTCCATTTCGTTCAATCCTTGTATGGTACAACCCATAGGGGTAGTGACCCTGTCTATTTCCTCCTCTGGATGATTGCCGGATTCTATCAATAATTTTGCTGCTCCGTTACAGGTATGCATGGCCAGTTCCTGGGCTTCTTTGGCATCGAACCCTAGCTGAATTGCTCCTTGTGTGGTAGCTCTGATCAAACGCATCCAAAAGGCGATGCCACTGGCGCAGATAACCGTAGCCGCTTGCATTTGTGCTTCGGGTATTTGCATGGAGTGTCCCATTCTATTGAAAATGGCCTTGGCCAGATCTATCCGTTTTTTACCTTTTTCATTGCTGCAGATACAGGTCATCGATTCCCCTACCGAGATAGCGGTGTTAGGCATACTTCTAATGATATATTTATCGGCACCAATAACGGCTTCTATCTTATTGATTTCAAAACCGGTAATGGTGGAAATGATTACATGGTTGTCATTCAACAGGTCCTTGATACTTTCTAGAATGTCCTTGAAATGACCTGGTTGAACCGCAAAAATCAAAATGTCAGACTTGGAAACGGCTTCCCTATTATCCGAGGTAACTGAGACATTTCCATATTTTTCGTATTCGGAAATGGATTGGGTATTTCTCTTGGTGAGGTACATACTTGTTGCACCATTGCTATTAAGTATTCCTTTAGCTATGGAAAGTCCTAAATTACCGGTTCCTATGATGGCTATTTTCATGTGGTTATTTTTTTTAATGACATCTAAAAAACACTTGCCTTCAGATTCAATCCTAGATTTTCCTCCAGCCCAAGAATCAAGTTCATGTTCTGCACCGCTTGTCCTGATGCGCCTTTTAATAAATTATCGATTGCCGATGTAATCAACAAGGTATCCTTATGCTTATGCAGGTGAATGTGACAGTTGTTCGTATTCACCACTTGTTTTAAGTGAAGTGGTTCTTCCGAAACATGGGTAAAAGCCGCATCGGCATAGAAGTTTTTATAAAGTTCCTTGGCCTCTTCCAATGACCCTGAATAATCCGTGTAGGCGGTGGCCAAAATCCCTCTAGTAAAATTGCCCCTATTCGGTAGGAAAAATAGTTCTCCCGTATTTTCCTGAAGGGAATGCAAACTCTCATTAATTTCTCCCAAGTGTTGGTGGGTAAAGGGTTTATACCAACTAACATTATTGTTTCTCCAGCTGAAATGTGAAGTATCCGACGGACTTACTCCTGCACCTGTGCTTCCGGTTACGGCATTTACATGAATGGTTCCGGATAATTGACCTGCCTTGGCAAGTGGCAACAATGCCAGTTGAATGGCAGTTGCAAAACAACCTGGATTGGCAATATATTGAGCATACTCTATTTCGGAACCATTCAGTTCGGGTAGACCATAGACAAATTGCTTTCCATTGAAATTAGCATCCGCCTGTAGCCTAAAATCGTTGCTTAAATCAATGATAATGGTTTTATCGGAAAAGGCATGGTCCAATAAAAACTTGGAGGAATTTCCATGTCCCAAACAAAGGAATACAACATCAACCTCTACGTTTACCTCACCTGTAAATTGTAACTCCGTTAGTCCTAAAAGGTCGGGATGTGCGGTCGACAAACCTTTTCCAGCCCTGGTTGTGGAATAGACAAAATCGATTTCCACCGCGGGGTGGTTCAACAATATTCGTATCAGTTCCCCGCCAGTATACCCCGAGCCTCCAATAATACCCGCTTTAATCATTGCCTTGATTTACGTGGTTGTATATTTTTCCTGCGTTGGACTGGATTTTGATAAAGCCCTTGGCTTCCTCTGCAGACCAACCTTTGTTCATTTCACCATAACTTCCAAATGAGGCATTCATTAGGTCATGTGGCGATGAGATGCCGTTCAATCTAAATTGAAAAGGGTATAGGCTTACAAAGACATCACCAGAAACCGTTTTTTGTGTATCGGCAAGAAATGCTTCGATATTGCGCATTACCGCATCCAGATAGTGGCCTTCATGCAAGAGCATGCCATAGAAGTTACCCTGTTGTTCTTTTTGAAATTGTTGCCATTTGGTCAAGGTATGCTTTTCCAATAAGTGGTGTGCCTTAAGAATGATCAATGCAGCAGCGGCTTCAAAACCGACCCTTCCCTTAATGCCTATTATGGTATCGCCCACGTGGATATCCCTTCCAATGGCGTATTTGGAGGCCATGGCTTCCAATTTTTCGATATTGTTTACGGGTTCGTCGGTAACACCGTCAATGGCAACGAGTTCCCCTTGTTTAAAGGTCAGTGTTACATCGGTTGGTGTTTTTTCTTCCAATTGACTTGGAAAGGCACTATCCGGTAGGGCTTTTTCAGACGTCAAGGTTTCCTCGCCCCCTACGGATGTTCCCCAAAGACCTCTGTTGATGCTGTACTTTGCTTTTTCCCAAGGGTAATCCACCCCGTTTTCCTGTAAATATTTGATTTCTACCTCACGGGCTAATTTATTATCCCTTATTGGGGTAATGATTTCAATTTCAGGGGCTATGATTTGAAAAATCATATCGAAACGAACTTGGTCGTTTCCGGCACCTGTACTGCCATGGGCAATATATTTGGCCCCGATTTTCTTGGCATGGTTAACGATTTCGATGGCCTGTACGATCCGCTCCGCACTTACGGAAAGCGGGTAGGTGTTGTTCTTGAGTACGTTCCCAAAAATGAGATACTTTACTACCTTGTCGTAAAAGGTCTGTACGGCATCGATGGACGTATAGGAACTAGCTCCCAATTGCAACGCCTTTTCTTCTATGGTTTTAATCTCCTCAGGAGAAAAACCACCGGTATTTACACTTACCGCATGTACTTCAAATCCTTTTTCCTTTGAAAGATATTTGGCGCAATAGGAGGTGTCCAAACCACCGCTGTATGCTAGTACTAATTTCATTCTTATTGTATTTAGTTCCCTGAAGAGGGAATTAGACTGTTATTATTTGTTTTCTTTTTTGAAGAACAAAGCTTCCTTGATACTTTTTAAGCGTTTAAAGGATTTGCTGTTGATTTCTTTTTTCTTTTTATTCTTTTCCTTTTGTTCCGGGTCATAGAGCATTCCGGTGCAGAGGCACATTTTACGTTCGGTACGGGTCAAAATATCAAAGTTTTTGCAGGTTTGGCATCCCTTCCAAAAATCGGGATCATCCGTTAGTTCGGAAAAGGTGACAGGTTGATACCCCAGTTCGTAATTGATTTTCATAACCGCCAGTCCCGTAGTAATCCCGAATATTTTGGCACCGGGAAATTTTTCCCTGCTCAATTCGAAAATTCTGGCCTTAATGGTCTTCGCAAGTCCTTGGCCTCTATAATCGGGATGAACGATTAATCCTGAGTTGGCCACGAACTTTTCATGTCCCCAAACCTCGATGTAACAAAAGCCTGCAAATTTTTCGCCGTCCAAGGCAATGATTGCATTACCGTTCGACAGTTTTTTTTGGATGTATTCAGGAGTGCGTTTGGCAATACCCGTTCCCCGGACCTTAGCGGATTCTGCTATGGTATCACAGATTATCTGTGCGTATTTAAAGTGTGATTCGTTAGCAACAACTAGCTTCATTGCTATTATAGTTTAAAAGAAATAAAAAATAAGATTTTGCTCGTGCGGAAATGGACTCACCTAATTCCATGAAATATATACAACCCTTACGGGCGACGACGGCGAGATACGAACGGACTGATGGGAGTAGTTATACTCGTAGAAATCGAAATGTAATGGTTCTCGTTCATTATGAAGTAAAAATACAAATTAAATCCTATCTATGTAAAAGTGGATATATTTTTTACAAAAACTTTACTTTTTGTTAGGATGTAAAAAAATCTCATAACCCATAAAACCGAGAACCACCGAATATTCCAAAGCCAATAAAAATAAGTTTTCCTTATTGTCCATTTGGGAGTAGGCAAAATAACTCAATACCACCATCCCTGTCCAAATTACAGGAAATTTGAAGGAATTAAAGGTGCCCAACAAAAGGATGGAAATGATATACCATGGATGAACCGTTGTGGATATCATATAATATAGGGTGATGATCCACATCATGGAAGTCATTAACTTCAAGAGGTCCTTATTGTTTCTCAGGAAAGTTAAAAGTATGGCCGTTACCAAGGTTATGTATGGAACAACCTTTCCATAATCCTTGATAAACTCCCAAGGTTTCTCATCCATGGATATGGCAATTTTCTTGGCGACGTTATATATTCCGGCATTAAATTCAAAATTTGAAAACCAAAGTCCCATCGTTTGGGAGTAATTCGAAATAAAATCCGGGTGATAAAAGGGAACGAACAATGCTAAAGAAGTTGCTCCAATGATAAAATAGAAGAATAGACTCTTTTTTAGACCTAAATGATTTAGGAACAAAGGCATAAAAAGAAGTGGCACTAATTTCACCGAAATGGAACAGGCCATTACCACTCCGGCCAGTTGCCATTTATCTTGGGAAAGTAAATAGAGCGACCAAACCAAAAAGAACAACATAATACCTTCAAAATGGAGGTTCCCCGTTAGTTCCACGATTACCAAAGGATTTAAAAAGTACCAGCAGATGAGGTGTGGGGAACGGTTTAGCTTTTTCAAAAGTTTTCTGCCGAAATAAAAAATACCTAAATCGGCCAATATGACGGAGACCCTCATGACCATAATGGAACCCATAATGCTTTTACCCCCCAAGAGGGCGGCCAAAGCAAAAACAAGTTGGTGGAGGGGTGGATAACTACTATAATGTTTCGCACTTAAAGTTCCCATTCCCTGATGCAATTCCTGAGCATTTGCAATGGGCAGTCCCAGATTTTCCATTAAGGCGTTTGGGGTTTCCAAATAAGGGTTTATGAAATTGACCACCAATTCTCCATCCCAAATAAACCGATAGAAATCCTGGGATAGATGAGGTTCCAAAGCAATAAATATCAATCTGGCGAGAATTCCTGTTATCAGGAGGAATCTGTAATTCCACTTTTCAAATTGGATGAGTTTCCAACAAAAAAAGAAAAGTGCCGCAAATAATGTAAAGAGTTTAAGGTAGTCCGTGCGCTCCAACTGATACGCCAAGGTATAGTAAAATATCAAGGAGAACAGCGCAAAAAGTAGAGGCAGTTTGTGGAGTTGAAGATACGTAGTTAACCTTTTTGGCACGTTGTTGTGTTGGGTTGTACAATCGCACGAATTTAACGGATTATTTCAACTCCTAAAATTTGTATCCCTCAAATACAAAAGAATCGATACCTTATTTAAACTCCGTTATATTCTCACCTAGGTCCAATACGGTTACATTTTTCATAAGTTTACTGAGCAAACTGCTTCCGGCAGCACTTCTATAGCCCCCTGCACAATGCACTACAATAGGTTTGTCTTGTGGTATTTCTTGGTATGTATTTCTTAGATCGTTTAAAGGATGAGCCAAGGCTTGCTCAAAAAACTTCCCGTCATTGATCTCACTTTGATTCCGTATATCAACAATGGTATAGTTTGATGGATTTTTTTTAAAATCTGGCAAATCCAAAATACTGCCTTCTTCCAACTGATGCGGCTCTAAAGTAAGTACTGATTTCAATTGCCCTTCGTAGCCTATTTTGGAAACCCTGTCCAAGATGGAATCCATTTCATAAGGGTTGTCAATTACAATATGAAAAGACTCTTTGGGCTCAACTATAGATCCGAGCAAGGTTTCAAATTTGTCTTTTTGCGAGTTGGCCTGTATGTTGATACTCCCTGGTACGTGTCCCTTTTTAAAATCCGCGGCATTTCTAATATCGATAATCAAGCCTTTTTCTATTGTATTTAACCTAAAAATGAAATCGGCATTCGCTTTTCTCACATTTTTTGCCCCTGCTTTGTTGATGTCCACGTTAAACCCAAAATAGGAAGGAATAAAGGGCTGGCTATCCAATAAATAGTTTACAAAATCCTCTTTGGTCTGTTTTTTAAATGCCCAATTGCCCATTCTCTCATTACCAAGGGTACTGCTCTTGTCAGAACTCAAATTTTTACCACATAGGGAGCCTGCTCCGTGGGCAGGGTAAACCAAGGCGTCATCCGGCAGCTCATTAAACTTGTTCTGAATGGTATGATACATCATTTCTGCCAATTCCTGGCGTTTTGCCTTCATGTTTCCGGCCTTTTCCCTGAGGTCCGGTCTTCCTACGTCTCCAATAAACAAAGTATCCCCGGTAAATAAGGCGGTTTGCTTCCCGCTTCTGGCCACTATGGTAATACTGTCCGGGGAATGCCCGGGAGTATTAATAGCCGACAAGGTCACCTTTCCTATCGAAATGGTATCTCCTTCATCAAAGGCTACGTGCGGATAATCCGCACCCAATTTTTCACTATTGTATATGGTAGCCCCTGTTTCTTCATGAATTTGAAGGTGGGAACTTATAAAGTCTGCATGTGGGTGGGTTTCAATAACCGCTACAATCTTTGCCTCATGTTCATAGGCGAGTTCGTAATATTGCATGGGGTCCCTTTCTGGGTCTATAATGGCCATTTCACCATCGCTAATTATGGCATAGGAATAATGGGCCAAAGGGGAGTACTCAAATTGTTTTATAATCATAAAATTAGTTTTTTAAAAAAGGCGCCTTTGGAAAAGACGCCTTTAGAAAATACATTTTTAATTTAAACTTTTTTTGGCAAGATACCAAGTTACCTTTTCCACCGAATCGTCTGCCAATCTTGCATTAAGTTCATCCAAGGATTTTGGTGGTGGAACAATTGCCTTATCCCCTTTTTTCCAGTCTAAGGGCATGGCGACACCGTGTTTGTCCGAAGTTTGTAATGCTTCCAATGCCCTTAAGATCTCATCCATGTTTCTACCTACATTCAAAGGGTAATACATGATGAGCCTGATTTTCTTTTTCGGGTCTATGAAAAAAACGGCCCTGACGGCAGCGGTCTCACTTTCGTTGGGCTGAAGCATGCCATATAGTTTGGAAACCTTCATATCTAAGTCCGCAATAATGGGAAAATCAAAATACACACCGGTGTTTTCCCTAACATTCTGTACCCAACCCAAATGGGCATGAATACTATCTATACTCAACCCTAATAACTCGGTGTTTAAAGCATCAAATTCACTTTTTCTAGTAGCGAATCCGCTCATTTCTGTGGTACAGACCGGAGTAAAATCCGCAGGGTGTGAAAACATGACCACCCATTTATCTTTGGCAAAATCCGAGAATTTTATTTTTCCTTTGGTCGTGTTGGCCACAAAATCCGGGGCAATGTCCCCAATTCTTGGCATCATCGTTGGCTTTTCTTTTAGCTCAGCTACATTTTCCATAATATTGATTTTATTTATTGAATTATTAATTTTCAATAAAAATAAACTATGAAAAAGAGCTAGGGTGTAACCCTAGTTACATAAAACCCAAATTAACTATTGTTTAACCCTATTCCCGAAGTGTTAAGGGATTATAGAGGGAAATATATGTCTAAAACATTTTTAATCTGAAATCAGCTGGGCAGTTCCCCTGCCTTCAATTTGTTTCTGAGATAGGCATAGCTGTCGCCAATATGGTCGAAAATGTCTTCAGGAGGTATTAAATTCGGAATAATATCCACGGCTTCCAGCATATCTTTAGGCTGCTCTTTCAAGCCTACCAGAATCACCTCTATATTCTCTTTTTCAAGGTCAAAGATTACATCCTCCAAGGCATACAGGCCCGTTTGGTCCATGTAAGGCACCCTATCCATACGGATAATAACAGCTTTTACATCTTTTGAAAGTGTTTTGATTTGGTCTTTAAAATAGGAAGTAAAACCAAAGAACAAGGGGCCATATAAATGTTTTACGATAACCTTGTCCTTATACTTATCGTAGAATTGAATCTCGTCCTGCCAAGGTTTCTCTCCATCGATTTCAGAAATATTTCCCACTTCCAATCCTTTTTCTCCGATGTCGCCGGATTTTTTCATGAATAGCAAACATGCCAGGGCAATCCCAATCCCCACAGCATGGATCAAACTTCCAAATGTGGTTACCAATAACACCAATAAAAGTACAACGGCATCTGCCTTAGGTACTTTTCGTAGATGTTTAAGCCCCTTGAAATCGATTATTTTAAAGCCAATGGGAATCAACAATCCGGCCAAAACACACAGCGGAATATGAGCGGCCAGTTGTCCAAGACCCAATAAAACGGCCAAAAGGAAAAGACCATGGAATATGCCCGATAAACGCGTTCTGCCTCCGGCATTGATATTGACCACCGTTCCCTTTGTGGCACCTGCACCGGGAATACCTCCAATAGCTGCTGCCAACATATTCCCTATGCCTTGCCCGATAAGTTCCCTATTGCTATTGTGCTTGGTCTTGGTCATATTGTCCGCAATGACGGATGTCAATAGGGAATCGATACTTCCCAATACGGCCAATACCAAAGCATATTCGATGATTTTGGGATAGACACTAGGATCTACGCTTAGAATTCCACCGAGTTGTAAAGCGGGCAATCCGGACGGAATCTCACCAATCAAGGGAACGTCCATTTTGGTAAAATAAGCAATCAAAGTTGCTACGATCAAGGCTACCAGAGCACTGGGAACGGCCTTGGTGATTTTGGGAAAAATGAAATAGACCGCAATGGTTACGGCCCCCAGTAGTAGGGCTTGTAGATTGATTTCCGAAGCTATCCTTGGTACGTCCTTCAACACAGCAACCGTAGACTTTGCGGAGTCCATGCCCAAAAAAGGAAAAATTTGCAAGATGATGATTATAAGGCCCACACCGCTCATAAAACCTGAGATAACGGGATAGGGAAAATATTTAACATAGCCTGCAATATTCAAAAAACCAAATACCACCTGAAATGCTCCGCCCAATAGAAAGGTTAATACTATTATGTTCATAGCGCCCTCCGAACCGGAATTCATTTGCATAGCGGTAGCAACTAAGGCCGCCGATACCACAGTCATTGGACCGGTTGGACCACTGGCTTGGGTTTCCGTTCCTCCGAACATGGCCGCAAAAATGCCAACTGCGATTGCTCCATATAAACCTGCCGTTGCGCCCAAACCAGATTGTACACCGAAAGCGAGGGCCAATGGGAGAGCTACAACTCCAGCAACCAAGCCACCGGTAAAATCTCCTTTTATGTGTTTAAAATTGAAGAATTTATTGCGCATAGTGTTTCTTTTTATGTTTTATCAAACGGTATCCTATGAAAAGGTAGTCTCCAAAATATTTACACTAGTAAGATACCGAATCTGTCGGTTTTTTTGATAAAAATCGATTTAGGGCTAGGATATGAAATATCACCTGTTTCAAAAAATTCTCTTTGGGTGATTATTCCAATTTGGATACTTTAACCGTCCAGACATAGTCGCTTGGTGGATTCTTTCTGACGGAGTTAGGAATATTTACCACAAAGCCATCCTCTTTAGCGGTCCATTTCAAAGGTGTATTATACCCTAAAAGCGATACGGTACTCCCTTTCGCCGGTTGGTGTGAGTTTATGGTAATCGTTGATGGCATTTGGGTTTCATCTTCTTCAACTAAATACAGGAAATACGTGTTTCCATTATCTTGTTGGGTAATACAAATGTTATTCTCTTTGTAGGGTGCTAGCGTATGACTGTTATAAATAGCCTCACTGTTGACATCCATCCATTTTCCATATTCCTGTAGCAGCTGATAGGCTCCCGGGTCCCATTCCCCTTCCGGAGATGGGGCTATATTCAATAGAAGATTTCCGCCTTTGGCAACGATATCTACCAACATCTGTACCCCCTCTTTACCGGAGATATATTTTGAATCGGGCGTATAGGACCATCCGTCCCCGGAAATGATACAGGATTCCCAAGGGTAGGGTAGTTCCTTTTCCGGTACTCTATTCTCCGGAGTAAGGTAGTTCTGGTTTTTACCGTAAACGGCGCGATCCACGACAATAAGTCCAGGTTGCTTTTCCCGGGCTTTGGTAACCAGTTCGTCCATGCGGATATCTTGGGAAACCATTCTATGTTTTATAAATCCGTTCCCAGAGGTGTTTTCGGCAAATTTCTCTGCATAGTTTTCCTCCAGGTTCTGTTGGTCGCGCTTTTTTACCCAACCCCCATCGAGCCAAATGATATCGACATCGCCATAATCCGTTAAAAGCTCCAATAATTGATTATGGGTAAACTGTACATATTTTTCCCACTTTTCGGGATACAGCGCTGGGTCATAATTTACGTTTCTATCCTGTGGCGGAAAATAGGGGTCCCAGTAATTTTCATGGTGCCAGTCCGGTTTGGAGAAATAGGCCCCAACCCACATATCCTTGGCCCTAAAGGAATCGAAAATTTCCTTAGTAATGTTGGCCTTAGGGTTATCACTAAAGGCACATTCTGGGTCGGTGACTTTATAATCGGTGTATTTGGAATCGAACATGGAAAAACCATCATGGTGTTTTGTGGTGAAAACGACATATCGCATCCCAGCTGCTTTTGCAGCATCCGCCCATTTGTCCGGATCAAATTTTACGGGATTAAAGGTCTTTTTCAGGTCTTCATATTCTTTTTTATACAAGAAATAATTTTCTGGGTGACTTCCCTTGGTCCGTTCGCACCAACCATAATCCTCCGGACAAATGGACCATGATTCTACAATGCCCCATTGGCTGTAAGCCCCCCAATGCATGAGCAATCCGAACTTAATATCCTGCCATTGATCCAGTTTTTCCAGGACCAAAGGGTCCGTTTCGGGCACATAGCGTTCATCTTCCAAAATGGCTTGGGAGAAGGAATGCATGGAACATAAAAGAAATGAGTAGAGGACTAATTTTTTCAGGGTTGTATTCATGGGTAATTGCGTTAAGACCAAAAATTGGATTATCGGTTAAATAAGCTGAAATATAACAAATCTGAATTTGAGTTTTTAACGGAATGAAGGTCTAATTGTACGGTGAGTATTCTTTCACGCTATGATAGAGGTAAAATCAAGATAAAAACCTACGAAATAGGTTTTTGTGCGGCTCTTCTTTTCATTGCCGGATTTTTACTTAAAGACCTTATCACTCGGTCGTTGGTGAATTTCGGAAGTTAAAGGCGATTACTTCTATGCTGATAACTATACCTAGTTTTTGTTCTTTAAAAGAAGAATTTATTCTTACCGATTTAAAGTAGAGGTCACGTATACTGAGAATGAACCACTTTTAAGATGGAACATCAACTTTACCAGTGAATACGAAACGAAATGGGACCATTTTTGATGGCCCCTTCACTGTATTGTTTATTCTTAAAAGTTCTCCTAAAATGGGAAAATGACTAGTCTCACTAATCCAAAGGTCGGATAAAATTCATCAATTCCCGATCATGGTTGTGAACAATACGGCATTCCGTGTCAAAATACATTGTAGCTCCATTTTCTTCGGTGTATGGCTCCCATTTGGGAAGTACGCCTTCCACATTGGGATCTGCCTTTTTTACAAAATTGATCCATGCAGAACTCATCTTGTCAGCGAGCTCCCAAGCATCTTCTCCATTGCCCGTCCAGTCTGCCCTAAGATCAACGGTATTGAACGCCAAAGGGATATCCAAACCATGAAACGAACCTTTGGAAGCTTCCTCAACGGGGCTTTTCCAGGCGAGTAAGTAGGCGTAGACTGGAGCATCCGATTCTTCAGCTCTTGCATCCGCGGTACGAATGGTATAAGGTCTAAACATTTTATCAATAGACAAAAGGTCCTGAGGGGTATAATCCGGATACGCTTTTTCGTATAGCGCCACATATTCATCGGTTTTAGCTCCGTATTCCTTGGCTAGACTGTCTTTGGCCTGTTCTAAGGTCAAGGTCTTATTTCCGTAAGCGACAGGCATAAGCTCATTCAATGTTGAACCGATCATTACGGGAATATCTTTTGAAATATCGGCAAAACCTGGACTAAAAGGCTGCTGGAGCAATATCTCGCCGTCAGCAGAGGGCGCAAAACCAAACATTCCTGATGAACCCGGAGTTCTGGGGCCAGAAATTTCGGCTACAGCTTCATTTCCTGCTTTTACAAGATCGGGATAGGCAATGGTATCCAGTTTTTTAATGTCTTCCGGGTCAACGTTCAATTTCTCTAATACGGTTGCGGCCAATTTCTGTGACTTCTCTTTGGTCATAGCGTTTATCAACGTACCACTTTGTATAATGGCCTTGTTGAACAATCCTTTCGCCGCAGGCATACACATTAAGGTACCTACTTTTCCACCGCCCCCAGATTCACCTACTATAGTCACATTTGCAGGGTCACCCCCGAAGTTTGCAATATTGTTTTTAGTCCATTCCAAAGCTTTCACGATGTCCAGCATCCCTACGTTTGCTGATTCTGCATATTCCTCTCCATACTTGGAAAGATCAAGAAATCCTAGAATGTTTAATCTATGATTGACCGAAACCATGACAATATCTCCTTTTTTGGCCAACGCTTCTCCATAGGTCATAGGGTCGTTACTGGCACCCACAAAGAAGCCACCTCCGTGTAACCAAACCAAAACCGGACGTTTTTTACCGTCGTTTATTCCGCGGGTCCAGACATTCAAGCTAAACAGGTCGGTCTCGCTCTGCATCTCATCAGGATACCAGGGCACCACTTGTCTGGCTACAGGCCCAAAATCGGTACATTCGCGAACATCATCCCAAGCTTCGGGATCCTTGGGAGGCATAAATCGTTCGGCCTTGGCATAGGGAATTCCTTTGTAGGCATAAACGCTATCATTTAAGGTGCCTGTTATTTTACCATTAGTGGTTTCAATTTCTAGGTCTACCTCTTTATTTGGTTCCGGGTCGGTTTTACAAGCGGTAAAACTTATCCCTGCAACAAAAAGTAGTACGATAAAAGCCCTTATTTTTGGTTTCATATGGGTTCAGTGTTTAAATTTTATTAGTGTTAAATTTACACTAAAAATTTATTCTACCACAAATATTGTTCTATTGCCTGTATTTTTTAGTTATTGTTTCTTCTTTTGAAAGGTAATGGGATAGACCTTCAAAACTTCTTTTTGCATCAGATTGTTTATTTTGAAGGTGGTGTTAATACTTCCACTTTGCATCATTTTCCTCAACGTCCTGCACTCTGTATTTGGCAATCTTACGTATGAGCTCTTTAGGTAATGGTTTGGCATAGGTAAATTGAATAGAGTCTTTTTTTACGGTATAACCGGATAGTTCTTTTTCAAAGGGCTTTAACGCAGGTCCGGTGGGAATGAAACTTACATGGGATTTGTGTGCGGAATAGGCATAGAGTATCGTTTTAGATTCAAATACCGGTTTCCCCCATTTTAATGTTTCGGTTGCACTGGGGGAGACATCGCGTAAAAGAGAACGCAGTTCCTTTAATTTTTCCTGTGCGGCTTCAGGTGCATCTTCAATATATTCCTCCACAGTTTTCGGTTTCATGATTAGAACGTTTAAAAGGTTGTTTTAATGTCGTATAGAAATTGGTGTAAAATCCTCGCAAGTACATGTTCAACGAACTTTGCAGAATACCAAAATTGGAAAAAATTTCTTTAATTTTTGATTGTTATGGATTCCATTTTGGGAATCGGACCGCAATTAATTATACAATTTGTTGTGCTTAGTGTTTTATTTTCCTGGGTTGTGATTTCGTCCAGTTTCAAATCCGCAATATGCCAACAAAATGAGAAGTGCGATTTGTAAACCAAGAAAAATTATTGAAAAAATGCGCATTACTTGTCCTACTGGATTCTTTTCCTGCACAAATGTTTTATTATCAGACGGCACACTGAAAAAGTCCAATATTCCAATAGTTTTTCCAAGAACTAGAATGAAAGCTACAGTAACCATCATTAGAATTAGATTAGCCGTGATGTTTTTAAATTTCCGTCTAATTGTTCGCAATAGATAGACTACAAAGAATGTGAAAACAAAAATTAAAGCAACAAAATGAAAATTTGCAATTATAAAATAAGTGTCGTGGATATTTATTTCCAGAGTAGAGTCCGTTTTAAATCCATCCAATCCAAGAATGGCGAATATTAGAAATATAAAAAGTCCTATGGTTCCAATTAACCAATATATTTCTTTTCTATTCAAATTTTGAATGTGATTTGATTCTTCAACGTTAAGCACAACGAACCGCAACGAAATAAGGCCTTGTTAATGCTTGTTAGTCTTAAATTTAAAGATTATGTAGCAATGAATTATAGCCGGTGTTGACAATAATTAAAATTCAACAAATTTTTTCATCATTTGATTTAAAGACTCTGTTTCTCTTAGTAGGTCATATAGACAGAATTTGCATAGAACATAGTCATCGTTAACCAAATTGAACAAATCAGACTTATACAATTGATTTGTTTTATTGCATTTTTTACATTTTACCTTAAGTTTTCTTGAGAGGCTTGTAAGACCCGTTTTTCCTTTCTCGGACCTTTCGTCATGTTGTTCGTGCAATAACATTTGGCCAATTATTCTAAGAAACTTTCTTTCAATGCCTTTCTTTTTCGTTATCATTTTATTTTTTAAAAGATAGGTGTCAACTACTTCGGTTGAATAGTATAGAATGAAGGGTAAAAAGTAGTAGAAATAATCCAGCTGAGAAAGCCATTCATGTTCTCCAGAAAAAATTAGATTGAGATTATTTTTTTCGGTTTTGTATGATGGATTTCTAGTGGTTACTAAATGAGTGGCTATATTCGAATATGCATAAAGGCTATTTGGATTGTTCTTATCCCAGCGCAATTCATTAATAAAGTCGGATGATAGAAAAGAATTTGGCCTAATTGAATCTATGCAGTTTTCAATTAGTTCTTTTTTCCTTTCGGTTTTAACTTTTCCAGGATCGAATTTATTTGCTTCTGATTCAAATCTTCTTAAGAAATCACTTTCATCCACTAATAATTGCTCAATGATTAAAAGGTTCTCTAAAAATGGCTTTCTCAATAAACTTATTGCAACGGTGAGTTTAATTTTTTTTGCACTATTTAGAGCTTGATATATGAAATGACAACTGTCCGAAATAAGACCAGACATTAAATTTTTACTAATTATTTCGTCTACTTCTTTTTTATAACCCTTTTCAAGTAGCCATTCAATTATGTCTACATTTTCTGAATCAGGTCGTTCATTACTTAAGTCAAAATCTATTCTAACTTTAAATTTTCTCTGGATTGTAGCATCTTTTAATATCCAAACAAGGTCATCATATAATCTAGTACAGACGTTATGTGAAAAATGAAACCCCTCCGGGAGATAGACGTCATCATTAGGGTAAATAAATAGTATGTCGTTCAAAGTTTCAATTAATTATTGCCAACGGTCTGGCTATGCGCAGTGCGGAAATAGAAAGCTCTTCACTGTCAGCTTGCCGATATGTATGTTAATACTCTTTTACTTTCAATTTAGCACAAAACCCCGCATTGTGTATAGGTTTTGTTAGCTGCTGCCTTTTATTTTTTTCTTTCATATCCTGGAAAACATTGGGGTCCAATTGCACCACCACCATATTCTAAAACGACATTGTCCTTGTAATAAATGTAGGTGCAACCACCATTATATTGACTTATTAAACTGTCATTCAAGTTCTGGTCAAAAATGTCGTAGAAGAACTTTCCCATACCACTTCTTTGCCACCCAATTCTTGTCGGATTACCACTTGCTACTGAAATACAGTTTGCCTTGCCAAGTTTCGTTTCTAAAGTTATTAGGTCGTTTTTCGTCAAACCGATTACATTTAGAAGTGAATCAGTTTTCTTTGAGTCAATATCTAAATCCCAATTGCTGTCATAAGTTCCATTTTTCTTTACATGAAATATTCCTAGGTCTCTATTATCAAACTCCACGTCAATATATGTGTCAGAAGAAATTTTTGAATCTAAAAAGGTTTTGACTTCAATGACTTCACTTTTTCTCTGTTCATAATTATCAATTAAGTCCTGTTTAGTGTAAGACGGTCCTGTAAATATCCCGTCAAATGCAATATGTATGAAGAGATAAAATCCACCGAAAATCAAGACTAGAATTCCGAGTATTATCAGTAGAATTTTGACAGGTCTATTCATGTTGTCTTTTTCAGGTTGCAGCTAACAATTGTATATGTGTACAATTACACATATTTCTTTTATATACGGAATATAGCCAATAATAACATACGGGCATAAAAAAGGACGGCAATCGCCGTCCTTTATATTTTGAAATTTTTGTCTTTTATGCCCTGGCCGTTAAGCTTTTAAAGAATACAAAGCTAAAGCCTAGGAACAACATAAAGTGGAACGGGAAGAGTCCAAAATCGTTTAAGGGAACCGCACTGTACATGCCAAAAAGGAAATACAACATTAAGGCGAATTCCAAAATCATATTAGGGGACAATTTCTTGGCCAAATATTTATTGCCCTTCCAACTCTCGGTCAAATTATTGATGTTGAATTTTGGCGTACGTACAAATTCACTGCGCTTGCCCATATGGCCTTCCAATACAGCTAGTGAATTGTGCAGGGAAAAGCCCAAGGCCACCGAGAAAAAGGTAAAAAACAATTTGATATAGTCTATGAATCCATCAAAACTACTTCCCTGTACGCTCTTATAGGTAAACCAATAACAGATAAAAAGAATAATGGTACTTACCACAAAGAGGTTCAACAATGAGAAAACCCAATCCAAGTGGCCAAAAGTGTTTTTGATATACAGCGCAGGTATGCTTAAAAGAGCTACCAAAAATACACAGAGGAACATACTACTGTTCAATAGGTGCATCACCCCATGGAACTTGGTCTTAAAAGGTATGTTCTTGGCAGTGATTACACTCCAAACGGTTTTTCTAAAGTTTTCGGCACCGCCCTTGTTCCAACGGAACTGTTGGGAACGCGCTGCACTGATTACTACGGGAAGCTCGGCAGGAGTCTCCACATCCTCCAAATATTTAAATTTCCAGTTCTTTAATTGGGCACGGTAGCTAAGGTCCAAATCCTCGGTCAAGGTGTCGCCCTCCCAGTTACCGGCATCCAAGATGGTCTCTTTTCTCCAAATACCTGCTGTACCGTTAAAATTGATAAAGTGTCCTTTGGCATTTCTACCTACTTGTTCCAAGGTAAAGTGGGCATCCAATGCAAAAGCCTGTATTTTGGTTAAGGTGGAATAGTCGCGGTTCAAGTGTCCCCAACGGGTCTGTACAACGCCAATTTCAGGGTCTTTAAAATAGATAACGGTTTTCTTTAACCAATCGGAGGATGGCATAAAGTCGGCATCAAAGATGGCAATGAACTCGCCCTTGGCAATCTTTAGTCCTTCCTTAAGGGCACCGGCCTTGAAGCCTGTTCTATCGGTCCTACGAATATGTTGTATGTCCAACCCGGTTTCCTGTAGTTCGGAAATTCGCTGTGCGGTAACGGCAACCGAGTCATCGGTAGAATCATCCAACACCTGGATTTCCAATTTGCTCTTTGGATATTCTATTTTGGCGATATTCTCCAAAAGGCGTTCCATGACATATTCCTCGTTATACACTGGTAGCTGAATGGTCACAAATGGAATTTCCCTGGGATCCAATAAATTGAATTTTGGAGCGGTCTGGTTCTTTCTTTTTTGGGAAAGGTAATTGACCAAAAGATTCAATTGAGCCAAACTGTAAAAGAAGATCAACAGCAGTGCAATACTATAGATCGCGATGATAATGTAAGAGATGGTAAGTGCCATATTATTTTAAACTGTATTTAAAGATCCAACCCAATATTTTTACTCCGGCAAAGATAGTACCTTTTACCGTACCGGACACTTTTGAAACGCCAATTCTTTGTTTGTAACGTACTGGTACTTCGGTATATGCCATTTTTTTTCGCAAAATTTTCAATTGCATTTCCACAGTCCATCCGTACGTTTTGTCCTCCATTTTTAATTCTTTGAGACTTTCGTATTTTATCGCCCTAAAAGGTCCTAAATCCGTAAATTTCGACCCAAAAAATAATCGCATTAGAAATGTGGCCAATTGGTTGCCAAAAACCTGTTGCGGGGTCATGGAACCCTCTTCCCGCAAACTTTTTTTTCTGGCCCCTACAACAAAATCAAGATCGTTTTCAATAATGGGAGCTACTATCTTATCCAGTTCTTCCGGATAATCGGAATAGTCTCCGTCAATAAATACGATAATATCCGGTTGTTTGGATTGTTTGGCAATGTAATCCATACCGCATAGGCAGGCATATCCATAGCCTTTTTTGGTCTCTGTTAGGACCGTAGCGCCTGCAGCACGGGCGTTTTCAACGGTTGCATCAGAAGAATCGTTGTTAACAACTATTATTTCGGAAACCGATTTGGGAAGGTCATTAATGACATGGGTGATGGAATCTGCTTCGTTAAAAGCCGGAATGATAACTTTGATATCTGTCATTATCTTATAAGAAGTAGGCGGTTTACCATATCAAAGTGAAATCAGTCGCAAAAGTACCAATAACTTACAATCTTTTGGAATACTTCTTATTAATGAGGTTGAAGTTTTGGTTGTATAAGCTGCGACCGGCTCAGCGTGACATTTCGGTTTTCATTTGTCAGTCCGACCTCGTCGAGAACCGATTGCATATATCTTTTGGACACCTTTTTCGCGGTTGAATGGGCTCAGCGTGACAATTGGAAAGGAATTATTCTCCTTTTCCAAACTGCGTGTAATTTTTAGAAAACTTAATAAGGTCGCTCCAGTTTTCATTTATCAAAGCCTGTTTTTTTCTGTGCGACCAACCCTTTATCTGTTTTTCGATTTTTATCGCTTCGGATGGATTTTCACATTGAATCTGCCAAACCAATTTTACAGGTCTTCTTAAATAGGTATAACTATCTTTTCTGAAGCCATTTTGATGCTGAATTACTCTTTTGTCCAAGTCATTGGTCACGCCAGTGTACAATGTGCTGTCCGAACATTTTAAAATGTATACGTAGTAGAATTTCATTCAATTGAATTAATGCGCTTCGACAGGCTCAGCGTGACATTTATCATACGATTGTCAGTCCTCGCCCTTCGACTCCGCTCAGGACAGGCCTGTCGAGGACCTAAAACATAAAATTGTAGCCAACTTTTTTATTGACCTGCGCTTCGACAAGCTCAGTGTGACATTTCGTATTTCGATTGTCAGTCCTAGCCCTTCGACTCCGCTCAGGACAGGCCTGTCGAGGACCCATATACATACTTATTGAGACCTACTTTCTATTCACCAATTCCATCAAATCCACATCATTGCCCAAAAGAACTTCCGTAGGGTTTATGCGACCCTCTTGCGGTCCGTTTTCCAGTTTTAATACACCACGTGGGCATACGGCGGAGCAAATTCCACACCCTACGCAACTGGAACGTACGATGTTCTCTCCCTTTTGTGCATAGGCACGTACGTCTATACCCATTTCGCAGTAGGTGGAACAATTGCCACAGGAAATGCACTGTCCCCCATTCGTGGTAATCCTAAATCTAGAAAATAAGCGTTGCTGAAAGCCCAAGATGGCCGCCATGGGACATCCGAAGCGACACCAGACCCTACTCCCAAAAATGGGATAGAAGCCCGTTCCAATAACACCAGAGAAGATGCTCCCAATTAAAAAGCTGTAGGTTGTTCTTAAGGTACTCGACTTGAATAGGAAAATGTTCCCTTCTCCACTAAAAAAGTGCATGCCCAAAAGCACCATAATGATTACGAAGTAGCTAATGGCCCCATACCGTGCATCCTTTTGCAGCTGGTCCCTTTTGTAAATCATGGCCCAGGCAAAAACAGCGGTCAGTATCACTGCAACCCCAATCAGAAAGGATGTTTTGGTCAACCAATATTTACTCGTATCGTTCCCCAAATAGGAATAGATAACGGCCGTAGTCATGAGGGTCACGAAAACCACCACACTATGAACCACCCAACGTTCCACTTTCCAAGCAAACTTTGATTTATCGCTCAATTGTCTAAAAGGGTCCCCAACGGTTTCCGCCAGGGCACCACATCCGCATACCCAGGAACAGTACCATCTTTTTCCATATTTATATGTAAGAATAGGAGAAATGACAAAAATGGAGAGAATACCAAAAAGTAACATGGCTAGGCCAATATCGCCGGCATCGATAAAACCGTTCACCCTATACCGTTCAAAATTGTAGTAGTTCAAGGGCCACATATTCTTAAGGTCGTAATAGGGCAGGTCCCCGTTTAACCGAGCCATAATTTCTGGAATAATAAAGGCAAATGCCGTCTGAAAGAACATGACGCTGAGTGTCCGTAGGCGTTGATAGCCGCTATGGCGGTATTTCCACATGAATTTTATACCGAAGGCTAAAATACCCACAGTGTACAAAGTGCCATACACAAACCACTGGCTCGCAGGATTGCCGCTCAAGGCCTTGCTCAGCGGGTCAAAGAGGGCGATTACTCCGGTGTTGTCCCCATCCTGCACCAGACCCAAATATTGTGGATAGAAATAGAGCACTATATAGAACCCTGTCAGTGCTATCCCGGTCAGCCAGCCCAAAAGTCCTCTACTTGAAATGGATTTGAACCACACCCCGTCGTTTTTTATACCCTCGTGTTTATGGGCATAGGCTGCTTGGGAAAATAGGAACACGCCCAAGAAAATCAACAATAGGGAGATGCTCAACCAAAGGGCACTGTTGCCCAATTGCAGGTTGAAGAGTTGCAGGACAAGAATGCCAAGACCGGTCATACCGATCAACACGGATATTTTCTGGTTGGTGTTCAAGGCCTTTGGTGGTTCCCCGGATAGGGACATGCTTTTATCTAGAGTACTCATGGTCGTTGTTTTTGAATGTCGGTCTGTGTCTAGTGAAGGTTTAGTATTCTTTTCCAACTCTTGTTTTTAGGTTGGATGTTCTGGCCGAAATCTGTATTGAATCGAGAGATAATGGCATCTTCGTAGGTAGCATATAGCTCCGGGTCAAAATTGGCATCCTTAAGGTGCTCCAATACATATTGAATACTTCTTTTTTCGTTCAACCACCTATCAAATAGTTCATGGCGCAAACGAATACCAAAGTTGTTAATACCAAGAAACTCCCCCGTTTCTTTATGAAAGGCCATGGTGATGCAAATTTTCTTTTCCGGATGTCTCCAGTGAAAATGCTTTTCGTAATCCTTTTTATTTCTTTCGCTAAAGACCCAACCATAGGTTTGGTATTCTATATCCAAAAACTTGGCGGAGTTGAACCAATGTCCGGGATTATATTCCATGGGGTTTCCACAAAGGGTCTGCGCCAGGGTTTCGCCCATCATGCGTCCGGTATACCAAACGGCCTCCACGGGCCTTCGTAGTCCTATGGCTTCATGCTGTTCTGCACAGTCCCCAATAGCGTAGATGTCCTTTATATTGGTTTCCAATAATCGATTCACTTTAACTCCTTTTCCCAATTCAATGCCGGAATCCTTCAGGAAATCGGTGTTGGGGGTTACGCCAGCGGTCAATCCTACAACATCGCAGGCAATAGTTTCTCCCTTATCCGTCACTACGGCTTTGGCCCGGCCATTTTCATCCGATAGGATCTCTTTTAGATTGGTATCCAATCGTAAATCAATATGATGTTCCCTAATATGTTCATTGATCATTTCAGATTCCCCATTGGGCAATACTCCGTTCCAAAAACTGGTTTCCCGCACCAAAAAGGTTACGGGAATTTCCCTGCTCCGCAACATTTCGGCCATTTCTATTCCTATGAGTCCGCCGCCAACGATAACTGCTCTTTTACACTGATTTTTATTTGGGGCATTTTCCTCCAAATTTTCCAAATCCTGCTTGGAATAAAGCCCTTGAACACCCTCCAAATCCTGACCTGGCCAACCAAATTTGTTCGGTTTGGAGCCTGTGGCAATGACCAATTTATCATAGGCGATAGTATTACCGTTGGAAAGTGAAACGGTTTTTTCCTTGGTCAGTACCTTATCCACATGTCCGTTTATGAGGTTTATGCGGTTTTTTTCCCAAAACCTATTTTCATAGGGCTGTATGTGTTCAAATTTCATATGGCCCATATATACATACATGAGTGCGGTACGGGAGAAGAAATATTTTGCTTCGGAAGAAACCAGGGTAATTTTTTTATTGGAAAGTTTTCGAATATGACGGGCCAGGGTCACTCCCGAAATTCCGTTTCCAATAATGACTATATGTTCCATGGGTGGGTATTTGTTATGCTGAGTCGTTTATAAAAGTAATTACTTAACAGTTGCCATGAATTTATAAAGAATATAAATAGGATATGATTTTGAAGGAAAGTATATACCACTATAATTGTAACTTGAATAAAGTCCATTAGAAGTCTATTTTTCACAATAGGGGGTCCCATAAAGTTTAACATAGGATTTAGGTTTTGCCCAAACAAAGAATCATTAAAAGCATTATTTTAGAACCTACAATGCTTAGGTATGAGGAATTTAGGGTTAATCTTGTTATGCTTTTTCCAGTTTTGTTGTTCTGGGAGGTCCCAGAAAAAATTCAATGGTGTAAGTTTTGTCGCTTCCAGGGAAGAGGTGGCACAACCCCATGTGGATGAATTGATGAAAATTTATGCCAATAGCGCTTCTGTCATGCCTTTTGGATTTATTAGGGACTTGAGTTCGCCAACTATCTTTTTTGATACCGACAGACAATGGTTCGGGGAGACTAGAAAGGGCGCCAAGCAATATATAGAGCTCTTGCAGAAAAATGGATTAAGGGTGATGGTAAAACCGCAGATATGGATCGGGGGCGGACAGTTTACCGGAACCATAAAAATGCAATCCCTGGAGGATTGGAAGACTTTGGAAGATTCATATAATAAGTTCATCCTTAATTATGCAGAATTGGCCGAGGAAACCAAGGCGGCTGTTTTTTGTATCGGGACCGAGTTGGAAACTTTTGTTACGAACAGACCGGAGTACTGGCGGGAATTAATTGGGAAGGTTAGAAAAATATATTCGGGAAAAATTACCTATGCGGCCAATTGGGACGAATATGCCAGAACACCGTTTTGGGATAAACTTGATTTTATTGGTATCGATGCCTATTTTCCTTTGTCCGAATCGAAAACACCTTCGGTAGAAGAATTGAAATTGGGTTGGCAGCCTTGGAAACAGAAAATAGCGGAACTATCGTTGAATACCAAAAAGCCGGTACTTTTCACGGAATTTGGATACAGAAGTATGGATTTTACGGCCAAGAAACCTTGGTTGGTAGACCGTACCGAGGAAGGTGTAAACATGGAAGGGCAGTCCAATGCCAAAAAGGCTATTTTTGAGGAATTTTGGAACGAGGATTGGTTTGCCGGTGGTTTCGTTTGGAAATGGTTCATTCAACATGACCGCTCCGGCGGGGACAAGGACAACCGGTTTACACCCCAGAACAAACCGTCACAAGGTATCATTGCCAACTACTACAAGCAACACAAGGATTAATCGCAATTAATTTTAGGCTTCTGGATTATTACAGGGATTTATAAAATAAGATGGTCCAACTGTTTTGTCGTGGCTATATTTTTTGATAATATTTGTAGTAGAACACGATTAGCATGCGCAGCCATACCTTTTTCCCTGCTCAAAGAGCATTATTTATTTTGTTTTTATTGTTTACTTTTTCTTCGTCATCGGGTCAGGATGCCTATCCTAGCGTTGTGGCGAAAACGGGTGACGGTATCTTTTCGGTGTTAAGGAAATCCGGAATACATCCCATTAAGTATTATGAAGAATTCTTAAGACTGAATAGCGAGCATATAAAGAACGGTAGTGAATTGATCGTAGGTAAGGAATATAGGCTTCCCAATGCCCCCGATTCCTTTAAAGTCACCGGAATCCGAATTGATGCAAGTGAAGGAGAGGAGGGACCCATCTTTAATGAAGAGCAACTATCCCAAATGAACTTAAAGGATAGCACTTTGCGAAACACGGTGTACTATTTTGTGCATTCCGGTGTGGTGGACTCCAAGAAACGATTTGATGATGTGGCGAATCGGTTGGCCAAGGATTTAGTGCTGAAAGGGGCAAGGGTATATATTTTGGAGAATTCAAAAATGGAAAAAACCGCGTTGGATTCGCTTCCCAGGGGCGTAAAAATGGAAATGTATGGTGAATATTCCAGCATTATCAATAAAAAATACCTTAGGCATAATGGTAGCTATCAGCGTGTAATCCTGTTGGAGGACACCATCGGGAAGCATCAAAATATGGTTTTGAGTATCAGTCATAATGGGCAGAGCAAGGAAGGACTTCAATTTGCATCGGTTTTAAGCCAAGTACTTAGAAAAAATGCTGTCGTACCAAGTAAAGTTAAAAGCGAGACCAATCCATTTAAGGACAAGGAGAGTATGTATTTGGCCAATAACTTGATTCCACCCGTCATTATTTTAAATTTTACAGACGCTTCCCATGCCACTGTTCCTGGATTTAATTTAAAATCCGAAAAAAAGTCATTGGTCGGTTTATTGAACGACGGTATCCTCGAGGATTATTCACAGCTGAACCTGGAAAACTAATGTGGGACCTATGACTTTATTCGGCATGAACTTTGTTTTTCAAAAATGTATGGTGCGGAAAGCTTTTCCATTCATTTTTCTTTCTTTGGTCTCCACTTCCGTGATGTTTTCGCAGGATACTTTGACCACTGTAACCGCAGAAAAGGGGGACGGTATTTATTCCCTACTGAGAAAACATGGGGTAAATCCGTATGAGTACTATCACGAGTTTATAGACATTAACTTGGATAATCTGAGGGATAGTATCCACCTTTTGGAAGGTAAGACCTATGTTATCCCTAAGGTGCAGCTGGATACGGTTCCAGTGGTAGATACCATACAAAAACAGGCCTCAAAGGTAAAGGAGGTAGACTCTAAAACCTTTGACATTTTTGGGGAAGACCATAAAACGGTGCTGTCCAAAAGTGAGCGGTTAAAAGGTGCCATCTATTATCTGGTATCCGGGCACGGCGGTCCTGATCCCGGTGCCATGGCGGTTTACGCGGGCAAATCCATAGCCGAGGATGAATATGCCTATGATATCACCTTGCGTTTGGCGAAGGAACTATTGTCCCATGGTGCAACGGTCTATATTATCATCAGGGATGAGAATGATGGGATCCGGGAAGAACGGATATTGGAAATAGATAGGGATGAGGTCGCTTATCCGGACAAGGAAATTCCCCTGAACCAATTGGATAGGCTGCAACAGCGTGTAGATATTGTCAACGATCTCTATAAAAAGAACAAAGGAGCGTACCAGCGTTTGATCGTAACCCATGTAGATAGTAGGAGCAAGGGCCAGAATATCGATGTGTTCTTTTATCATCATGAAAAAAGTACCAATGGGAAACGATTGGCAGAAAGCATCCACAAGACTTTTGAATCCAAATACAAACTATATCAGCCCAACAGGAACTATTCCGGTACTTTTGAGGATAGAACCTCTTTGTTCTTGGTAAAAAAGACACATCCGGCCATGACCTTTATCGAAATTGGTAACATCCGAAATGAAAAGGACCAGCGACGTATTTTAGATCCGGATAATCGGCAAGCCTTGGCCAAATGGATTTCCGAAGGGGTTATCCTCGATTTTGAGGAACGATAGTTAAAGGGCGATATTCTTTTGGTAATAACTGTAGAGGTTTTCCGGGCCCTTTCCCAAATAATGTTTGAGGTGGATGATGGCAAAGTGATACTGCAGCCTTACCATACCTATTTTTAAATATCTCCTTGCTGAGGTTTGTACATAATCGTTGATGACCTTGAATGAGGTTTTTTTATACAATCGGCCTATGAATTCGTTGTCCTCATAGATCACATAGTTCTCATTAAATCCGCCAAGTTCTTCAAACAACGTTTTGGCCACAAAAAGCGATTGGTCCCCGCCGCGGCAAATGGGTTGGTTTATTTTGGTACACCAAGCAAAGAATCTGAGGAAGAGACTGGAAGTATCAAACCGAAGCTGAAAGCTTCCCGCTTTAAACCCCTTAATATGGGAATCGATGATTTTAGCATCAAAGGCATACGGGGGAAGACTGTCCACGTGCAGGAAATATAATAATTGACCAGTAGCGATTTTGGCACCTAAATTCATTTGTTTGGCCCTTCCCTTGGGCCCTGTAATTACCTGGACACCCTTGCCCCTAGCTACTTTTACGGTTTGGTCCCTACTGCCGCCATCAACGACCAGAATTTCCTTGATTTGATTGGAGGTGGCATTTAGGGCAATGCTTTCTAGGACTTTTAGGATATAGTCCTCCTCGTTCAGGACGGGGATGATAATGCTAATATCCGGAAGTTCCTTGGGCATGGGTAGAATAGCTAATTACGGGTTAGAAGCATCATTACAACTGCTTAATCAGTTCCCTGAACAGCTTTACCATTTTAGGCTCCGTTTCCTCGGCAATGGCGATAATTTCTGAAATGTTTACAGGTTCCAGATGGTCGGGGTCACATTCATCCGTCAATACGGAAACGGCCACAATGGGTAGTTCCAAGTGGTTTGCCACAATGACTTCCGGTACGGTACTCATTCCAACCGCATCTGCCCCTATAATTTTTAACATTCGATACTCTGCCTTGGTCTCTAATTGGGGTCCCACCACGGAAGCATATACGCCCGACTTTAAGGAAATACCATGGTCCTTGGCGATCGTCATGAGCTTTTTACACATTTCCTTATCATAGGGTTCGGACATATCCACAAAACGTTGCCCAAAGGCGGACACATTTTTAAAGGCCAATGGGGAACCTCCCTGCAGGTTGATATGATCTTCGATCAACATCATATCACCTTTTTTATAATCCAGGTTAATGGCTCCTGCGGCATTGGATATAAACAATTTGGAAATTCCCAACATGTGCATAACACGTATAGGATAGGTAATGTCCATGAAATCATAACCTTCATATAGGTGAAACCGTCCTTGCATCACCACTACTTTTTTATCCTCAATGGTTCCGTATACCAGTTTTCCGGTATGAAACTCTACCGTGGCCAACGGGAAAAAGGGAATATGGTTGTAGTGCGCCTCAATAGGGTTTTTGATTTCGTCCACCAATCTTCCCAGGCCTGTACCCAAAACGATTCCTATTTCTGGTGTGTCAAATCCTTTGGACTTTAAATGTGCTAAGGATTCCTCCAATTGTTTTTTTAGCATGCTATATATTTTTTAAAAATGGGCCAAAGGCGTCAATATCCTTTATGTCCTCATAATAATCTACATCGTTTCGTGTTTCTAAAAGTACTTTTTTTTCATCTTTTAGGTCGGTAAGCGTATCGGTCAAAACCGTGCTGGTACCCCAGTCCTTGTTCGTAAAAAGTTCTGGTTTTAATTTTTTCATTCCCAGTAAATAGTATCCCCCATCCTCAGCAGGTCCAACTACAAAATCGTTTTGGGAAAGCGCCCTAAAGGCATCTTCCAGGTCCGCTTGGTCAAGGTCGTACATATCACTGCCTATGATAATGATTTTCTCATATCCACGGCTAAATCCGTCCTGGAAGGCATTGAGCATTCGAATGCCCAGGTCTTCGCCCTGTTGTAATTTTTTGTCATATACGGTATTGTCCCAAATGTCCTGTTCCCATATTTCATCGGAATAATACACTATTTTTTCCGCATACAACTTGGAAGTTATCTTGACCGTATGGTCCAGTAAAAAATTATAAATATCCAAGGCAACTTGATCTCCTACCTTGGCCGCCAATCGCCTTTTTCCCTTTCCAAGTTCGGGATTTCTTGTAAATATGAGAAGTAGGTTTTTGGAACTGGCCAGTGTGAAATCGATGGTTTTCTCGTCCCTTTCTTCGTTGTTGGATTGTAAGATTCCCAAAGTGTTACTGATTTTATTTTTAGCTAACGAAAGTCTCGTTTAATAGACCTTGACCCCTTTTTTGAGCAACCGTCCCCACAATCGGCTATAGGCATGTACGCTGTCCGTTTCCATTCCTTGGGGGTTGTATAAAGTGCCGTCTTTGTTTTTCCACTCAAAAATGCCCCCGTACAAATTCTTGACATTGGTGTAGCCCATGTCCATAAGTTTTTCGCCTACGTCTTCAGACCGTACCCCAATGGAGCAATAGACCACAATGGGTGCGTCCAGATCGGTGATGGTTGCCTTAATTTTTTCCGGATCAAACGCCTTATCGCCCACCCAAATGGCATCCTTTAGATGGCTTACCTCAAACTCCTCCAGCTCCCTGGCGTCCAGCAAAATTTGATCCTGATCTATTTTTATATCCTCGATTTGAATATAGGGAACGGACTCCTTGTTCATGATTTTGAGCGTATGGTCTAGGGTACGTTGGGCAAACACGGAATACTGTTGAAATAGAACGAAAATGGACAGATATATTATCTTTAAAACATGTTGTGACATCAATACAAAGGTAGTATTTTTAGAAATGAAGGATGTCATGTCGTATCGCTTTAATCGTTATTGAAATGCTAAAATTTATTGTCAAAAGTTTCATTTTTCTGATTGTTCTTAATTCCTGTAAGGATTTGGAAAAGCCACAAGCCGTTATGGAAGTGGAGGATGTTTCTTATTATACGGAGCCCTATAGGCCACAGTTTCATTTTACCCCTGAAAAAAAATGGATGAACGATCCCAACGGGTTGGTCTATAAGGACAGCACCTACCATTTGTTCTATCAATATTATCCGGATAGCACGGTTTGGGGGCCCATGCATTGGGGCCATGCCACCAGTGCCGATTTGATCCATTGGAAGCATAAACCTATTGCCTTGTTTCCCGATGAACATGGGTATATTTTCTCGGGTTCCGCAGTGGTGGACAAGAACAACACCTCTGGTTTTGGAATGGAAGGCAACCCTCCCTTGGTTGCCATTTTTACTTATCACGATATGGAAGGGGAAAAGTCGGGCAGGGATAATTATCAGACCCAAGGTATCGCCTACAGTTTGGACAATGGCGATAGCTGGACGAAGTATGAGGGGAATCCCGTCATAATGAACGAAGGGATGCGGGATTTTAGGGATCCGAAGGTGTTTTGGAACGAACTCAAAAAGAACTGGACCCTACTGTTGGTCGCAGGTGATCATTTGCAGATTTGGCACTCTGCCGATTTAAAGGAGTGGGAAAAAGTCAGTGAATTTGGGAAGGACAAAGGAGCCCATGGCGGGGTCTGGGAATGTCCGGATATGTTCAAATTGCCCGCAGACGGTACCGATGAAGAAAAATGGGTGTTGTTGATCAGTATAAATCCCGGTGCGCCCAATGGCGGCAGCGGAACCCAATATTTTGTGGGCGACTTTGACGGTACTACCTTCACCACGGACCAGGAAGTCTCAAAGTGGGTGGATATGGGCAGGGACGATTATGCCGGGGTTACCTATAACAATGCCCCAAATAACGAACGTATTTTTATTGGATGGATGAGCAATTGGGCCTATGCCCGTGATACACCTACCGAAGTGTGGCGAAGTGCCATGACGGTACCAAGAAACCTGTCGCTTAAATCCAACAATGGCGAATTGGAGCTGTATAGTTACCCCGTTTCGCAATTGAACAGGATCATTGAACATTCTTATGAAGAACCCGCTTTGGAATTAAAGGCCTTGCAACGAAGAAAAATCCCCTTGAAGTACGGGAACCAGTCGGAAATCGTCTTTAGGTTAAATAGCCCAAATACCCAATGGATTTTTAGTAATATGGAAGGGGACAGTTTGGAGATTCAGTTGGATAATATGAATAAAATGCTGTGGTTGGACCGTTCCAAATCTGGAAAGGTGGATTTTAAAGAGGAGTTTGTGAACGGTAAGCAGCGAATGCCAATTCCCAATCTACCGGATGGCGATTTTGAAGTCCGTATGCTATTGGACCAATCCTCCTTGGAACTGTTTTTGAACAAAGGGCAGTATGTAATGACGAACCAGATATTTCCCAATGCCGATTATACCGTATTGACCATGGAAAATTTATCCGATACCGAAATAAAAATCGATAGTATCTCTGAAAGTAAGATGATGCGGGTTTGGGATTAATTCTATTATAAATTAGTAACCTGATATAGTTTACTGCATAATCAATTTTTCTGAAAAACCGAGGGAATCTGGGTTATAATTTATAAGGAATTATTTTTAGGAGATAATTAAATAGGACAGTTCTAAATGAACTAAAAACATAATTCTTATATCCTTAAAACAAGAATTATCTATTAGCTAACTAAGTCACTATAAAAATCTACGTATTTTTTAATTTGTTTAAAAATACTTTGGTTGCAAGAAACCTTAATATTTTGCTTGAATTTGCTCATTCCAAATACATCGATATACTTACCAAAAGATGAATTTAGGAAAGAAGAAGATAAATTTACATGACCAGGTATACTTACAATTACGGTGTCATTTACAGCATTATCTTTCAAAAAATCGAAAAATAAATCTCCATCCAAATTAGTGGATGTATTTGAAGTAATACTTAAAATGTTTGTTTTACGTGTCATATTCGGTAAATATATGTAATACTAACTGATTTTTACTAAAATTCGTATATCTCATCATCAGAATCAAAATCATCTAAAGTTGTAGTATCTATTTTTACAATGATAAGAGTTCCATTAAAAGGATAAGATAAAAGTCCGGATTTTTTTTCTTTTTTAGATTCCTTAATAAAATATCCTCCATTACTGAATATAGTTAGTTTTCCATTAGAATCTTCTGCAAATTCTAAAACATTAGTTAGACCAAATCCAGCGTTATGAGGAATTGACCTAATTGTCATACCTCTTTCCAATGCTTTTTCAATAGCTACGTTATGTTTCAATTCAAAATTGTCTTTGCCATGAAGATAATTATTTATAGTGGTTGGAATGGCTTTACCGAAATCACAAACTGCAAATGTTAATTCTTCCGTGCTTGGATAGAATTGGGTAATTACATAACCTTGAATCGAGGATTCGGAATGGTCAAAAATATTATTAAATACTTCAACTAGACTTTGTGATAGTGGTTGTAAATCTTTATTGTGAAAAAAAGTGTTTTTGAAATATTTCTGAGCTTGTTGACCATATTGGTCTATCATATTTTTTGAAATATGCCATGGACATAAAGTACTATTATTTTTGCTTGCTGTGTAATTATCTCGTTTAAAACTAGGATTCCAATAATGTTTGAATTTAATCTTGTCTAAATGATTATTTAAAGATGGAAAACCTCCACAGAATTCTACCTTGCAATTAAACCTAGTATATAAGTATTCAATAGAGCAGGCCAATACAACAATCTCTGCAGGGTCTAGAAATTTCGCATCTCTAAAATCTACTTTTAAAAGTGTATTTGGTTCTAATTCAATTGAGGTAACATAATTACCAAACCGCATCCATTCAAGATGGTGTTTATCACTCGGTATCTTTAACTCATATAATGGCAAATCAATAATTCAAAATTAAATTAATACGTTTCCAAACGTTATCCCCCTAAAACAAGAAAACCCCTTTTTAAAGGGGTTTTTATGTGGTACCTCCAGGAGATAACTTCGCTTTGCTCGTTTTTCCTTTGTTCCCAAAAGTCAATACACAAACCCAACAGCCTAATCGGCTGTTGTTTTTTTATCCCCAAAACCTATTAAGCGTAAACGCTTTCGGTTTTTGTCATAAAAAAACCCATCTCACTAAAGTGGATGGGTTTGTGTATATTGTGGTACCTCCAGGAATCGAACCAGGGACACACGGATTTTCAGTCCGTTGCTCTACCAACTGAGCTAAGGTACCAATTCCCGATAGCTATCGGGATAGCGGCTGCAAATATAATTTCAAATTTGACATATACCAACTAAAAAACAAAAAAAGCCGTCTTTTGTGTTTAGGCCCTGTTCAATTTTCTGGTTTTGAGGCTTTTTTAGATTTCAAAAGCATGGAAATGGAAAAAACCAACTTTTTTTCATATTCTAATTTATCATCGACATAAAATTGGAATATCATAAAATCTTCTTAATAAAATCTAAATACGAACTGCACGTATAAGCATAATTCCCTATTTTAGGAGCTATTCGTGAAAGTAGGGTTCATCACCTTTTTTAGAGTACATGCTGATGGTGCCCTTCCGATCAAGAAATCAAATTAAACTAACTCATGAAAAGAAGAAACTTTGTACAATTGTCCGGAATGGGGGCGGCCTCCTTATTGGTGCCCGCCAGTATGATGGGCAACGTAATTGAAACCGAAGCCCTTTTGGAACCGGGAATGGATGTCGCCATTAAAAAGAAAATGGCCGATGTCGCCCTGAATACCGCAAAATCCTTGGGGGCAAGCTATGCCGATGCCCGTATTGGTAGATACCTTAACCAATATGTATTTACACGGGAGGATAAAGTTCAAAATGTGGTAAATACGGAATCTTTTGGTATCGGTATTCGGGTAATTGCTAATGGTACTTGGGGTTTTGCCTCGACCAACAGCGTTACCGAGGACGGAATCAAAAAAGCCACCCAACAGGCGGTCGCTATTGCCAAGGCGAATTCCAAGATTCAAAAGGAGCCGGTTAAATTGGCACCTGTTGAGGCGTACGGGGAAGTTTCCTGGAAAACACCTTTGACCAAGGATTTCAAGGATGTACCGGTTTCGGAGAAAGTGGATCTGTTGTTGAGTGCCAATGCGGCCGCCATGGACAACGGGGCCAACTTTGTAAACTCGGCTTTGTTCATGGTCAATGAGCAAAAATATTTTGCTTCAACGGATGGTTCTTATATAGATCAGGATGTACATAGAATATGGCCTACTTTCAGCGTTACCGCCGTAGACCGTTCGGCAGGAAAGTTTAAGACAAGACAGGCCATGAGTGCCCCAATGGGTATGGGCTATGAATACATGGACGGACTTGCTTCCGAGAAAATGGAAGGCCCAGCAGGTATCACCTTATATAGTAAGAGTTACGATATTGTGGAGGATGCCGTACAGGCGGCCAAACAGGCCAAGGAAATGCTTACGGCCAAATCCGTAGACCCTGGAAAATACGACCTGGTCTTGGAACCGAACCATTTGGGGCTTACTATTCATGAATCCGTAGGGCATCCCTTGGAACTGGATCGTGTGCTTGGATATGAGGCCAACTATGCGGGTACTAGTTTCGCAACCTTGGATAAATGGAAGTCCGGTGACTTCAAATACGGAAGTGACCTGGTTAACCTTGTGGCCGATAAGACCCAAGTAGGTAGTTTAGGTGCCGTTGGATATGATGACGAAGGTGTTAAGACCAAGAAATGGGATTTGGTCCGCAACGGTATCTTAGTGAATTATCAGGCGATTCGTGATCAAGTGAACATCATCGACCAAAATGAATCCCATGGATGTTGTTATGCACAAAGTTGGAACGATGTTCAGTTTCAGCGTATGCCCAATGTATCCTTGGAACCGGGTAAGGAAAAATACTCCATTAAGGATATGATCAAGGATGTAGAAAAAGGGATTTATATCGCCGGACGAGGTTCCTATTCCATAGACCAACAGCGATACAACTTCCAGTTTGGTGGTACTATCTTCTACGAAATCAAGAATGGGGAGATTGTGGGTATGTTGAACGATGTGGCCTACCAATCCAATACCCAGGAATTCTGGAATTCCTGTGCCAAGCTTTGCGACGAAGGGGATTATAGAATGTTCGGATCTTTCTTTGATGGAAAAGGGCAACCCTCACAGGTGAGTGCAGTATCCCACGGTAGTGCTACTTCTAGGTTTAATGATATCAATGTAATTAATACGGGTCGTACCATTTAAAGGATACGCAAGATAAAATATTCGAAAATGGCAATATATACAGAAGAAGAAGCTAAAAAAATAATGGAAAAGGCGTTGAGCTTTTCCACAGCTGACGCATGTGAGATCAATTTGAGCGGAACCGAAAGCGGCAACATTCGTTATGCCCGGAATACGGTGTCTACATCGGGGCATCGATCTAATCAATCCTTGGTAGTCCAATCCAGTTTTGGGAAAAAATCGGGGACCGCTACCATCGATGAATTTGATGATGCTTCCTTGAAAAAGGTAGTGGAAAGGGCAGAGGAGTTGGCAAAACTTTCCCCGGAAAACCCTGAATTCATGGAACCGTTGGAACAGCAGACCTATGACAAGGCTGTTAATTTTGTGGAAGCTACTGCAAAAATAACCCCGGAATACAGGGCGTCCGTGGCCAATGCTAGTATAGTTCCGGCCGCAGCCCAGGACGTAACCGCTGCAGGTTTCCTGGATGACTCCTATGGTTTTAGTGCCATGATGAATTCCAAGGGACTTTTCGCCTATAACAAATCATCCAACGTGGATTTTACGGTGACCATGCGTACCAACGATGGAACCGGTTCAGGATGGGTATCCAGGGATTACAACGATATTGATAAATTCGATGCGGCCGAAGCATCCAAGGTGGCCATTGACAAGGCCGTGATGTCCAAAGAGGCCAAGGCCATAGAGCCTGGAAAATACACGGTGATATTGGAACCTGCCGCTGCTGAGAACTTGATCAGCAACATGGCACGATCCTTAAATGCACGTACGGCGGACGAAGGTAGGAGCTTTATGTCCAAAGAAGGGGGTGGAACAAAAATGGGTGAAAAAATTGTGGACGAAAGGGTAACCCTATGGTCAGACCCCTTGCATCCCGAGGTACCTACAAGCACATGGAACGGAGGCGGACAAGCTTTGAACAAAACCACATGGATTGAAAATGGGGTGGTCAAAAATTTGGCATACGATCGTTTTTGGGCCAAGGAGCAAGGCGTTGAACCCGTACCCTTTCCCAATAACATCATCATGGGCGGTGGCGATGCGTCTCTGGAAGATTTGATCAAGGGCACCAAAAAAGGAATTTTGGTGACACGTCTGTGGTACATCCGTACCGTGGATCCACAAACCTTACTCTATACCGGTCTTACAAGGGACGGAACGTTTTATATTGAAAATGGAAAAATCAAGCATCCTGTGAAGAACTTCCGTTTTAATGAAAGTCCGGTCATCATGCTTAATAATCTTGAAGCTTTGGGCGAACAGGTGCGTATCAATGGTAATTTGATTCCCTACATGAAAATCAGGGACTTTACCTTTACGAGCTTGTCCGATGCCGTTTAACATATAGATCTTTTAAAAACTGGTTGCATTATCCCATCGATTGTAACCAGTTTTTTCTTTTGTAGTAACATCGGAATTCATAAATCACGAAATAGTAATCAATAAAGTTTGAATCCACGTTGAGCAACGAATTTTTCTTTACCCGACTTCAATACGAATCAGGCGATTGGGATGTTGATCAACGCATGCCCTCCAACTTGCTCAATTCCTTGGTGGAATACACCACTTTGCGGATAGATACGGTAGAAAATATAGTCCCCTTGGCCAGCGATGACATTTTTAAATGTCCTTTCTGTTATTTATCCGGCCATAAATTGGTGCAGTTCTCCAAAAAGGAGCGCGAGAACTTTAAAAAGTATGTGGACAATGGCGGGTTCGTTTTTGTGGATGACTGTAATCATGATATAGACGGCCTTTTTGCCAAGTCCTTTGAGCGGCAAATGGAAGAGATTTTTGGGGCGGAAGCTTTGGTGAAACTTCCCAACGATCATGAAATCTATTCGGTTTTTTTTGATTTTGAGGATGGCCCACCAACAACTTCCCAGGAACTAAATGGTTGGGGCGACGACCTGGTCCATGAATATTTAAAGGCCATTGAGGTTAACGGTAGGATTGGGGTGCTCTACAGTAACAAGGACTATGGTTGCGAATGGGATTATGATTTTAGAAACAAGCGGTGGTACAAAAATGACAATACACGATTTGCGGTAAATATCGTGATGTACGCATTAACTTCTTAAAAGGATATGGATAAAAATTTAATGGCTGCGGAGCAGGAAATAAAGGAATTGACGGATAAACTTCCGTTATTGAAAAAGGAAATCGGTAAGGTAATCGTTGGCCAGGAGGAAACTATTGAGCATATGCTCATTACGTTTTTGGCCGGGGGGCATGCCCTGCTGGAAGGGGTTCCCGGATTGGCCAAAACCCTTTTGATCAAAACTATTTCCCAAGCAATAGACTTGGAGTTCAATCGAATTCAGTTTACACCGGATTTAATGCCTTCGGACATTGTGGGTACGGAAATACTGGAGGAGGATCACACCACAGGGAGCAAGTTTTTTAAGTTTAATAAAGGACCCATATTTGCCAACATCGTTCTAGCAGATGAGATTAATAGAACCCCACCAAAGACCCAGGCCGCACTATTGGAGGCCATGCAGGAATTTGAGGTGACCTATTCAGGTAAGACATACGAAATGGATCGGCCATTTTTTATTTTGGCCACCCAAAATCCCATCGAGCAATCAGGGACATTTCCACTTCCGGAGGCACAGCAGGACCGTTTTCTATTTTATATCAAAATTGGATATCCATCTGCAAAAGAGGAAGAAACCATTTTAAAGAACACTACAGGTTCCCATCGGCCCAAAGTGGAAAAAATCATCAGCGGCCCTGAAATTATCAAGTTACAGCAATTGGTGAGGGATGTACATATTAGCGATGACCTTATTGCTTATGTGAGCAATATCGTTAGGGCTACCCGCCCGGAATCCACACAGAATGATTTTGTTAAGCAATGGGTGAGTTGGGGTGCAGGCCCAAGGGCAGGTCAGGCTATGATTTTGACCGCTAAGGCAAGAGCGCTGCAGGAAGGTCGTTTTGCGGTAACCTTGGAAGATTTAAAAAAAGTAGCCTATCCCGTATTACGACATCGCATGATCGTAAATTTTAGGGCGGAAGCGGAAGGAGTGGATTCGGATAGGGTAACGGAGGAATTATTGGAAGGAATAAAGCTTAACGTCAAATAAACGCTCTTGAAAACGGACTATAGACAACTGTTTCAACCGGAAATTATCAATAGTGTGTCCGGTTTGGCATTGATTGCCAGGGTCATTGTTGATGAATTTTTGTCGGGTTCACATCAAAGTCGTCGGGTTGGTCCCGGTCAGGAATTCAGTCAATATAGAGGCTATCAGCCCGGTGACGATATGCGTTTATTGGATTGGAAAATGCTTGCCCGTTCGGGTCGTTATTACATTAAGGAATCGGACATAGATACCCAGGTCAATGTAAAGTTTATTGTGGATACAAGTGCCTCCATGTTGCACGAGGAGAATGGAATGAAGAAAATCGATTTTGTTCGGGTGCTCGTTGCTTCCCTCGCCCATTTGTCCCATAACCAAGGAGACAAAGTAGGTCTCTATGCTTTGAACTCTTCCGGGTTAAGGAGTGTATATCCAGAATCCCACAAAAGGCATTTCAACCGAATCTTGTATGAATTAATTGAGATGAAGGTAGGCGGGGAATGGCCTTCCACGCTAGATGATTTGGAAAAAATCCACCAAAGGACCCAAAAGGAACTTCTTTTTGTAATTACGGATATGCATGAAATTCATGAGGAATTGACCCATTGGATTCAAAATGTAAAGACCTCCAGAAACGAGGTGGTAGTGTTGCATATACTAGGGGAAAACGAATTGGAATTTAAGTACACCGGGGCATTGGTTTTTGAAGACCTGGAGACAGGAAAAAAGGTGAAGGTTAATGCAGAAAACGCCAGGAACTCATATTTAAAATCTTTGGAGGCCAGTTTATTGGAAATGAAAAATGATTTTCTCACAAGAAATATTAGCTATGAGCTGCTCAGTCTTAAAAACCCGATAGCAGAGGCCCTTCAACTATTTTTAAAGAAAAGGATTGCATTGAATTAAATGACGCTGCTACAACCTACATATCTCTGGGCCCTATTATCTCTGGCCGTTCCTTTGGTAATCCATTTGCTCAACAAAGGGGATGTAAGGACTGTAAAAGTAGGTAGCGTCAAATATCTTAAGGAGTTTGATACCAAGCAGTCTAGGAAAATCAGATTGAACGAACTGCTGCTGCTTTTTTTAAGAATGTTGATTTTGGGCCTGCTCGTTATATACTTGGCAGAACCTCGATGGAAAAAGGATACTGAAAAAACACGGATTACGTATTTAATTGATCCGATCTTGGCCCAAGAGGAATCCTTCCTGTCGTTTATGGATGGATTGACCATGGAAAACCCAAGATGGTTTTCTAAGGGTTTTCCGGAATATGAAGCGGAAATTGATGAACCAGGAACTCCCAACTATTGGCAGTTAGCACAACAACTGGGAGAAGTTTCCTCGGATAGTATCGTGGTATTCGCCAAGGGTATGGTTGAGGGAGTAAAAGGTCCTAGGCCCAAAATACCCCAAAATGTTGATTGGGTGGTTATAGACAATGAACAAAAAGTAGACACATACATTGCAGCCAAAAAATTTGGGGATTCCGTCCGATTATTTAAGGTAAAAGGTAATTCCCAACTAACCGATTTACAAACTACTACCCTTTCCCAAAACGACCGACGCATTGTTACCACGAAACAGGACAGCCTTGAGCTGGAAGAGGCTGACGAAAATTTTAAAATACCTTTTTTAAAGGAAGATACGCTGAATGTGACCATTGCTTTTGATAAGAAATATGAACGGGAAATGCAATACTTGTCGGCTTCCTTAAAGGCCATTGGACAATATGGGATGCAGGAGATACAGGTGGAAAAAGTGGAGGATAATGCCGAATTTGAACAAGGGAAACCTAGGGATTTATTGATTTGGTTGAAGGAGGCCCCAGTACCCAACATTGGCAGTGCCACCATTGCTGTGGCTCAAGATTCATTGGCCAATGAACTAATAGAGGAAACAACCACAAAAAACAATTTTCATCTAACTGAGCGATTGACCATTCAAAATACGGTAGCTGAAAGCTTGACCAATACATTGGCAAAGTTGCTGCTATCCAGTGATAGTCTAAATCAAAAAGTGAAGGAATACGACCATAGAGTGATACCCGAAGCTGAACTGGCCACTAATTTTTCAACAGAAAAGGTGGACCGGAAAGATATCAGATACATGGATATTTCACCTTGGTTATGGTTGGTTTTGGCCTTGGTGCTCGTAACAGAAAGAATCCTTTCAAAACTAAGGAAGCAATGAAGGAGGCCAGAGCTATTTTAACAAATATATTGATCAGGTGGCGGTTGATCAGAGCCTTGGAAATACTCCTTATGAGTCTGTCCTTTGCTGCAATTGCCTACTTATTGTTTTTCAAAATGTGGGTAGCTATTGCCTTCTTTTTAGGGGTGCTTTTGGTGGGTGCATGGTATGTTGGACTATGGAGGTTTTCACTTGAAAATATATGTTCTCACGTCGATAGAACTATACCGCCCATGGAACATAGTACGGCACTACTACTGGAAAGTGAAAATCAATTAAGTGTATTGGCCCAAATTCAGCAATCAAAAGTTAGCAGAATACTTCAAAAACATAAGAGGGAAATACATTTTAAAAATTATCTATGGCCCTTTTTGGGCCTTGCCGTCATATGTTTTATAAGTGCGTGGTGGTTAATGGGTACGGGCATTTTACTTTCAAAAGACCAAAAATCGGGAATTCCTAAAGACGATGTTGTTCATTTTCAGGTACTGGATTCGGTTTCGGAAAAAATTGTCCCTCCTAACATGGTAACACAGGACATTCGTATTCGTTATCCTGATTATACCCAAGAATCGGTAAAATATACCTCTAACATGAATCTAAAGGTGCTGGAAGGTGCGCAAATTACCTGGAACTTGGAATTTGACCAACCCTTACAATATGCCTTGTTGCAAATGGGGGAAGACTCTCTTGCCATGAATATGGATACGGGTAGATATTCCAAAAGGATGATTGCCGATCGTTCCAATTTTTATTCCATAAAGTTTGTGGATACTTTGGGTCACGGTTATCTGTCCGATTTATTTGCCTTGGAAACTTACCCGGATGAATCCCCAAAAATTGAAATCCAAGGCTTGCCACAGTTTAGTTCCTTCGATTTTAAAGGTCCACAGCAATTAAAATTTTCGGCGGGAATTTCGGACGATTTTGGGATAAGCGATGTAGCCATTGTAGCAACGGTGAGCAAGGGAAGTGGAGAGTCTGTAAAATTTAGGGAGGAGCGTTTGGGATTTGATTCCAAATTTACTTCGGGAACAAAGCAACAGGATCTTTCAAAAAGCCTGAATTTAAAAGATCTTAGAATGGAGCCGGGGGACGAACTCTACTTTTATGTTGAGGCAATCGACAATAAACGACCCAAGGCCAATATGGCCCGAACCGAAACTTTTTTCGCAGTCATCAAGGATACCGTAATAAATCAGTTTGCGGTAGAGGGTACCTTGGGCGCCGATCTGATGCCCGATTATTTTAGAAGTCAAAGACAATTGATTATCGACACGGAAAAGTTGATAGCAGATCAACCTTCAATTGAAAAGAGGGAATTCAATTCCAGAAGCAATGAACTCGGTTTTGATCAAAAGGCACTACGCATTAAATATGGAGAATTTATGGGTGATGAGACCGAAGGACCTGTGGCAAGCGAAGTACAGCAGGAGTCCCATGACGAAAACCCCCTTGCGGAATATACCCATGATCATGATGGTGCAAACGAGCATAATCTTGTAGCGGAGGAGCATGAAGACCATAGCGACGAAGAAGGCGAAGAGGACCCATTGGAAGCCTACGTTCATAATCATGAAGATCCCGAAGCTTCAACACTTTTTGCCCAATCCCTAAGAAGTAAATTGAAGCAGGCCATGGCCGAAATGTGGGATGCGGAACTCTACTTGCGTCTTTTTCAGCCGGAAAAATCCCTGCCCTACCAGTATAAGGCCTTAAAATTGATTCAGGAAATAAAAAACAGTGCCAGGATATATGTGCATAGGATAGGATTTGATCCGCCTCCTATAAAAGAGGACAAGCGTTTGACCGGTGAACTCAAGGAAATAGGAAACTATTCCAAGAACGAAGCGCTTGAAAAGGAAGAACTGTTTGCCAATATGCAAAAGGCAGTTACCCGCTTAGAAATGCTTTTGGAATCCACAGGAACTATTTCAAGGCAAGACAGACAATTGTTTGACAGAGCCGGAAACGAATTGGCTCGATTGGCCATTGAAGAACCGGGGAAATATTTGGAAACATTGCAATCGGTTAAATTATTGTCACAATCAGAAAGAGTGAGTAGACAGCAGTTGCAAAAGGTCCTGAAAGGCTTGTATGGAGCTCTGCCCCAAAAACAGACTTCACCGCGAGCCGAACAGCGGTATACAAATCAATTGAACCATTTATTTATTGAGGCGTTGGATGTGGAATAGTTTAAGTTTAGAAAATAAGGAATGGTGGATAGTCGTGATTTTGGTGGGTCTATTGCTATTGGCCGTATTTATATGGAAAGAATGGAAGGGCAAACCAGATAGGCGGTTTTACATCAATTCCTTTTTAGGGTTTGTAGCTATTCTTTGCCTATCCTTCCTGGTTTTGAGGCCTACGTACTTGCAAAAAGTGAGGGGCGAGGCGGTATTATTGACAGAAGGCTACCAAAAAGAAATCTTGGATAGTTTAAAAAAAAACAACCGAAGGATTTCTGAAATAGAGTATAGACCTGGCATGGACCTTTCCTCAAAATTGGATTCCATTGAACATTTGTTCATTATGGGACATGGGGTACGTGAGTCCGATTTATGGCAATTGAAATCGGACAATGTTACCTTCCTTCCTTCTCAGATATCCGAAGGAATCATTAAATTAAAATACAACCAGAACGAAAGTGCAGGTAGTGATTTGATGGTGCAGGGTATTTACAGAAACCAAAATGCCCGGATGAAATTAACTTTGAAAGGTCCCGGAGAAAATACACTGGATTCTATTTCTTTTTTGAATAAGGGGGACCATCATTTCAAGCTGAAAACAAATCTTAAAGTCGACGGCAAGTTCCTATATCATATAACGGAGCAGGATAGTGCCGAGAACATCATAAATACCGAAGCCTTGCCTGTTATTGTGACAGCAAACAAGCCTTTGAAAATCTTGATTGTAAACGAGTTTCCTTCCTTTGAGACCAAATATTTAAAAAACTTTTTATCGGAGGAAGGCCATGAGGTAACCGTAAAGACAAAACTTACCAAACAGCAGTACAAGTTTGAATATTTCAATACGGATCAAGTAGCGATTTATTCCTTGAATAGGGAGAATATAGGGATGTTCGACTTGATGGTTTTTGATGACCAGTCCTTGAAAAATCTTTCCAAGTCTGAGCGTAATATACTAATGGAACAGGTTTCTGCCCGTGGACTTGGAGTTTTTGTACAGCAAACTGGGAATAATTTTCAATCTAAAAATAGTTTAGGGCAATTGAATACACTCCCCGATGAGCAAACCCAAGTAAAATTGGATATGGGGTCTAACCCCGTTCTGGAAAAGTATCACGTCCAATTTGATAGCATGGGATTAATGGGAATGATCATAGGTAATTACGGATATTCCCTTCAAATAGGTCAGGGGCACATTGGGAGCACGTTTTTAAAGAATACGTACCAACTCCTTTTGGACGGCAAAGATTCGGATTATAGGGAACTATGGTCCAGTCTAATCAATGGAATTCGCAAACGATCTGAGAAATCCGCTCAATTTCATTCAGATTCATATTGGGCGAGTGTCAATGAACCTTTTCATTTTTCCTTTTTTTCTTCTGAACTCGACCCCAAAATCAGGGTTGAAAAACAATATCAGGTACCGTTAATAAAAAATTCTGTTGTATCCGATGAATGGATGGGTACGGTGTACCCCAAAAGGGCAGGATGGCATCAATTGCAATCGGAATCGGATAGTAGTAGTTCCTTAAATTACTATGTGATGGAAGAAGGACTTTGGAAATCGCTTACAGATTACAATACCTTAAAAAGGAATAAACGCTTTTTTAGTAAAAATCCCTCCAAGATTCAGGAAAAATTTCTTCCGCAAAGGATAAGTCCTATTTGGTTTTTGACCATTTTTATCCTGGTCATGGGGTATTTGTGGCTGGAACCTAAATTAAGATAGTTCAATGAGATGTTTTGTAAGGTGGAAGCCAATCCATTTTATAACTTTACACTATGAATTTAGTCGTTGATATAGGTAATACATATGTAAAGTTCGCGGTATTTGACAAAAATGTGATTGTTTTTTATGACCGGTTTAAAATAGAAGGTTTTACTACTAAGGTCAAAGAGCTCTTTAAGGTGTATCCAAGTATTGCAATGGCCATCTATTCCTCGGTCGGTGCCACTGACAAAAAGTACCTAACCGTAATTACTTTATTTTGTAAAGTACATGTGTTGTCCCATAAATCCAAAGTTCCTTTCAAAAATAGCTATGCTACGCCCCAAACATTGGGCATTGACAGAATAGCTTTGGCAACCGCCGCATTTTATCATGCACCTCACAAAAACACCTTGGTTATTGATGCTGGTACATGTATCACCTATGATATGGTCAACGACTTTGATGAGTATCTGGGCGGTGCCATTTCACCCGGGGTAGAAATGCGATATAGGGCAATGCACGAACAGACTTCTGCCCTTCCTTTACTTAAAAAAGAGATTCCATTGGATTTGATCGGCAATACGACTGAGTCCAGTATGCATAGCGGGGTTGTCAATGGGGTTTGCCGTGAAATGGACGGAATTATTGATGAATATACAACCCGATTTAAAGATTTAACAGTTATTTTAACAGGGGGTGATGCCCTTTTTTTGTCTAAAAGACTAAAAAATACCATCTTTGCGGATTCCAAATTCCTGCTAAAGGGACTTAATTATTTGCTGGAATACAACAAGCACTAGATGATCAAGAAAATTGTAATTGCAATAGTGTGCATGGCCGCCGGAGGTATGTATGCTCAAAATGGTACGGTTTCTCCCTATTCGTTTTTCGGTATTGGTGACTTGAGGACTTCTGCTACGGTGGAAAACCAGATGATGGGTCATATTGGTGTATACGCGGACAGTATTCATTTAAATCTTCAAAACCCAGCGGCTTATGGCGAATTGGGACTTGATGTAATGGACAAAGTGGGTCTTGTGGCGTACACGGCCGGCCTTTCAAACAAGCAATTCAGGTTGAAAAGCTTTGAAGAAGAGCAGCGTAGTTCCGTCACTACTTTAGACTACCTTTCTTTAGGTTTTAGTCTAGGAAAGGGACTGGGAATGGGATTCGGGATAATGCCATACTCATCCGTTGGCTATAATTTTGTGGATGAAAGATCTAGCGGCGGTCAGGCCTTAACCAATATTTTTAGTGGTGAAGGGGATTTATCCAAGGTATATTATTCCATAGGATATCAAATTATTAAGGATTTGAGTTTGGGAATGACCATTAATTATAATTATGGGACTTTATCCAACGAAAGATTGCAACAGATTGAAGATGTACAATTTGGAACCTTTGATAGAAGGAGTTCCCAAATCAACGGCTTCGATTTTAACTATGCCCTTTTATATACCCCTGCCATTAAAGAGGATTATACCCTGCATACTTCGGTAAGGGTCAATACCCAAGGAAACCTTGTTTCGAAAAATCAAAGAAATTTAGGCTCATTTTCCGTGGCGACAGGGGGCAATATAGAAAATATAGACGTTGACTTGGATGCCGCGAATCTTCGTAATACGGAATTTAAGATTCCAACAAGGACAACTTTAGGTTTGGGATATGGTAAGGATTTTAAATGGTTTTTGGGTGCGGAATATAGTTTTCAAGGATTAAGCTCCTTTGAAAACCCTTTTTTAGGAACGGATAATGTAATTTATAAGGATGCGAGTTCATTGGCATTAGGAGGATTCTTTACACCAGATGCAAATTCCTTCAATAGTTATTTAAAACGGGTAACCTATCGAGCGGGTTTACGTTTGGACAAGACCGGAATGGTAGTCAATGATGTGGACATAAATAATTTTGGCATAACTTTTGGTCTAGGGTTACCATTGGGAAGAAGTTTCTCCAATCTTAATGTTGGTTTTGAACTGGGTAGAAGGGGAACCACCAGGGCAAATTTAATAGAAGAGAGTTACTTTAAGGTCAATCTAGGCCTCTCATTAAATGATCGATGGTTCCAGAAACGAAAGATAAATTAATAAAATTTTAGTACATTAACCACTTTTAAAATTAGAATGATGAAAACGAAACTTTACTTCGCGGCAATTATGTTCCTAGGAATGATGGGGGTAAGTAATGCACAGGCGCAAAACCCTGAATGTATGACGAATCTGTCCATATTTTCGGAGCATGCAAAAGTCAAAAATTATGATGCGGCATATGAGCCTTGGAAAAAGACATACGAAACATGTCCACAGTTGAACAATGCCATCTATGTGTATGGGGAACGTATCTTAAAGGATAAAATAGATAAATCCTCAGGTGCAGAAAAAGAGGCTTTTGTTACGGAATTGATGGGCTTATATGACAACAAGCTAAAGCATTTTTCTTCCAAAACGAGTCCAGGTGAGACTATGGTAGATAAGGCCATGGTTAAATATGATAATAAAATGGCCGATGATTCCGAAATGTATAGCATGTTATCGGAGGCGTTTACAAAGGATAGGGATAATTTTAACAATCCTAAGGCCTTATATCTTTATTTTTCAAGCTTGGTAGACTTACATGGAGCTGGAAAAAAGGAGTTGCAAGAAGTTTTTGATGTATATGATGATGTAACTGAAAAAATCGAGGAAGAAAACGATAAGCTTACCGATCAGATTGCCAAGTTGTTGCCCAAGGAGGATGCGGGTACCTTGACCTCCAAGGAAAAACGAAGATTAAAGTCATATACTTCCTATTCTGAAGCTTATGGTAAGATTGAGGGAAGCATAGATTCAAAATTAGGTGCGTTGGCGGATTGTACTAACTTAATTCCACTTTACGAGAAAAGCTTTGAGGAAAAGAAAGGTGATGTAAAATGGGTAAAAAGTGCAGTAGGAAGAATGTATAGTAAAGAATGTACAGAGGATCCTTTATTCAAGAAATTGGTCGAGGTTCAAGCGCAACTTGCTCCTTCTGCGGATACTTATGTATACTTGGGCTCCCTTAAAAAATCTAGCGGCGATACACAAGGTGCTGTGGCAGATTATAACAAGGCATTGGAATTGGAAACAGATTCCAAAAAGAAATCCAATATAGCCTATAAGATTGCGACAAGCTACACAAAAACAAGCAGGTCAACGGCTAGAAGTTATGCACAAAAGGCTATCGATGCGAACCCTGCAAACGGTAGAGCCTATTTGTTGATTGCCAGTTTGTATGCCGGTAGTGCCAATGAATGTGGTAATTCTCCTTTTGAGAAAAGAGCCATTTACTGGAAGGCTGCGGATATGGCCAGACAGGCAGGTAGGGTTGACCCCGCACTAAGCGGCAGGGCGAGTCAGGCTGCTACAAGTTACAATGCAAAGGCACCAACTAAGGAAATGATCTTTAGTTCAGGAATGGCTGGAAAAACGGTATCTTTCTCATGTTGGGTAGGTGGTAGCGTAACTGTACCTGCATTATAAAATGACAAAACATTTTGTAGATATATATAAAGGCATTGCCATGGTTTCCATGGCAATGCTTTTTTTTTCATGTAAGGATAATTACAAACGGGTAGGGGAAGAAGCCAAAAAGGAGATTTTTCCTCAGGGTGTCGCCAAAAATTTTGTGCTTACCTATACGGAAATACCGGAAAACTTGGGCTCAGAGGATACCGGTTCCTCCAAGATTTTGGCGGTTATATCCGGGCCCTTGAGAAATGATTTTGAAAATTTGGAATTTCCCCACCAGACCTTTCCCGAAGGCGTGCTAGTTGAAATTTTTAATGAAAAGAATGAAAAAACAACTATAGAGGCGGACCATGGTATATATTATAAGGCTACCTCCATTATCGATATGCAGGGAAATGTCATCATTAAAGGTCATGACGGTAAAAAGTTAGAGGCTCCACAGCTGTATTATGATCAAGAAAATGAGTGGGCTTTTACCCAAGAAAAGTTTAAGTTTACAAACCCTGAGGACGGAACCGTAATGGATGGTGAAGGAATGGACATAAAGAAAGACCTTAGCTTTTTGAACGCCCATAAAACCTATGGTTTAATGTTGATCAAAGAAGATAGAGATGATTAGAATATTAAGATATACGGAATATTTGTACGTAATTGTAGCGGCATTTTCAATCTATAGAATTTTCACGGATTGGAATACGGATAGAAGTATGGCCTATTTTTTTATTTTTTTTGCGGTAGTATCCATTGGTATGTTTTTATTCCGAAGAAATTATCGCAAAAAGTTTGAACAACGCCAAAAGGATAATCAAAAATAGCGGTGGATAGTAGTCTTGTTATTATTGTTCTTTCCCTAGTTTTTTCCGCTTTTTTTTCCGGAATGGAAATTGCATTTGTTTCCGCCAACAAAATCCATATTGAAATAGAGAAAAAGCAGGCCGGTTTTTTAGCCAAGGTACTTACAAGACTGACCAAAAGACCCTCCAAGTTTATTGCGACCATGCTCATTGGTAACAACATAGCCCTTGTGGTATATGGTCTTTTTATGGGAGAGATACTCATGAATTGGTTTTTGGGCATGAATCCTAAAAATGAGATTTTAAGGGTGTTGTTGACGGATTTCAGTCTATTGTCACAGACCATTATTTCAACGCTGGTCATCCTTATTACCGCTGAGTTTTTACCCAAGGTGTTGTTTCAGATTTATGCCAATAGTCTTTTAAAATTATTGGCCATTCCTGCCTATCTATTTTATTTGGTATTCAGCCTTATTTCTGATTTTGTTATCTATGTTTCGGACTTCATTTTAAAATATATCTTTCGCACCTCGGGAGATGAAGTGCAGCTAGCCTTTACCAAGTTGGAATTGGGGGATTATATTACAGAGCAAATGGAAACGGTTGAGGAAGAGGATGAAGTGGATTCCGAAATCCAGATTTTTCAGAATGCCCTGGAGTTTGCAGAGGTGAAGGCCAGAGAGGTCATGGTTCCTCGAACCGAAATAATGGCTGTGGAACTGCATGAAACACCTAAAAACTTGGCCAAATTGTTTTCGGAGACTGGCTATTCCAAAATATTGGTTTTTAAGGATACCATTGATAATGTGATAGGGTATGTGCACTCCTATGAACTTTTTAAAAAACCAAAAACCATTAAGAGCATACTTCTGCCCGTGGAGTTTGTTCCAGAAACCATGCTTATTCAGGATATTCTAAATGTCCTCATAAAAAAAAGGAAAAGTATTGCCGTGGTGCTGGACGAATATGGTGGAACTTCTGGACTTATGACCGTAGAGGATATTGTAGAGGAACTTTTTGGGGAAATCGAGGATGAACATGATACCACGGACTTGCGGGAGGAACAGATTGACGAACGTCATTTTCTCTTTTCCGCACGGCTAGAAGTGGATTATATTAACGAAAATTACAAATTGGACCTTCCCATTGGTGATGAATTCGAGACTCTTGGAGGTCTTTTGGTCCATCGTGTGGGTGAAATTCCGGAGAAGGATTCAGAAATAGTGATAGACCATTTTAGGTTTACTATTTTGGAGGTTTCCAATACCAAGATAGACTTGGTTTCCTTAGAACTTTTAGAAGAAGAATAGTACGTTCGGGTAAAATCTGATCGTATCAACTACGTAGTGCCAAATCTTTTAAACCGTATTTCAAACACAACCTACAGGTGACCGCTCTATGGGATTTTACAGGTGTTTTTTAGTTTTTATTATTTCAATTAAAAATGGTAATTTCGCCAACTGATTTTAATTTTTTGATTCGATAGGATGGCAGTTTTAGAAAATATTAGAAAGCGAACCACAGTTTTGATACTGATTATTGGTCTGGCCCTTTTCGCCTTTGTGATTTCGGGTGTATTTACAAGCAGCAATTTTGGTGCAGGTGGAAAAATGGGTTCTTCCGTTGGGGAAATTAACGGCAATGAAATTTCCATTGATGAATTTAGACAAAGGGTGGAAACCGCCACACAGCGAATGGGACCTACGGTTTCTTCCATGCAGACGATGAACCAGGTTTGGGACCAAGAGGTTCGAAGAAGTATCTTGGAAGAACAGTTTGAGGATTTGGGTATCGGTATAGAACAAGATCAAATCGTAGATTTTCTTAGAACTACGGGATACGCCCAAAACCCCGAATTTCAGAATGAGAACGGAGTTTTTGATCCCAATAGATTTAGATCTACGGTTTTGGACTGGAAAAATAACAATCCTGCCCAGTACGAATTTTGGCTTCAGACCGAAAATGAGATAATCCAAATGGCTAAGGAGCAAACCTATTTTGACCTTATCAAGGCAGGGGTAGGCGCTACTTTAAAGGAAGGGGAATTCGATTATAAGCTGGCCAACGAAAAAATGGATATCAGGTACGTTAGGGTACCCTATTCGTCCATTCCGGACAGTACGATAACTGTTACAAAAAGTGAGATTTCCGATTATGTAAACGACCATAAGGAAGACTATAAACAAGACCCTGCAAGGGATATACAATTTGTCTATTTCAATGAAAAACCTTCCGACGCTGATGATGCCGCCGTGAAGGAAGAAATTACAAAATTGTTGGACGACACGGTGGAATATAATGCGCAGACCGATAGGAACGATACCATATCCGGATTTAGAAATACCGATGATATGGAGGCTTTCTTGGATAGGCATTCCGATGTTAAGTTCGATACTATATACAAGGCAAAGAAAAATCTTCCTCCAAGCGTAGCGGATACCTTAATGACATTGAACGTAGGCGAGATTTATGGTCCTTACAAAGATGCAGGTGCGTACAAGATTTCAAAAATGATGGGCAGAAGACCTAACGGTTCCGTTAAGGCAAGTCATATTTTGATTGCCTATGAGGGAGCTACCAGAGCGAATCCTGAGGTTACAAGAACGAAGGAGGAGGCAGAAAAAGAAGCGAATAGATTATTGGCAGAAGCTAAAAAATCCGGAGTAGTATTTGCAGAATTGGCCAGGGACAACTCTGACGGACCATCTGCTCCAAATGGAGGGGATTTAGGATATTTCCAAGAAGGTACCATGGTTCCCAAGTTTAATGATTTTGCTTTTGGAAATCCGGTAGGTACTATAGGATTGGTTGAAACTGATTTTGGTTTTCATGTCATCAAGGTGGATGACAAGGAAGATTTGGTGCAAATTGCTACGCTGTCCAGGGAAGTTGAACCATCTGAGGAAACTACGAATATGTTGTTTACTGATGCAACAAAATTTGAAATGGAGACCATAGCAGATGAAGGTTCTTTTTCTGAAATAGCAAAAAAGAGCGAATATCTAGTGAGACCGGTCAATAAAATAAAACAATTGGACGAAAACCTTCCGGGCCTAGGAGCACAAAGAGGAATAGTTCAATGGGCCTTCAACGAAGATACAGAGGTCGGGGATATTAAGCGTTTTAATATAAACGATGGGTATGCGGTTGTACAATTAACCGGAATCTATAAAGAAGGTCTTATGAGTGCAGAGGATGCATCCGCAACGGTATTACCGATCATTAGAAAGGAAAGAAAAGCTGCACAGATTATTGCTGCAAACCAAGGAAAAGCTATGGATGCGATTGCTTCGGATAATAATACGACGGTTTCTACCGCAAGTGCATTAACGGTAAAATCCCCAACAATTCCCGGTGCAGGTAGCGAACCTATTGTGGTGGGCACAGCATATGGAATGAAAGAAGGTGAGACTTCAGGCCTATTGGAAGGAAATACCGGTGTTTTCAAAATTGAAGTAACCAAAAGAACGGAAGCTCCAAAATTGGATAATTATGCTACCTATGCAAATACCTTGAGAACCAACGCTGGTAACAGGGTAAATTCAGAAGTGTACAATGCACTTAAGGAATCTTCAGAAATTGAGGATAAAAGAGCTAATTTTTACTAGTCCTTTTTCTTAAAAAATAACACGAGGCTCTCCCAATGGAGAGCCTTTTTTATAGAATTATTTTGGAATAGGGAATAACAGTAGCATATCCCTTTCTGCTGAAGTAATCCATATCTTCTTGCCTTCCCGTAGCCAATATAAAGTCACCGCCCCACGCTCCTAGACTTTTGACACTGTGAGGGTAGTCTGGGAATAATTGTTTCTTGATGGTTGGAGTGTTTAATACCTCTGAAAGTAAAATTTCATGCTGATTTACTATGGCCTCAAATGTATCAAGGTTCTTGGACTCGATCAATTGAGCGGTAAGGTCGTTTACTTTGGTAATGAGCTTTCCCTTATCTATAGCTAACTGGCGATATATTGCTATGGCCTCTCGACTATTTTGTTTCTTGTTTAAATAAATAAAGAAAAGTTGGTCTTTAAAAATGGGATTGAAATCCACTTTACTTACTTCGGGTTTGTCTTCAATTTTATGAAACACGATAGGAGTGTCATTTTGGGCACAGGCAATATCATAACCGCTACCTCCAAAAGTGGCTTTCAATAGTTCATAAGGGTCAACTTGGGCCCACTGCGCTATATTATTGATAAGGGTAGAGGAGGACCCTAGACCCCAGTCTTTTGGGAAGCTCAGTTTGGTATCAATATAAACTCCTTGATAATCTTTCAAAAAGGAGGGGTTTAGCACTTTTGTTTCCTTGAAAATTTCAACTAATCGCTGCGCGGAAATGATATCGGAGGTATTAAGGATTTTGAAATCCTTTAGGTCAATATCGGCAGTAAACCATGGTGTGTTTTTGTCGGTTAAACTTTGCCAATTGATTTGCCCTGTTTTTGATTTTTTAATCGTCAAAAACTGACCGAATTTGGTGGGTAGGGCAAGACCTCTTGCCCCATCAAGAATGGCATATTCCCCGGTGAGCAGCAATTTTCCGTTACTGTAGAATTCCATCATCTATTTCCGAAGGTTTTCTAGGGCGTTCAAAACACCCCTATGGGTAACCATATGGGTCTTAAAGTGTTCTACAAGAGCCTCTTTCTCCTGTTCTGTAGCGGCGTGTTGGTTCAGGATATTCATTAGGTGCATTTTCATGTGCCCCTTTTGAATACCTGTAGTTACCAAAGAACTAACGGCCGCAAAATTTTGCGCCAGACCGGCCACGGCCATAATTTGCATTAATTCTTTTGCAGAGGGATTTTGTAATATTTCCAGGTTCAGCTTTACCAATGGATGGAGCTTTGTTAGTCCGCCCACGGTTCCAAGTGCAAGTGGAATCTCAATCCAGAAATGGAATATACCACCTTCAATTTTGGCATGGGTAAGACTGCCGTAAGTTCCACTTTTTGCGGCATAGGCATGTGCCCCTGCCTCAATGGCCCTAAAATCATTACCCGTGGCCAAAACAACCGCATCGATTCCGTTCATGATGCCTTTGTTGTGGGTTACAGCCCGGTATGGCTCCACTTTGGCAATTTCTACCGCCCTAACCATTTTTTCCGCAAAATCCTTCGGTGATATTTCTTTTGAGATGTTCAGTTGGTCAATAGGGCAACTGACTTCTGCTTTTACTAGGCAATTGGGCACATAGTTGGAAAGAATGCTCATAACAACTTCAATCTGTTTCTCCTGCTCGGAAAAACCGGAGTAGGTCAAGGCTTCGGTTTTAAGGGTTGCCGCAAATTGCTCCAAACAACTATTGATGAAGTTGGCTCCCATGGCATCTTGGGTTTCAAACGTACAATGTAACTGGTAGTAACCTTCCAAATCATTGGTTTTATCCCGTAACTCTATTTGTGAGATTCCACCACCACGCTTTTCCATACTATCCGTTAGATGCTTTGCATCGGATATCAATCTTGACCTTATTTTTATAAAAAAGGATTCCATTTTGGAATAATTCCCTTTGAAAATAAAGTGGACCTGCCCAACTTTTTCGGTACCTATGACTTTGGTTTTAAATCCGCCCCTACTGCCCCAAAACTTGGCTGCTTTACTGGCCGCGGCAACCACTGAACTCTCTTCAATGGCCATGGGAATGGCATATAGTTTGTCATTAATCAGGAAATTCGGGGCGATTCCCATCGGCATATAAAAATTACTGATTGTATTTTCTATAAACTCATCATGAAGCTGCTGCAACTGGGAATCGGCATTCCAATACGTTTCAAGAATTTTTTTGGATTGTGCGGGGTTTTGTGTGTAGTTGGTAGCGATCCATTCGATTTTTTCTGATTTGGAAAGCTTGGAAAAACCAGCAATAGGCTTCTTCATTTTCTAGAGTTTCTTGGGTATAGTCGGTATCTTTTATGGACTAAAAACGACCTTGAAATGGCTGTTTTGAGGGTAAAGATAATGATATTGGACATAATCTAAACCAACGTGAAAGCATCGTTAAAAAATGGGTCTTTTTATGGGTAATCCGAGGTTTTTTAGAGAATTAGTGGTAAACTTGATGAATTTAACAAATTTCATCATTTCATGCGAAAATTATACATTCTAGCGCTCTGCTTGATTAGTTTTCAGTCCGCGATTCTCGCCCAACAAAAAAAGGTTACCGTAGAGGAAATTTATTCGGGAACATTCAGTACTCAGGGTCTTGATGTGCTTCGTTCCATGAACAATGGGAAACAATACACCGTTTTAAACTTTGACCGAAATACTGGAATATCCACCATAGACAAGTATGATTATAAAACACTGGAAAAGTTGGAGACCATAGTTTCTTCGGCGGACTTAGAAGGTGTTCCCTATTTTTCCTCCTATGAGTTTAGTAAGGATGAGTCCAAGGTATTGTTGGCCACCGAAGTAGAATCCATTTTTAGGAGGTCTACCCTTGGTGTTTTTTATGTGTTTGATATTGCTTCCAAGAAGTTAACCAAGATTAGCGATGATAAAATCCAGGAACCGACTTTATCCCCAAATGGTAAACAAGTTGCCTTTGTAAAAAACAACAACCTATACATTATGGACTTGGGAAATGGTGAGACTGTTCAAGTTACACGGGATGGGGAGAAAAATAAAATCATTAATGGAGTAACCGATTGGGTATACGAGGAAGAATTTGCTTTTGTTAGGGCTTTTGAATGGAACAGTGATGGGACAAAAATTGCGTTTTTGAGGTTTGATGAAACCAATGTACCAGAATTTTCTATGGACATGTACGGTACAGAAAAATATCCTTCCCAAAACGTGTTTAAATACCCAAAGGCCGGAGAGGACAATGCGATAGTAAGTCTTCATCTATTGGATGTGAAAAGTTGGGCTATTTCCAAGGTAGATTTGGGAGATGCATATTATATCCCTAGGATAAAATGGATGAACAACCCAAATTATCTGAGTGTGCAAACCATAAATAGGCATCAAAACGATTTAAGACTTCAAGAGGTAAACGCAAATACCAACGCGGTAAAATTACTTTTGGAAGAAACCGATGATGCCTACGTGGATATTACGGACAACCTTACTTTTTTGGCTGATGATAGTTTCATCTGGACCAGTGAAAATGATGGTTGGAACCATATTTATCTTTATAATTCCGATGGGGAATTGATGAACCAAATTACTAAAGGAGATTGGGAAGTAACCGCATACTATGGTTATGATCAAAACGAGGATAAGATTTATTATCAATCCACGGAAAACGGCTCAATAAATCGGGGAATATATAGTGTGGAGAGTAACGGCAAAAACAAAAAGGATTTGGCCGTGGCCAATGGGACCAATAGTGCTTCTTTCAGTGCAGATTTTAGCTACTTCATCAATACATTTTCTAATGCTGTCACGCCACCGGTGTATACGCTTCACAAAGCCCTATCAGGAAAGGAAATCAAGAAAATAAAAGATAACACCGCTTTGTTGGAAAAGTTGAAGGGGTATGAAATCAGTCCAAAGGAATTTTCTACCATCAATATCAACGGGAATGATTTAAATATGTATATGATAAAGCCCAAGGATTTTGACGCTTCCAAAAAGTATCCTTTGCTCATGTACCAGTACAGTGGTCCAGGTTCCCAAAGTGTTAGCAATACTTGGATGAATGCCAGGGACTATTGGCACCAAGTTTTAGTGGCGGACGGTTACATTGTGGCCTGCGTGGACGGTAGGGGAACAGGATTCAAGGGAAGCGACTTTAAAAAGGTAACCTATCTAAATTTGGTAAAGTATGAAACGGAGGACCAGATTGCAGCGGCCAAAAAGTTAAGCGAGAGGCCCTACATTGATGAAAACAGAACAGGAATTTGGGGATGGAGTTTTGGAGGTCATATGGCCACAAATTGCTTGCTTAAAGGAAATGACACCTTTGAAATGGCCATTGCGGTGGCACCTGTTACCTCATGGAGATTTTATGATACAATCTACACAGAGCGTTTTATGCGCACACCGGAAGAGAATCCAAGCGGTTATGACGATAACTCACCCTTTAATTACCCTGAATTGTTAAAAGGGGAATTTTTGTTGATCCATGGCTCAGGGGATGATAACGTACATGTACAAAACACGATGAGAATGGTGGAGGCGCTTGTTCAGGCCAACAAACAGTTTGAATGGGGTATTTATCCGGACAAGAACCACGGTATTTACGGCGGAAATACCAGAATTCATCTATTCAACAAAATGACCAATTTCGTAAAGGAAAACTTATAACTAAACCATAAACCAAACCAAGAAACTATGGCATACGCTAAACCTGCACACAAGAAAGAATTATTCGGGCATCCGGTTGGACTTTATATCCTTTTTTTCACCGAAATGTGGGAACGTTTTTCATATTATGGAATGAGGGCTTTGTTCACATTGTTTTTAGTGGCTGAGACCACTTCCAGCAATGCTGGTTTTGGTTGGTCAAATGATCAGGCTTTGGCATTATATGGATGGTATACAATGTTGGTTTATGTCTCTTCCATTCCTGGTGGATGGATTGCCGACAGGTTATTAGGGCAAAAAAAAACAGTAATGTTAGGGGGAGTTCTGTTGTGTATAGGGCACGCGGTGCTTGCATTAAATTCTGAAACAACATTTTACATAGGTTGTCTATTCATAATTTTGGGAGTAGGCTGTTTAAAGCCTAATATATCTTCTATGGTGGGGGGTCTTTATAAGGCTAAAGATGAACGTAGAGATCTTGGATTTTACATCTTTTATATGGGAATCAACATTGGAGGCTTTTTGGCTCCAATTTTATGTGGATATGTTGGAGAGAACATTAATTGGCATTATGGGTTTGGTTTAGCTGCCATTGGGATGTTTTTGGGCCAGGCAGTCTACATATGGGGACAAAAGTATTTGAAGAATGTTGGAAATCTCATAAGTAGGAAAAATGAAAAGGACCGTGAAATTTTGGATAGACCATTGACAAAAATAGAGAAGGACCGTATAAAGGTATTGTTGATTTCATTTTTGTTGATTATCCTTTTTTGGGCGGCTTTTGAACAGGCAGGTGGACTTATGAATCTCTATGCCTCCCAAAAAACTGATAGGAACTTTTTTGGTCTTTTTGAAATCCCGGCTTCTGTTTTTCAATCCGTAAATTCATTTTTTATAATTACTCTTGCTACAGCTGTAGGAGCATTTTGGTTGAAGTGGAGAAAAAAGGGAAGGGAATCCTCCTCTATGTTTAAAATTGCCGTAGGGTTAATAATTATGGCTTTGGGATTTGGCTTTATGAGTGCCGCTTCGTTAGAATATGAAGCCAATGGGTCCTCTGCCATGTACTGGTTAATTTTAGCTTATCTTTTACATACCATTGGAGAACTCTGCGCCTCACCTGTATCTTTATCCTATATTACTAAGTTAGCTCCTCTAAAATATGCATCCATCATTATGGGATTGTATTGGGCGGCCACAGGATTGGGTAATAAAGTTGCCGGTTTAATAGGTCAGGCATCGCAGGAGCTCGGAGAATTTGAAATATTTACAGGCATAGCCGTAATCTGGAGCTTAATAGGCGTTCTTGTTATTGTTATGTTGAAACCTCTAAAAAGATTGGCTCACGGAGCGGAGGATGGTGAATCTAAAATCTCTGACGAAGAGGCTGAGGATTTTGAACTGGCCGACCATTAAATAAACTTATTTAAAAACATAAAATCCCATTTCACCTGTATAGTGAAATGGGATTTTATGTTTTAGACAAGTCTGCTTCCACCGTTCGACATAGCTTGGGTAATTACTTCCGTCAGCAATGATTTCCTTGGGTAGGGATTGTTGAATAAACCTTTCCAGGTTTATTTTTGGGGATTGTGTTATTACATACATTGAATTGGGCTCCGCTTGGGTATAAACTCCTGTGCTATCAATTATCAGTAAGGACCTTCCCTCAATCGTATAACTATTTTTAAGAGGAGCGTAATTAACTTGATCGATTCTTTCTTGCACCCTATAATTTTCAAAAAGACGTATGGCAGTTGCGGAATCTGATGTCATTACGTTTAAAGTATGTCCATTTCTATGGAACAACACCGAGTTTTTTACTTGATGTAGAATAATGGCTTCCTCCTTATCTCCCGATGTATAATTTTGAAATATCACATATAGTTGAAATATTAGAACGAAACCCAAAAAGTACATAACACGTTTATAAGCAACATTGGTTAGGCTATAAATAAGGGTGCCAATAATCAAGTATCCAAGAAATAATTGTACGTTATCAAAGGAAATGGATTTTAGGACAAAAGCCTCCTGTTCCGCAATCCAGCCTACCATTTTATTCATGAGCCCAATAACCTCATTATAAAACCAAATCAATGGGCGGGGTGCTATCTCTAAAAGTGATAAAAGAATGATCAATATGCCCATTCCCAATATCAGTCCTAAAAAAGGGACAATGAGCAAATTGGAGATAAAGAATAATCCCGGAAATTGATGGAAATAAAAGAGACTAATGGGTAAAACACCCAATTGAGCCGCAACACTTACAGATAACAATTGCCATAAATACCGAACTATTTTGTTTTTAGGAAACCACCATTGCTGTAAAAGGGGATATATCCAAACAATGGCAAAAACGGCTGCATAGCTCATTTGAAAGCCTACCTGAAACAATAGATTTGGGTTGATGGCCAATAATATAAAGAACATGGACAATGCCAGGATATTAAAGCTATTTGAAGGCCTGTTCAGGTACATCGCGTAGGCTACAAAACTAAACATAGTGCAAGCCCGGATTATTGAAGGTGAGAGGCCTGCCAAAAATGCAAAACCCCAAAGAAGGACCACACTTATTGTCAATACCAAGATTCGGCCATGGGGAAGAAGGTTTAAAGGTCTTAGCAGAAACTGTATCAAAAGCAGCAAAATTCCTATATGGAGTCCAGAAACGGCCAAGATATGTACCGCTCCTGCATCTACATAGTTGGTATAAGTTTCTTGGGAAATGGTATCCCGTTCTCCCAAAAGTAAAGCCTGAATGATGGATAACTGTTCCCTTCCAAATTGCTCTTGGGACAACTTTTTAATGATATTGGAGCGTAGTTGTTGTGCATGACCAATTAAAGTCCTGGAGGGGTCTGGGGAGCTGAACGAATTTTCATCGGTTAGCCTAACGGAATGGTACACCCCAAAATGACCCATATATTTCCTAAAGTCAAATTGATGTGGGTTTAAAGGTGATTTTATATCCAATATTTTTGATCGTATGAACAGTTCATCGTCAACTTGAAAAGAGTTGGAAGTGCTATCTATAGGTTGATTTACGAGAATATTTCCCGTGGTTTTTTTACCGTCAACCCTTAAAACAGTGGCCAAATACGATTGTGAAAATGTATTGGGTTTAAGAACATCATATATTTTTACCTGCAGTAAAGGGGGAGAGGTTTCTGTAATTTTACTAAAATGGCTATCGTGGTTAATGGGTTGTGATTCTGTGAATGAGAATATCCCTAGAAAAATGACCGTTATGGCGGCAGCTAATTCAAACCCTAAACCCAAATTCTTTTTCTGAACAAAGATATACCCAAGAACGAACATGCTTATAAGTAAGAAGCAGAAGGAATACCCTAGGGGTACCGGAAAAAGATAACCTAATAAAATGCCTAGAATTAGTAATAGCGAAAGCTTAATAGGGGCATAAGCTAGCAATTTCATGCTATAGTATTCTGGTGGCCTTTACGAAGGCCTGGTTCCAGAAACCTTCGCGTAAAGAGGAAACGGTTACACCTCTAGAGGTGGATGCATGAATGAATTTGATTTCATCATCCTCAACCGTTACTACCATACCCACATGATTGATTCTTCTTGAGGTTCTACTGGTTTTGAAAAATAAGAGATCTCCTTTTTCAATATCCTTTACCCTTATCTTTTTGCCCTCTTCCGCCATGCGTATAGAAGTCCTTGGAAGTTTCACATCGTGTTCACTAAATGAAACATAAAGTAGTCCGGAACAATCCATTCCTTTTCGGGTTGTTCCCCCATACTTGTAACGGACACCCGAAAATGTAAGGGCGGTATTGATGATATCATCCGCTTTTGTGGCGTGCCTTTCAGAGATTCGTTCTGAAACGTTCAGATTTTTTGAATCTTCCGTCAGGTTATTCGTGTTATTCCGTCGTGCTTCATCAGCAGCCGCAACCGAGATAGTTCTATCATTTGGGCTGGCCTTTTTTTTGGAACTTCCACAACTGGCAAATAAAAGAAGTAGTAGAATAAATGAATAATAGCGCATGGATTTCAAGTAGTATCTCTTACTTGAACATCAAAATTATGTAATTATTTTGTAAATGCCTGATTTGGACTAAGATTTGGCATTTGCCACAATTAAGGATGCCGCTTTTTTACTGGCGCCCGATCCTCCCAATGTCCTTTGGAGTATTTTGTAATCCTTGAGAATCTCTTCCCTTTTTTTTCCAGATAGGATGGCTTTCAATTCTTTTTTCAATCTACTGGGATTCAAGTTGTTTTGGATAAGTTCTGTAACAACCTCTTTTTTCATGATGAGATTTACCAAAGAGATATACTCCAAAGAAATTATTCTTTTTGCAATTTGATAGGATATCCAGTTGGCCTTATAGCAGACCACTTGTGGAACTCCAAAAAGAGCCGTTTCCAGTGTGGCTGTACCGCTGGTAACCAAAGCTGCGGTTGCAATGGATAATAGGTCGTAGGTCCTATTTTTTACCATTTTTACGTTGCTGCCCTCCAAAAACGGACCGTAAAATTCAGTTTCCAAGCTAGGAGCCCCGGCAATTACATATTCATATTCGGGAAATTCCTTGGTCGTGGAAAGCATAACCGAGAGCATTTTTTGTACTTCCTGTTTTCGGCTTCCCGGCAACAAGGCAATAATTGGTTTTTGTAAATCGATTTCAAAAGCAGTCCTAAATTGCGTCTCGTTAAGTTCAGGTCTGTTGGATATGGCGTCGATTAAGGGGTGCCCCACAAAATTGACCGGGTAGTTATGCTTACTTTCGTAAAAATCCTTTTCAAAGGGCAGAATTACTTGCATCGCATCAATATCCCTTTTTATCTTTTCAATTCTTCCTTCCCTGGAAGCCCAAATTTGCGGTGAGATATAATAATTTGTTCTGTAACCGTTTTCCTTGGCCCATTTTGCAATTCTTAGGTTGAAGCCGGAATAATCTATAAAAACGATTATATCCGGATTAAAACTGTGGATGTCCTTTTTACAAAACGCGATATTTTTGAAAATGGCATTAAGGTTCATCAGGACTTCCAAAAAACCCATAAAGGCCATTTCCTTATAATGTTTTACTAGAGTGCCTCCTGCCTGTTCCATTAAATCCCCACCCCAACAGCGGATTTGGGCATTGGAATCTTCTGCCATTAGAGACTTGATCAAATTGGAACCGTGAAGGTCCCCTGAAGCTTCACCCGCAATAATGTAATACTTCATCCTAAAAAACTTTGTAAAATAGAATTACAAAGGCCGTTAAAATGGTCGCAATAAGAACGCCCTTGGCACGATTGTCCCTTTTGATTCTTAGAAAACCAAAGAAAGCCAAAAGATTGAGAATAGCGCCCAACGCCAATAAACTTCCTATATGCCCTTGCGCCACGGCAGCATTATAGGTTTCAACAATGCTCAAGTCCGAGAATAAAACAATATAAGCTAAAGTACCAACGGTATTGGCTATGACCCCTACCAAAAATCCGATCAATAGTTCCTTTTTTACATTCATTTCAGGTTCCAATTATTAATATCCTGTATTGCGTGGTGGGCCGTAAGATCAAACTGGGTAGGTACAACCGAAATAAATCCGTTTGCCAAGGCCCATTCATCTGTGTCCTCTCCCTTGTCCAAAAGCTCGAACTCTCCGGTCAACCAATAGTAGTCCTTGCCCATGGGATTCGTTCTTTTGTCAAACTTTTCTTTCCAATTGGCTTTTGCTTGCCTGCAGACCTTGATGCCTTTCAAATCTTTTTTGGGCAGTTTGGGGATATTTACATTTAGGACCACTCCGTTCGGAATACCATTGATTAAAGCTTCCTTCACAATATTTTTAATATACTTTTCCGCAGGGGAAAAATCAGCCTCCCAGTTATAGTCGCATAATGAAAAGCCTATTGCAGGCACTCCCTCTATTCCCGCTTCAATGGCGGCACTCATGGTACCGGAATAAATGACGTTGATAGAAGAATTGGATCCATGGTTGATGCCGCTTACACAGATATCGGGCTTACGGTCCAATAACTCTTGAAGTCCTAGTTTTACACAATCTGCCGGGGTACCGCTACAACTGTACTCCTCTGTGCCCGTATGGCTAAGGTCCACTTGCATCTTTTTGGAGTACAAGGTGCTATCCAAGGTAATTGCATGCCCCATGCCAGATTGTGGACTATCCGGTGCAACTACTATCACATCACCTATTTCCCTCATATAGGAGACCAACGCCCTAAGCCCTGGAGCCGTAATTCCGTCATCGTTGGTGACCAATATCAAAGGTTTTTCCATAGCATATACTTTCTAGGGTAAAAATACGTTTTTAAATAGGATTTGGTGATCTGGTCGTTTAACAAAAAATTAATTCCCTGTCTCCAAATTGGCATGGTTTTTTCTTTATCTTAGAGGATTTCGACACAAAAGTTGTCCGTGTAATCCTCAAATTCAAAGGTTTTGAAAAGTAGATTTAAAAATATATTTATGAAAAGAAATTTAGCCTATGTTTTAACGGTAATGCTGGTGGCAGTAGCTTCCTGCAGTTTTACCAATAAGTCGTTTGAAAATGATGACAAGGATAAATTATTATTGGATCTAATTACGTATGTTCTGGAAAAGGGACATTATGAACCAAAGGATATCGATGATGATTTTTCCGTTAGTGTCTTTGAGGACTTCATAGATGTTCTTGATCCAACGAAAAGATATTTTTTAGCTTCGGATATTGCTGATTTTGAACAGTATAAATTTCAGATAGATGACCAAATAAAAAATACGGATATTTCCTTTTTTAATTTGGTCTATGAGCGTTTAATTAAACGAATGGATGATGCCAAGGCTATTTACAAGGAAGTACTACAACAGCCCTTCGATTATTCTGAAAATGAAAGTATAAACATTAAGTACGAAGAAGAGTCCTTTGCTTCCAGTAGAAAGGAGTTAATGGAAAGATGGAGGAAACAATTGAAGTATGCCACCTTGGGAACATATGACTCAAAGATTACCCATGCTGAAAAATCGGTAGATGAAGGTATGTCCGATGATCATGACCATAGTGCCCATACCCCGGAAGAAGCAGAAATAGAATCAAGAGAATCTACAGAGGCCACATTGGACGAGTTTTTTGATTTTGTTGACGACCTAGAGCGTAAGGATTGGTTTGTACAATACATCAATACCATAGTCGATGAATTTGACCCCCATACGTATTATTTTGCTCCAGATGACAAGGAGAAATTTGACATGAATATGTCCGGAAAATTTGAAGGTATAGGTGCCAGGCTTCAGAAAAAACCGGAAGGAGCTAAAATTGTAGAAATTATTTCTGGCGGTCCTGTATGGAGGGACCAAAGATTGGAAGTTGGTGATGAGATCATCAAAGTAGGTCAGAATGGAGAGGAACCAATTAATATTGTTGGGATGCGTTTGGATGACGCCATTAAGTTAATCAAAGGTCCGCAGGGAACTGTTGTAGACTTAACCGTAAGAAAGGTAGATGGTTCCCTCGAAGAAATTTCCTTGACTCGGGATGTTGTAGAACTTGAGGAATCCTATGCAAAATCTGCCAATATCATTCGAGGTGATGAAAAATTCGGTATCATCAATCTTCCTAAATTCTATGTGGATTTCGAGGATTACAATGAAAGAAATGCCGCAACGGATGTTGCCAAGGAAGTAGAGCGATTAAAAGAAGAAGGTGTAGAAGGTCTAATTCTTGACCTCAGGGATAATGGTGGAGGATCTTTAAAGACCGTTGTTGAAATGGCAGGTCTATTTATTAAGGATGGACCTATTGTTCAAGTTAGATCCGGAAATAAGGAGAAAGAAATCTATGATGATAAAGATGAGAGAATTCAGTGGGACGGTCCCTTGGTAATCTTGGTCAACGAACTTTCCGCTTCCGCTTCAGAAATATTGGCGGCAGCTATGCAGGATTATAAAAGAGCTATCATAATTGGCAGCAAGCAGACTTTTGGTAAGGGAACCGTACAAAATGTTATTCCGTTATCCAATATTGTTAGAAGTAACGATCACGGAGACTTGGGGGCCATAAAATTGACCACTCAAAAGTTCTATAGAATCAATGGAGGTTCCACACAATTGGAAGGTGTTAAAAGTGACGTAGTCGTACCGGATAAATACAGCTATATAGACTTAGGGGAGCGGGATCAGGCAAACCCTTTAAAGTGGGACAAAATTACTCCGGCTGAATATAAAACCTGGGATGGCTACTTGGATTACGAGGAAACGGTTGCCAAGAGTAAAAAGAGAATGGCAAACAATCCTCAAATAAAATTAATCGAGGAAAATGCCAAATGGTTAAAATCAGAACAGGAAGAAACTGAGATTCCTTTGAATTACATGACTTACAAAGAGGAAAAAGAGAAAGACAAAGAACAGTCGGATTATTTTAAGAACCTTTCAAACTATGACTCTAAATTGACCTTTGAATCATTGAAATATGAACAGGAATTATTTACTCAAGATTCCGTTTTAAGGGAAAAAAGAGATAGATGGCACAAAAACCTTGCTAAGGATGTATATGTTGAGGAAGCTGTAAATGTGCTACAAGATTTGAAAATGAACAATCTTAAAAACATAAAATTGGCTAGTAGTGTAAAGAACTAATGGTAATATAAACGTTTAAAAAGCCCCTTTGATCAAAGGGGCTTTTTTTTTATTTGGTTTTTTCAGCGTGAAGCTTCCGCAATTTTGCCAATTTTGGATTGATGACTACTTGGCAATAGCCCTGCGAACTATTGTTTTTATAATAATCTTGATGATAATCCTCGGCCTCATAGAATACGCCTAAAGGGGATAGTTCCGTGACAATGGGATTTTCATAAAGGCGAGTAATATCATTAAGTACATTTTCGGCTATGCTCTTTTGATTTTCGTTGGCATAGTAAATTACAGATCGATATTGGGTTCCTACGTCCGCACCTTGTCTGTTCAAAGTGGTTGGGTCATGTGTGGTCATAAAAATTTCCAATATATCATATAGGGAGATGACCTGTGAATCAAAAGTGACTTGAACAACCTCTGCATGTCCGGTTAAGCCAGAGCATATTTCCCTATAAGTGGGTTTGCCGGGTGCCGTTCCTCCAGTATATCCTGAGACTACTGAGTGCACTCCCTTTACCTCTTGGAATACCGCTTCCGTACACCAAAAGCAACCGCCACCAATGGTTATGGTTTCTAATTTCATATCATTCATCTACTTGGTCCTTTGTCATTTTCATGGATTCTGAATTGATGCAATATCGTAAACCACTTGGCGGTGGTCCATCTGGGAAAACATGACCTAAGTGCGCATCACAAGTATTGCAAAGGACCTCTACCCGAACCATACCAAAAGAAGTGTCCTTGATATATTTAATCGCATTATCCTCTATGGGTTGGGTAAAGCTTGGCCAACCCGTACCAGATTCAAATTTAATACTGGAATCAAAAAGAGGTGTTCCACAGCAGATACATTCATATTTTCCTGCATCATGTACGCTACACAAAGCACCGGAATGAGGTGCCTCCGTTCCTTTTTTTCGGGTAATCCTATATTGTTCCGGAGTTAGGATTTCCTTCCATTCCTCCTCAGATTTCTCTACTCTTTCATTGGGAACGGGGTTTCCATTTACTGAAAAATGAATTACATCTTTCCAAGTTAGTACCATAAATTTTCTTTTTCTTTAATCGGTTTACAGTGTAGGGCAATAGTCGTAACATCGGTCCAAAACTTACTAAATTGTCAGTAAATTTGGAAGATGGCGAGATACCCTAAAAATAGCACTATTTACTCTATTTTGATAGGAATGTGTATTGTAGGTTTTTGGGTATTTGAGAATTTTTACACCCCAAGCCCATACTCTGAAAATAGCGAGGAGAATCGTGAAAGTTCATTTCCTTTCGAGTTCTTGCCCAGCTCCACCACTGGAGACATTGTTCATCATTCCTATTTTTCACTATCGTATAACGAACCATATGAACAAGCGGAATGGGTGGCCTATACTTTGGATTGGAAACATTTAACTTATGAGGATAGGGAAAGACCATTTTTTGTAGAGGATCCGTGGGTAAAATCGAAGTCGGCAGATTGGAGAAACTACAAAGGTTCCGGATACGACCGGGGACATTTGTGCCCGGCAGGTGACCGTAGATTTTCGGAACAAGCCTATAATGAAACATTTTATACGAGCAACATCAGTCCGCAGGACAAATATTTTAATGCAGGTGTTTGGAATCGTTTGGAAAGGCACGTTAGACAATGGGCCAAGCGCTATGGTAGTGTAAATGTGATTACAGGAGGGGTATTGGAGCCGGGCCTTGAGGAAATAGGTGATGAGGATGTGGACGTGCCCAAAACTTTTTATAAGATTGTAGCAAGACAGGACAAAGGAAAACTAAAAGTAATTGGCTTTTTAATGCGGGGAGTGGAGCAACAAATACCGTTGGAAAAACTCTGTGTACCTATTGACAGTATTGAAGCCTTGACAGGGATTGATTTTTTCAAGGGTATTGACTCTGGACTCCAAAAGAAATTAGAAAGATCCGTTGATACGAAGGAATGGAAATTTTAAAAATTTTCCTTAAGCCGATTTGTATCCAGTTTTAAAAATATAAATAGCAAAAGGGTAAAGAATAAAAGTCCTGAACCCCCGTAACTAAAAAATGGTAAAGGAATACCAATAGTGGGTAAAATGCCAATGACCATACCTATATTGATAAAGTAATGGATTAGCAATATTGATATTACCCCATACCCATACATTCTGGAAAAGTCGTTTTTTTGACGTTCCGCGAGATAAATCAGCCTCAAAAAAAGAATGGAAAATAGAATAATTACAGTGGCGGTCCCAATGAATCCCCATTCTTCGCCAATCGTTGTGAAAATATAGTCCGTATCCTGTTCGGGAACAAAATCACCTTTGGTTCTGGTACCTTCCAAAAAGCCTTTTCCGAAAAAACCTCCGGACTCTATGGCTTTTTCCGACTGATACGTATTATAACCAATTGTTTTTCGTATTTGCTCCAATTTTTCAGGATCCTTTTCCAAGCGTAACCATAGGCTAAACCTGTCCCTATGTCGTTGTTCAAAAATATTGTTGAAAACAAAATTTACGGATAGGGAAAAAAGAATAATGGCAATGGAACCTATTACTAATGGAAAGATGGGAACTTTGAAGGATTTTCGCTTCACAAAAAAGAACAAAACAAGTAGTAAGAATAGACCAATGATTAACCAAATTGTTCCGAACATCAAGGTGACAATAAAAATCAAAATCAAGGCAAAACCTATGCTCAAATAGTAAAGTGGTAAACCTTCCCTAAAAATTACAAATATCAGGGAAAAGAATACGAGGGCACTTCCTGGATCGGGTTGAGGTATAATAAGCAGTGCAGGAATAAGAATAATTAAAATGGCATATAATTGGTCTTTTCTGCGCCTAAGGTCGGTTTGTATATCGCTCAAGTATTTTGCGAGGGCCAATGCCGTGGCCACCTTTGCCAATTCTGAAGGTTGCAGGTTAAAAAAACCAAGGTCATACCAAGAGGTTGCGCCAGCTATGGTTTTTCCAAATATGAATAGCCCCAAAAGGGACAGCATGGAAAACAGATAAAAAACACTTGCAAAACGCTCATAAAAATTGGCTTCCAGGGCAAGAACTAATACAATGGTTACCAGGCTCACACTAATGAAAAACAGCTGCTTCCCAGATCGTGTACCTAAATCAAGAAGAGAGGTTTGTTCCTCACTAAAAGTACTGGAATATATATTGATCCAACCTATGGAGACCAGTGCTATGTAAATAAGTATCGTAAGCCAATCTATTCTCCTTAGAACTTTACCAAACACGCTCGTTTATTTTAAATTCCTCGCCGCTATAGGGCTTTGCGTACTCATGTTCCAATGTTTTTTCTAGCATTTTCTTCTCCAAATCCTTTCGTGTGATTTCACCCTTAAGGTATTTTTCAATCATTAGAGACGCTATATGGCCCGCATAGCGGGAACCGAAATAACCGTTTTCTATATATACGGCAATGGCAATTTTTGGGTCATCGACAGGAGCAAAGGCAACAAATACCGAATGATCCGTTAACTGGGTGCGTACCCCATCAATTTTAGTAAAGTTTTCAGCGGTACCCGTCTTTCCGGCTATTTCGATTCCCGGAATTTTTAAAGGACTGGCTGTACCTTTCCTATATACATCGGCCATACCCTGAATAACAGGTTCAAAATATTGTTTATCAATTGTGGTGTGTTTGGCTTCAGTAAACCTTGGGTCTGTAATGTCTTTTCCTTCTACCTTTTTTAGAATATGGGGTGTAAAATAAAATCCTCTATTTGCAATGGCTGCCGTCATATTGGCCAACTGAACCGGAGTGGCCAAAACCTCCCCTTGTCCTATGGCATTGGATATAATATAGGAAGAGCTCCATCTGTTATCCCCGTACCACTTGTCGTAGTATTCCTTGCTTGGGATCCTTCCTTTTTGGCCAAAGGGCAGATCATAACCAAGGTAATCGCCCAGACCAAAACTCTTCATATGTTTTTCCCACACATCCATAGCTTCGTCCGTAGTATCGAACTTTTCATAAATCTTTCTAAAAACCCCAGCAAAATAGGCATTACAGGACTTGTAGATGCCACTATTTAGATTGCGCAATCCTCCTCCACAATGGCAACCCCGCTTTTTTCTTCCCACGTAAAATCCGTGATAACATTGTATAGTTGTATTCTCGTTAATGACCCCTTCCTGCAGGGCAATAAGAGCATTTACTGTTTTAAATGGTGAGCCGGGTGGCTGTTGTGCGTGGATGGAACGGTCCCAAGTAGGGTTTGCGATAGTATCGTTGTAAAGTTCTGTATAGTTTATGGAACGTTGTCTGCCAACTAGAAGGGATGGGTCATATGTTGGCCCTGAGATCATGCTCAAAATTTCTCCAGTTTCGGGTTCCAAGGCCACGATTCCCCCTCTTTTTCCTACCATTAATCGCTCGCCATACTCCTGAAGTGTTTTGTCCAAGGTTATGGTAATCTGCTTCCCTTGTTCAGGTAATGTATCCAAAGAACCATTTTTATAGGGGCCTATATCTCGATTGAATCGGTCCTTTTGAATATACTGTACACCTTTTCTGCCTCTTAATAGATCCTCATAATATCTTTCAACACCTGTTCTCCCCCTTAGCTCTCCTTGTATATAATATTTATTTTTAGCCAGATCTCCCTCATTTACTTCGCTTATATACCCCAAAACATTGGCAGCACTAGAAGTATCGTAATATCTCAAAGATCGTTTTTGAATGTAGAACCCTTTGTACTTTCTCATTTTTTCCTGCAACTTGGCATAGTCTTCCTTAGAAAGTTGAGGAATCAAGACAGAGGGTAATCTAGGAGAATATACCCTGGCTTTCGTTAACTTTTCAATAAATTTTTCCTTGTCGATACCCAGCATTTCACAAAATTCCAGAGTATCCAATGGTTTAACTTCCCTTGGTATGACCATTACATCATAGGCAGGGTCGTTTCCCACCAGAAGGTTTCCATTACGATCATAGATATAACCTCTTTCAGGGTAAGTATATATTCTTTTTATACTTGGATCTTCCAATAGTTGGTCTGGAGAAAAACTGAATATCTGTAAATAGGACAGCCTACTTAAAAAAGTGATGCCTATAATAATGATTATTGATGATAGTAAAACTCTTCTCATTCTTTCCTAGTACTGAATAACGAACTAAACAATAAACAAACTATTATGGAGGCCGCTCCTATGGTAATACTTTTTTTAAGGATCAGTAGCAAATTAGCAATACTAAAAATCTCTAACGTAAAATATATCACGTGATGTATTACAACTAATAACGCTAAAAATGTGAATTGTTGTGCCTTCGTTGAGCTATTTAACTTAAAGCTTTGAAACTCATAATTTACTCCAAAAACAAACCTCATAATAGAAGGTCTTAAATAGGCTATTGTGACTGTGGCCGCAGCATTTATAGCTAAGGTATCCGAGAAAACATCGACCAAAAGGCCAAGAAAAAAGCAGATTAAAATAAAGGTTGTTCTGTTCTTCTTTATTGGGTACCAGTAAAGAAACAAAATATAGACCATTGGATTTATAAAACCGAAAAAATTCAACCTATTGAATACAAGAACTTGTACCAAAATCAAAAGGACGAACCTTACTACATTTATAAAAAAGGTGCTATTAATCATTCGTTTCCGTTTGCTCCTGTAGTTCTATGATTTCTTCCCTATTCAGGTTTTTTATGATATAGACATTGCTGATGTTGGTCATATCATTGAAAAGGGAGACATCTATTTGATAAAAACTCTTGGATTTGTCCAAGTCGAACTTTTTTATGACCCCAATGGGGATGTTCTCCGGGAATATACTGCTCATGGCACCGGTTACTATGGTATCGCCAATAGTGAGCTGTACCAATCTGGGTATGTCCACAAGTTGTACGGTGTTGTAATCCTTGGAATCCCAGATTAAAGAACCAAAATGATTGGAGTTCTTGATTTTGGCGTTGATGTTCGATTTTTCGTTCAAGATGCTTTGCACTGTGGAATAGCCATTGGAGGTATTCTCTACAATACCAAGTATTCCTTTTGAGGTAATTACACCCATATCTTGTTCCACACTATCCTTTTCACCTTTGTCTATGGTGATGTAATTACGTTGATCTGAGTAGCTATTCTTGATAACGCGACCCCTAACTACCAAGTAGTCGTTTTCCAATGAAGATAGGGGTTGAATACTATCTGAATTTTTATTGTAAAGCTGATACCTCAATCTTTGGTTCTCCTGTAATAGTTTTTCGTTTTCCTCACGCAATCCAAAATACGATGTTGTATTGTCAAAAAAGGAATATATGGAACCCGAAAAATAATTGGCGGAGTTTAAGAATCTAGATTGATGGTATGAATGGGATTGAAAAGTGAAAATTAAGGAAATGAGCAAGAGTAAAAGGTAAAGCAAAAAGATTTTATATCTAATCAGAAAATTTATAATCTGTTGCATTCACTCTAAATTTTCATTTTTTGGAATCGATGTTGCGTATTACTTGATCAGAATACTCTTATATCTTTCCAAATTTTTCAATGCTATTCCGGTTCCCCGAACAACCGCTCTTAAAGGGTCTTCAGCTATGTAGACAGGTAAATCCGTCTTTTGGGAAAGCCTTCTATCCAAGCCTCGTAACATGGAACCCCCACCGGCCAAGTAGATTCCGGTGTTATAAATATCGGCGGCCAATTCAGGAGGAGTTTGTGATAAGGTTTCCATTACTGCATCTTCGACCCTAAGAATGGACTTGTCCAGGGCCTTGGCAATCTCGCGATAGGATATTTGTACCTGTTTTGGCTTACCTGTTAAAAGGTCGCGACCTTGAACAGATTTTTCTTCAGGGGGCGACTGTAAATCTTCGGTAGCCGAACCAATTTCAATTTTAATGGCTTCGGCAGTACTCTCGCCAACATATAAATTATGTTGGGTACGCATATAATAAATAATGTCGTTTGTAAATACATCACCGGCTATCTTTACCGATTTATCACAAACAATACCACCTAAAGCAATTACTGCAATTTCCGTAGTACCACCACCTATATCAACAATCATGTTTCCCTTAGGCTGCATGATGTCCAAACCGATACCTATTGCGGCAGCCATAGGTTCATGTATCAAGTAAACCTCTTTTCCGTTAACCCTTTCTGCAGATTCTTTTACAGCTCGCATTTCCACTTCTGTAATACCCGATGGTATGCAAATAACCATTCTCAAAGCAGGCGGAAACCATTTTTTCTTTAAAGCAGGAATGTTTTTGATGAACATATTGATCATCTTTTCAGATGCATCAAAATCTGCTATTACACCGTCTTTTAGAGGCCTAATCGTTTTTATGTTTTCATGGGTTTTTCCTTGCATCATGTTGGCTTCTTTACCAACTGCAATTATTTTTCCACTTACTCTATCCCTGGCTACAATGGACGGACTGTCTACCACGACTTTGTCCATGTGAATGATTAGGGTGTTAGCCGTACCTAAGTCTATAGCTATTTCCTCGGTCAAGAAGTCAAAAAATCCCATATGATAGTATTTGGTTATGGATTAGGGGGTGCAATACATCGACAAAAGTAGTAAATTTAATGCTTAAAATGACGTGTGCCAGTCATCACCATAGAAATATCATTTTCATTGCAATAATCTATGCTCAACTGATCTTTAATTGATCCCCCGGGCTGTATCACGCTTGTAATTCCTGCCTTGCCTGCAATCTCTACACAATCTGGAAACGGGAAGAATGCATCACTGGCCATAACCGCTCCCTTTAAATCGAAATTAAACGAGTTTGCCTTATGTATGGCCTGGTTCAAGGCATCCACTCTGGAGGTCTGACCGGTTCCGCTGGCACATAGCTGTTTGTTCTTGGTCAGCACTATAGTGTTGGATTTTGTATGCTTGCAAATTTTGGATGCAAACAAAAGATCCTCCAACTCTTGATCGGTTGGTTGGGTTTTGGTAGCATGACTTACATCTGCCAGAGCATCGGTCTTATGGTCTTTTTCTTGGAGTAATATTCCGTTCAGGCATGTTCTTACTTGCATTTCAGGCATATCTACTTCGTTCAGTACTAAAATAATCCTGTTCTTTTTCCCTTTTAAAATTTCCAAGGCATCTGCCGCATAACTTGGTGCAATGACTACTTCACAAAAAAGTTTATGAATTTCCTCCGCCGTATCCTTGTCTATTTCCTTGTTGCTGATCAGTACTCCTCCAAAGGCCGATACTGGGTCGCCGGCCAATGCATCTACATAAGCCTGATGCAATGTGTCCCTTTGCGCCAATCCACAAGCATTATTGTGTTTTAGAATGGCAAACGTAGGTGCTTCGTTCTTAAATTCTAGCATCAAGTTTACAGCGGCATCTACATCTAACAAATTATTGTAAGAGAGTTCCTTACCGTGCAATTTGGAGAACATGGCGTCAAAATCCCCAAAGAAAAATCCCTTTTGATGCGGGTTTTCTCCATAACGCAATACTTTTCCCTGTGTTTCGCTAACCTTTAGGGCCGCAATGTCATGATTTTTGTTAAAATAGTTGAAAATAGCGGAATCGTAATGGGATGATACATTGAATGATTTTGTCGCAAACCTCCTTCGTTCTTCCAATGTAGTTTCCCCTTCGTTTTTGGACATTACCTCCAAAAATTCAGCATAGTCCTCCATGGAGGAAACGCAAATCACATCCTTGTAGTTTTTGGCTGCTGCCCTGATCAATGATATACCACCAATATCAATTTTTTCAATAATATCTTGTTCCGAAGCCCCACTTGCAACCGTTTTTTCGAAAGGGTAGAGATCTACGATTACGATGTCCAATTGAGGGATGTCAAACTCTTCCAGTTGGGCAACATCGTTTTCGTTGTCCTGCCTGTTTAGAATACCTCCAAAGACTTTGGGATGCAATGTTTTAACTCTTCCCCCTAAAATGGAAGGGTAGCTAGTAACGTCCTCTACCGGGATTACATCAATACCCAGATCTTTAATGAACTTCTCTGTACCTCCAGTGGAATAAATGGTTATGCCTAGTTCTTGAAATTTCTTAACGATGGGCTCTAGGCCATCTTTATGGAATACTGAAATAAGGGCCGAGGATGCTTTTTTTGAGCTGCTCATTTGTGGGTGCTTAAGGTTAACGATTAAGGCAACAAAAGTACCTTTTTTGATGCTAAAAAAGAGTTGAGTTTATCAACAAAAACACTAAAGTTTTAAAGAATTTTAGAGACCTCGCTATTGATGAACTCCAAGAATCGCTCATCCTCTTCAGTAAATGGGTCCAACGTGTTGGAATCTATATCTATTTGTCCAATATTTTCCCCGTTGACGAATAGCGGTACCACAATTTCTGACTTAACGGTGATACTACAGGCAATGTAGTTATCCTGACCCTTAACATCGGGCACAACAAAGTTTTGGTTGCTAACCGCAACCTGTCCGCAAATCCCCTTTCCAAATGGAATGATGGTATGGTCTGTTGGCGCACCTGCGTAGGGTCCTAATTTTAGTTCTTCCTTGTCTCCGTTCCTGAAATAAAATCCTACCCAGTCATAATGGTCTATACTCTCCTTTAAGAGTTCGCAAATTTCCTGAAGTTTTATTTCCGTTGAGTTATCCGATTCTAAAATGGTAACGATTAGAGGTTTTAAGGAAGTGAACATTATAGCAAATTTTTAAGCGATAAAATTGGGGTTAAACCTTTAGAAAAACAATGGTTTTCCAATAAATTTTAATTTATACCCTTTATGGTGTAACTATATGATTAACAAATAGATAAAAAGATTAATCTTTGTTGCTTATATATTTTAGTTAATATTTTCTTAACAAAAATATCACGAATCACAATCTGAAATACATTAGCGCAAATTTCTATTAATTAGATACCAATGGCACAAGCAAAATCGGCTGGAAAACCAGCTGCAAAGCCTTCACCAGCTAAAGCTGGAAAAAAGGCTGCTCCAAAAGCTGCTCCTAGAAAGAAGTAGTCATGTTCGGGCTTATGGGATAAGTCCTTACTTTTGGAAAAATAAACCACCTTTTGTAAAGAAAGAAGGTGGTTTTTTTATGACCTGAAATAAAAAAACTGCCCAATATTTATTGGACAGTTTTTTAAATACTCATTTGCCAATGGCTACTTGGCAGTGGCGGCTCGCCACTACATCATGCCTGGCATTCCACCGCCGCCCATTGGAGGGCCTGCAGGTGCGTCTTCCTTAATTTCTGTCAATGCACATTCTGTGGTCAAGATCATTCCGGAAACCGATGCGGCATTTTCCAAAGCTACTCTCGTAACTTTTTTGGGATCGATAATACCTGCTTTCATCATCTCAACAAATTTATCAGACTTGGCATCATAACCATAATCGCCTTTTCCCTCAAGAATTTTAGCAACTACTACGGAACCTTCTCCACCTGCGTTTTCAACAATAGTTCTCAATGGAGATTCTATCGCTCTTGCAACAATCTGTAGTCCAGTGGCTTCATCCTCATTTTCGGTAGCTACCTTGGAAAGAACGGATTTAGCTCTGACAAGGGCAACTCCACCACCAGCTACAATACCTTCCTCAACAGCGGCTCTTGTAGCGTGTAATGCATCGTCCACACGGTCTTTCTTTTCTTTCATCTCAACTTCAGATGCAGCACCTACATAAAGTACCGCTACACCACCTGCCAACTTGGCCAAACGCTCTTGTAGCTTTTCCTTGTCGTAATCAGACGTAGTGGTCTCAATTTGAGATTTGATTTGGTTTACCCTTGTTTTGATATCCTTAGCAACACCCCCACCATTTACAATTGTGGTGTTATCCTTGTCTATTTGTACTTTCTCACAAGTACCTAGCATATCGATTGTGGTGTTGTCCAAAGAAAATCCTCTTTCTTCTGAGATTACAGTACCCTTGGTTAGGATTGCGATATCTTCTAGCATCGCTTTTCTGCGATCCCCAAAACCTGGTGCTTTAACCGCGGCGATTTTCAAGGAACCTCTTAGTTTATTTACTACCAAAGTGGCCAAAGCCTCACCATCAACATCCTCGGCGATTATCAATAAAGGTTTTCCGGATTGTGCTACAGGTTCCAAAACAGGAAGTAAATCCTTCATTGAAGAAATTTTCTTATCAAACAATAAGATGTAAGGGTTTTCTAATTCTGTAACCATTTTTTCTGAATCGGTTACGAAATATGGAGAAAGGTAGCCTCTATCGAATTGCATACCTTCCACAACGTCAACATAGGTATCAGTACCTTTAGCTTCTTCTACCGTAATTACTCCCTCTTTACCCACTTTTCCGAAAGCTTGGGCAATTAAGTCCCCTATAGTTTCGTCATTATTTGCGGATATAGAAGCAACTTGCTTAATTTTTTCAGAGGAATCACCCACTTTTTTAGCTTGTTTTGCCAAATTCTCCACGATGGCCTCAACAGCCTTGTCGATACCTCTTTTTAGGTCCATTGGATTTGCACCTGCGGCTACGTTTTTAAGTCCTTCCTTGACGATAGCTTGGGCAAGCACAGTTGCAGTAGTAGTACCGTCACCGGCCAAATCATTGGTTTTGGAAGCAACTTCCTTAACCATTTGGGCGCCCATGTTCTCAAGTGCATTTTCCAACTCTATTTCTTTTGCTACGGTAACACCGTCCTTGGTCACTTGTGGAGCGCCAAAGGATTTACTAATGATTACGTTTCTACCTTTTGGTCCCAAGGTTACTTTTACTGCATTTGCCAATGCGTCGACTCCTCTTTTGAGTCCGTCTCTTGCATCAATGTCAAATTTTATGTCTTTTGCCATGTTATGTTATTTTAACTTTTGGCCTTTGGTTTATTGCCTGTGGCCGTTAATTGTTTTTCTGTTTTTTTAATTTTTAGGATAGACTACTTTCCTGTGTCCAGTAGCCGTTTGCTATTTAGATAATAGCTAAAATGTCGCTTTCACGCATCATAAGGTAATCAGAACCATCTAACTTTAATTCTGTACCGGCATATTTTCCGTAAAGAACAGTATCACCAACCTTCACAGTAACTTTTTCGTCTTTGGTACCCGGCCCTACGGCAACAACTTTTCCCCTTTGAGGTTTCTCCTTTGCCGTATCTGGAATATAAATTCCTGACGCAGTTTTTGTTTCAGCCGCCATTGGCTCAATAAGAACTCTGTCCGCCAATGGTTTGATATTAACTTTAGCCATAATATTTAAATTTTAAATTGATTTTTAAGTTTCATCCTTAATAGGCAGAAATTATGCCATTGCTTAAAAACTGACACATTGTAAAACAAAAATGCCAGCTTGTCATTAAGCTGGCATTTTATATAAGTTTTTAATCACCTATCTATAAACTATCATTGGGTGTAGTTTCATTTGTGGCAGGTGGGGTAACTTCTTCTGGCAATGTTTCCGGAACGGTAGTCTCTATATCATCTCCCTGTAATAATCTGGAATCTGCATCGCCAAAGTTTCCTTTTAAGGCTATATTGGATGTCAAGATCAAAACGACCAAAAGTCCGGCCAAGGTCCAAGTACTCTTATCCAAAAAGTCGCCCGTCTTCTTAACACCTCCTACAACTTGATTTCCTCCTCCACCGAAAGAAGATGATAACCCTCCTCCTTTAGGGTTCTGTACCATAATTACCAATACCAATAAAAAGCAAACAATTATGATCAGTATCAGGAATATTGAAAATGTACTCATTTTACCTACTTGTTTTCTTGTTGAATTTTTTGTACCGATTTTATTCGGTCTGCAAAGAAACTACTTTTTTCCGGATATTTCAAACTTAAAATTTTGTATGCCTGAATGGCTTTTTTATACTTTTTCTGCTCCAGATAAACCCGTGCCAAAGTTTCTGTCATCAACTCGTTTTTATCAATCCTTACAGAGTCCTTTGGATTGAAGGATGGCTTAATGTTTTCTTTTGGAACTATTTTGGGATTCTCTGCAATAAACTTATCGATGATATCGAACTTTTGTTTTTTAAGTGAGGCATTATCGGATGGGTTATCCCTTTTGGTTTTGGGTTTGCTCTTTTCTGTTTTGGGTGTTGTACTTTCCCTATCTATTTTTTTCTTGGAGGTTAACTGCAGCCATTCCGCAAAGGAGTATTTTTCTTTTTTATCAAAGTCTAGGGGTTCACCTATTTCCAAGGACTTGGCCTCTTTTGATGTTTCTTTGCTAGAAAAAATTTCAGGGTCCAGAATATTTTCCGCATCCTGGATATCCTGGGGCAGAGGCTTGTCCTCAGACTCTTCTATCAAATGTTTTTCCTTTTCCGTTTTGTCAACCGGTTCCGCGGTATCCAAATAATCGACATTGCCGGTGGATCCGGTCAGGTCATACCGCAAAAAATCCTTAGAGGTAATAAAGTCGAATAAAACGTCCCTGTCCGTCGTGTAGGCAGCCGTGGTTTTTAATGCTTTGTTGTATTTATAGCTATTGAGGTTTTTTAGCCCTTTCAAGTGTAATGCCCTTGCAGCTTGGAAATAAGGGTATTCTTCTATTATATCCTCCAGTTGCTTCGTTTGTAACGGGTCAACGACTTTGTTGGGGTTTTCAAGGAAGTATGTAAAATCCGTTATTGTCATGGGTTACCAATCCGCTAGGGATGCATTAAAGATGTCCTGTGTGATTCGTTCAAAGATGACCTCATGGGCTTCGTCCTTTACTGCCGACAACTGCACGTTTGCCGGGTAATCGTAAAAAAAGGAAAAGCTTTGGTCAAAATCCGCATCGGGATTGTTTCTGTTGTAAAACCGGGCCTTTACCCTGATGGAAAGTCGGTTTTGGGCCGCAGTTTGTTGTGCAGTTGCGGACATGGGCGAAATCCTATATTCCGTTATTTCACCTTCGTATAGGAGATCTGCATTTCCGTTATTTACCAAATCCAAACTAGTCTGGTTCAATATCCTGTTTTGAAGGGCTTGGGTAAAATCCCGGTCCATACCCGGCTCAAAGGTGGAACCTGGGCTTTGGGTGGCATAATTTTGAAAGTAATTTACCTGAAATGTATCGGCATCAATGGGTCCGGCACCTGTAAAATTATAGATTCCACAACCATTCAAGGCTACTATCAGAACCATCAAAAAGATCTTACAAATGGACTTTCCTACCTTCAACTCTTTAAAATTTTTAGACCTATAGGTCGTATTGTTTGATTTTTCTATATAACGTTCTTTCCGAGATACCCAACTCCGAAGCTGCGGCCTTTCTTTTGCCCCTATTTCTTTCCAAGGATTTTTTGATCAGTTCAACTTCCTTTTCCTGTAAAGATAAGGTTTCCTCTTCCTCGATTTCCTCGGCAAAGTGATATTTGTCTTCCTGAGGTGCAGGTGTGTAAGGCCGTTCTACCTTAGGTTCAGGTAAATGAAGGACCTCTAGGGGCGAAATATCCTGATCTTCTATTTCCTCTTCCTGTTTGTCTCCATAAATTTTTCGAATAAGGTTTTCATTTTCTTCCTGAACTTTTTGGCTATCATTGTTTTTAAGGAGTTCCATGGTCAACTTTTTAAGATCGTTGAGGTCCCCTTTCATATCGAAAAGTACTTTATACAGGATTTCCCGTTCATTACTGAAATCACCTTCCGATTTCTTATTGTTTACCACTGCGGGAAGGTTAGAGCCTACATTATGAGGTAGATAAGCATTTAGCGTGGACGCGCTAATGGAACGATTTTCTTCCAATACGGAAACCTGCTCTGCTATGTTTCGCAGTTGCCTAATATTACCTGGCCATCGGTATTTTAAAAGAAGGTCTACGGCACTATCTTCCAGACGTATCGTGGGCATCTTATATTTCTGCCCAAAATCCGAAGCAAACTTTCTGAACAACAAATGGATATCTTCCTGTCTTTCCCGCAAAGGCGGTATATTGATTTCAACCGTACTTAACCTGTAATAGAGGTCTTCCCTGAATTTTTCCTTCTTTATGGCCTCGAACATATTTACATTTGTCGCTGCCACGATTCTCACATTGGTCTTCTGAACCTGCGAGGAACCAACCTTAAGAAATTCGCCATTTTCCAGGACCCTAAGTAGTCTAACTTGGGTGGTTAATGGAAGTTCCCCAACTTCATCCAAGAAAATGGTACCTCCGTCCGCTACCTCAAAATAACCGCTACGGGTTTGGGTAGCCCCTGTAAAGGCACCCTTTTCGTGTCCAAATAGTTCACTGTCTATAGTCCCTTCCGGAATAGCACCACAGTTTACCGCAATGTATTTGGCATGCTTTCTATGGGAAAGAGAATGAATGATTTTGGGTATGGACTCCTTACCAACACCACTTTCCCCGGTTACCAAAACGGATATATCGGTAGGTGCTACCTGTATGGCCTTTTCAATCGCCCTATTAAGTTTAGGGTCTTGGCCTATAATTTCAAAACGTTGTTTTATACTCTGTATACTTTCCATTTATAGTACAGTATCTTGCTTAGTTGTTAGAGGAATACCCAATGGCTTTTCCTAATAATGTAGCCGATGTACAATCCTGCATTTCTACCATCACAAAGTCGCCCACCTTATAATTTTCTTTAGGGAAAACCGCTACGGTATTCTGGGAGGTGCGTCCCATCCAATGTGCATCTGACTTTTTGGAGCTTCCCTCTATCAATACCTCCTGAGTCTTACCAAGATTGGCTTTTATGCGTTCATAGGAATGTTGGCGTTGAAGTGCTATAATTTCTGAAAGCCGACGCTTTTTTATTTCGTTTGGAACATCATCTTCCAATTTACGTTCAGCAAGTGTTCCGGGTCTTTCGGAGTAAGCGAACATGAACCCGTAGTCATATTTTACATATTCCATCAATGACAATGTATCCTTATGGTCCTCTTCCTCTTCTGTGGGGAATCCCGTAATCATGTCTTGGGAAATGGCGCAATCCGGTATAATGTTCCTTATGTTGTCAATAAGTTCAAAGTACTCTTCGCGGGTATGCAGGCGATTCATCGCCTTTAATATTCTATTGCTTCCACTTTGCACGGGTAAATGAATGTAGTTGCATATATTTTCATACTTCGCCATGGTGTGGATTACATCCAAGGTCATATCCTGAGGATTTGATGTGGAAAACCTAATTCTCATCTTAGGTTGGGCCAATGCCACTTTCTCCAATAATTGAGCGAAGCTGACGGCCATGGCCTTTTCCATTTCAGAGGCCTTGCCAAAATCTTTTTTTAATCCACCACCATACCAAAGATAGCTGTCCACATTTTGGCCCAAAAGGGTAACTTCCTTGAATCCCTTGTGCCACAGGTCGTTTACTTCCTTAATTATCGATTGTGGGTCCCTACTTCTTTCCCTTCCCCGGGTGAAAGGTACCACGCAAAAAGTGCACATGTTATCACAGCCCCTGGTAATGGATACGAATGCGTTAACCCCGTTGGAGTTCAATCTTACAGGGGCCACATCCCCATAAGTCTCGTCCTTTGAAAGAATAACGTTAACGGCATTTCTACCTTCATCGATTTCCTGGATGAGGTTGGGCAAATCTTTATAGGCATCGGGGCCCACCACCATATCCACTATTTTTTCTTCTTCAAGGAACTGATGTTTCAAACGTTCTGCCATACACCCCAGTACACCAACTTTTAGATGTGGTCTATCCTTTTTAATGGTATTGAATTTCTCAAGACGTTTTCTTACGGTCAATTCGGCCTTTTCACGTATGGAACAGGTATTTACCAGAACTAAATCTGCGTCCTCCAATTTTTGGGTGGTGTTAAAACCTTCCTGTGCTAGAATGGAGGCCACAATCTCACTATCGGAAAAATTCATCTGACAACCATAACTCTCTATGTAGAGATTCCGCCCGTTGTGAATTTTATTTTCAGTTCTCAAAGCGGAACCTTGAATGCTCTCGTCAATTGTTTTCTCCATAAATTCCTCAAATTGCCATTGAATAATGGGTCCGCAAAGATAGCATTATATTCAAAAATGTGACAAGTTGACAGTTTAATTTAGCTTAATTTTATACTTTAAATGCCATTAAATTAACCCTATTAAATTATCCACCATGAGCCTTGGGCAACTAAAAAAAATAATAGAGGAAAAGCAACCTTTGGATTTTGGTTCCATATTCAGTAGGTCTATAGACCTTTTCAAAAAGGTTTGGCTACAGGGTTTTATAACGCTATTATTAACCGTTGTAACCGTACTTCCTTTTTATTTCATGATTTATATTCCTATGATTGCGGCAGGAATTACAGATCCAGAGATGTTGCGTAATGATGACCCACCGTTGATTGTTATTTTAAGCATGTCCATATTACTGCCTATAGTAATGATAGGAATGACCACTTTTGCCATTGCATTGAATGCGGCGTTTTTGAAAATTTGTAGGCAAAAGGATGTAGATGGGGCTGGCAACGACGATTACTTTTATTTCTTTAGGGAAGGTCGCCTTGGAAAAATTCTTGTACTTTCTTTAATCATGTTGGGCTTAAGTATTTTGGGAGTTTTCACGTGTGGAATAGGTATTTTCTATTTGGTGGTTCCCTTGTCCCTTTTTCCTGCTTTTGTTGCATTTAATGAAAATCTAACTGCCATGGAAACTGTAAAGGCCAGTTTTAAACTGGGCAATAAAAATTGGTTGGTTATTTTCGGATTGGTCGTTGTTATGGGTATTGTCGCGGAATTAGGAATTTTACTGTGTTGTGTTGGTGTTTTGTTTACCGCAATGTTATCAAAAATACCCGTCTATTTTATATATAAGGACGGTTTGGGCTTTGTGGCTGAAATGAAGGAATATTAGGCTGGCTTGACGCAACTTTTCATCTTAAAATGAATCTATTATGTAACAAACTTTTTCCGCAATTCGTGGGAAAGGCCAATTGTGCCTGATCAAAATGTTGGTTGGAATAAATAACGTGCAAAATGGATCTGCTATGAAAAAACTTGCCTTTTTCCTTCTTCTTGGCGTATTGTTTATCTCCTGTGATAAAAAGGACGACGACCTTTACAAAGAGTACCAAGTGGCCAAACCCCTTAAAATAAGTCTTGCCGAATTTGAAAATGGTGTGGACATAATTGATCCGATACCAATAGACGAATCCGGAAAAATTTATGCTTACAAGGACTACATTTTTGTGAACGATAAATATAAAGGTGTTCATGTTATCGATAATTCCAATCCCGCTTCTCCCCAAAAAATTGCTTTTATAAAAATTGCGGGAAACGTGGATATTTCGGTAAAAGACGATTATCTCTTCGCGGATAGTCTTATGGATTTAGTTGTGTTGGATATTTCCAATATCAATAACATCACCATTGTAAACCGTTTGGAAAATGTACTAAGGGACAATATAATATGGCCTTCGGAAGCAGATTTTATAGAGTATGAGACTATTGATTACAATGAGGAAATATTAATAGGTTGGGAAATAGTAACGGAAAAAAGATTGAAATCTGAATATGAGGAAAGGTTTTCCGGTATTGACTTCGCTCTTGCGGAATCCGCCAATGACGCATCGGTAGGACAGGGAGGTTCTTTGGCCCGGTTTAAGATTGTGGACCAATATCTTTATGCGGTGGACAGTCATAATATAAATGTCTTCAATATTTCCAACCTAGAAAACCCTAAGGATCTGGAAGATGTCTTTGCCGGTTTTGATATAGAAACCATATTTAACAAAGGTCAATATCTTTTTCTAGGTAGTATGAGAGGGATGTACATATATGATATCTCTTCTCCGGCGACTCCAACCTTTGTTTCGGAATTTCAGCATGGTACGGCCTGTGACCCGGTTGTGGTAGACGATAACTACGCCTATGTTACACTACGAGGAGGCAATACCTGTGGAGCAACGGAAAGTGGTTTATTTATCATAGATATTTCCAATATTTCTGAACCCGTACTTAAACAAACCTACAGTATGGATGAGCCCTACGGTTTGGGCATAAAGGATGAGAAGCTATTTATTTGTGATGGCGCTTCCGGTTTAAAAGTTTTTGATAAATCCGATATAGCAAACCTAAAGACCTTGGACCACTTTAAAAACGTGGTGACCTTTGATGTAATTCCCTTGGAGGAAAATCTTTTAATGGTAGGTGAAGGAGTTTTGTATCAATATGAATATTTAGATCATAAAATCAATTTGATCAGCGAGTTGGAACTCAACTAATATTGACCTTTATTCAACTGAGAACACCCATTAAACATGGGTGTTTTTTTATACCATATTATTATATGTTGAGGCAAATTAAAAAAATCGACTACTTTTGTTGCTCATAAAAACCAACGCATGGCCAAGAATTTAGTAATAGTTGAGTCTCCGGCGAAAGCAAAAACCATCGAAAAATTTCTGGGAAAGGATTTTAAGGTAGAGTCCAGTTTTGGACATATTGCAGATTTGCCGTCCAAGGAATTGGGAGTGGATGTGGAGAATGATTTTGCGCCCAAATATATTGTTGATAAGGAAAAAAAGGCCTTGGTCAAAAAATTAAAAGATCTTGCAAACAAAGCGGAAACCATATGGCTGGCAAGTGATGAAGATCGAGAAGGAGAAGCCATTTCTTGGCACTTGGCAGAAGAATTAGGCTTGGATAAAGAAAAAACGAAAAGAATTGTTTTTAACTCGGTTACAAAGGCCGCCATACAAAGGGCCATTGAAAATCCACGGGATATCAATTACAACTTGGTAAATGCCCAACAAGCTAGGAGGGTGTTGGATCGTTTGGTAGGGTATGAGCTGTCTCCGGTACTCTGGAAAAAGATAAAACCGGGATTATCTGCGGGTAGGGTGCAATCCGTTGCCGTAAGACTTATTGTGGAGCGGGAGCGTGATATTGAAGCTTTTGTCCCGGAAGGATCCTTTAAGGTTTCTGCGGAGTTCAGAACGAATTCTGGCAGTGTTTTCCAGGCGAAGTTGCCAAAGTCCTTTGAATCCAAAGAGGAAGCGAATGCCTTTCTGGAAGAAAATATAGAAGCCAAATTTTCTGTAGCCAAACTGGATAAAAAGCCTGCCAAGAAATCTCCCTCGGCACCATTTACCACTTCCACATTGCAGCAGGAGGCGTCAAGAAAGCTATATTTTTCGGTGGGCAGAACCATGCAGGTGGCACAACGTTTGTACGAGGCCGGACTCATAACCTATATGAGAACGGATAGCGTAAACCTATCTGGCGAGGCAATAAATGCTGCCAAGGAGGCAATTGTTGAAAATTACGGAGAGAAGTATAGCAAGGTCAGAAACTTTACAGGCAAGTCCAAGGGAGCACAGGAGGCTCACGAGGCAATACGTCCCACGGATATGGGAAATCAATCTCCTTCGCTTGAAAGAGACCAGGCAAAATTGTATGATCTTATTTGGAAAAGAACGATAGCGTCCCAAATGAGCGATGCTGAATTGGAACGAACCAATGTACGCATTCAGGCAGATAAGCATTCCGAAGAATTTACGGCCAACGGAGAGGTCATTAAGTTTGATGGTTTCCTGAAAGTCTATCTTGAAGGTGTTGATGATGAGGACTTGGCAGAGGAACAGGATGGCATGCTTCCGGTATTGAAGGTAAACGAAGTTCTCTTAAACAATTATATTTCCGCCACAGAGCGATTTACACGACCACCTTATCGATTTACCGAAGCTTCCTTGGTTAAAAAATTGGAGGAACTAGGAATAGGAAGGCCATCTACATATGCACCTACCATTTCAACAATTTTAAACCGGGGATATGTAGAAAAGGGTACCGTTGAGGGTACCGAAAGAAAATATGCCCAATTGGTTTTGGAAGCCAATAGGATAAAGGAAAAGAACCTCACTGAAAATGTTGGTTCTGATAAAGGTAAAATGGTACCCACCGATATAGGAACCATTGTCACCGATTTCTTGGTCAGTAATTTTGGAAATATCCTGGATTATAATTTTACCGCTCAGGTAGAAGAGGATTTTGATGAAATTGCTACGGGCGAGGAAGATTGGAAGAAAATGATGAAGAACTTTTATAAGGATTTTCATCCCAATGTGGTAGATGTTGAGGAAAATGCGGATCGTGCCAGTGGTGAACGTGTGCTGGGGAAAGACCCGAAAACTGGAAGACAGGTGTCTGTACGTTTAGGTAGATTTGGGCCCATGGTCCAGATTGGAACAGTAGAAGAGGAAGAAAAACCACTTTTTGCCAGTCTTTTGCCGGATCAATCATTAAATACCATTACCTATGAGGAGGCTATGGACCTTTTTAAACTTCCAAGAAAATTAGGGGTTTACGAAGGTGAAGAAGTCGAGGCCAATGTAGGTAGGTTTGGACCTTATGTACGTTTTGGCAAGACCTTTATTTCGCTACCCAAGGATGAAAGTGCCATGGAAGTTGAAATGGAACGGGCCATAGAGTTAATAAAGGAGAAACAAGAGGCCGATGCCCCTATTGCCAGTTATGAAGGTGAGGATGTAACCAAAGGTGTCGGAAGATTTGGACCTTATATAAAATGGAACGGTATGTTTATCAATGTCAACAAAAAATATGACTTTGATAATTTGTCCAAAGATGATATTGTGGCGCTTATTGAAGACAAAAAGCAGAAGGAAAGAGAAAAAGTCGTTCAAAACTGGCCAGACCAGGGCATTAGAATTGAAAAGGCAAGATGGGGACGGCACAATATTATAAAAGGTAAAACTAAGGTCGAATTGGCCAAGACGGTGGATGTATCCAAAATGTCATTGGAAGAAGCTGCAGAATTAATTGAAAAAAAGGCTCCCAAAAAAAAGACGAAAGCGAAACCCAAATCAAAAAAGTAGTATAATTTTGAAAGGAAGTGATAGAAGGCTTCACTTTTAAATAATCAAAATCAATACTTAAAACCAACATGGCTTTTGATTTTTTAGTTCCTGTAGAGGATAGGGTGCTTGCCCATTGCGAATTGTTGCCAGCCCAGGCAATAGGTAGAAATACATATATTCATACGGTTAAAGACGGTTTGCCGGTTTTAGCCAATGCGACCGTTGCGATTTTCGGCGTCAAAGAATCCAGGAATGCCTATGAAAAGAAGCTGGAAATTTTGGACGTTTCGGCGATTCGGTTACAGTTGTATAAACTGATGCTTGGTAACTGGGATACCACCATCGTGGATCTTGGCGATCTGGAAGAAGGTGAAACGGTCGAGGATACCTATTTTGTGGTCAAGGAGGTTACGGCCGGTCTTTTGGAAGAGGGCATTATACCTATAATATTAGGAGCTACGCAAGACATTACCTATCCGGCATATCGTGCTTTTGACGGAATTAAGGATATGATCAACTTGGTCTCCGTGGATAGCCGATTTGATTTTGGTATTGATGATGAACTCATATCCTCCCATTCCTATATGAGCAAAATCATTACGGACAAGCCTAATAATCTTTTCAATTTTTCCAATATTGGCTATCAGAGTTATTTCAATGCTCAAGAGGAGGTGGATCTTATGGAGCGTCTTTTTTTTGACTCTTATAGGTTGGGAGAAATAGCCAACGATCTTTCTCTGGCGGAACCGGTGCTCAGAAATGCACACATGGTTAGCCTGGATTCAAGAGCCATAAAGGCCAGTGAAATTGGATTTTCAGGAAATTTTTCACCTAACGGATTTACGGGAAGGGAAATTTGTGCCATAGCAAGATACGCGGGTATTAGTGAGCGTGTCATGGTGTTTGGTATTTTTGAAATGGAAAACAATGTCCAATGTCAACAACTATTAGCTCATATAATATGGTACTTTATAGAAGGTATAAATTATCGTATCAAGGAGTCGCCCTACAATAAAACGGACGATTTTACCAAATATAATGTTCCCAACGAGGAAGAGGAGCTCGTTTTCTACAAGAGCCTTTTAACAGAAAGATGGTGGGTAGAGGTGCCATCTATTTTTACTTCACATACTAAAGAAGGTACACAAGCGTTATTACCTTGCACAGAGCAGGATTATTTGGACGCATGTGACCAAAAAATTCCCGAACGGTGGTTTAAGGCCTATAAAAAGGGCTTTAATTAATTGAAAAATTAGTAAGACATAAAATTATTAATACAATAATTTATTCAAAAGATAGTTTTAAGAATTAGAATAACATTATAGTATTTACATTTTAACCATAATCGAAATTTAACCTAAAGTATGAAGAAGCTATTGTTATCATCTATAGCGTTTGTTTTTTTGCTCACGAGTTGTGGGTCAAAGACTAAAGGAGAGCTAGTCGGAGCCCAGGGCAAAAAATGGTATCCCGAAAAACCATATGGAATGGAACTTATCCCAAGGGGTTCTTTCATTATGGGTAAAAGTGAAGAAGACCAAGCCAAAGTATTGAACGCACCTACAAAGACAGTTACGGTAAGATCCTTTTATATGGACGATACTGAAATTACCAATAGTGAATACCGTCAATTCGTGGAATGGGTAAAGGATTCTATAACCAGAACACGTTTGGCCATTTTGGCCGATGAGCTTGGAATTGGACCCGAGGATGGAGGAATTGGGGATTATGCATTTAAGGATGCGGATACTACCAGAGCCTCTGTTTATGATAAATATATGCTTGATAATTATTCAGGTATGGGAGAAACTGGTTATGAAGGAAGGGCTCTAAATAAAGATGAGGACCTCATTTGGGACACTTCAGAATATCCGGACGAATATTACGCCGAGGTGATGGATTCATTGTATATTCCAGAAGAGGAATCCTATAATGGTCAAAGAAGCATCGATGTAACTAAGCTAAAATATAAGTATAGCTGGATGGATATCGAGGCAGCAGCTCGTGCTTCAAAAAAAGGCAAAGGCAGCAGAAAGGACTTTATCCGTCATGAGGAATTGGAAATATATCCAGATACTACAGTATGGATCAGGGATTTTGAATACTCCTATAACGAACCAATGCATAACGATTATTTTTGGCACGATGCCTACAGTGATTACCCGGTAGTTGGAATCTCTTGGCAACAGGCAAAAGCTTTCTGTAATTGGAGAACAAAGTTTAAAAACGATGACCAAAAAAGTCGTGGAAAGCAATTTGTGAACCAATTTAGGTTACCTACAGAAGCAGAGTGGGAATATGCCGCAAGAGGTGGAATTGAAGGAGGTACTTATCCTTGGGGTGGTCCATATGTAATTAGTGACACGGGTTGTTTTATGGCTAACTTTAAGCCTCAGCGAGGTGATTACGCAGCGGATGCCGCTTTGTACACGGTAGAAGCCAAGTCCTATGAGCCGAATGACTTTAACTTATACAATATGGCCGGTAACGTGGCGGAATGGACCAACTCCAGTTATGATCCAAGTGCGTACGATTATGTATCCACTATGAACCCTAACGGAGGTGATCAATCCAATACGAGAAAAGTTATCAGAGGTGGTTCCTGGAAAGATGTTGCCTATTTCTTACAAGTAAGCACAAGGGATTACGAATATGCGGATTCTGCCCGTAGTTACATAGGCTTCAGAACCGTACAGGATTACATGGGCGAAGAAGATTCAACGCAATAAAAAGAGTAAACTAGTAAACTATTCATATCAATTATTAACCAAATCTTTAGTATTAAACCTTTAAATTAAAATTAAATCATGGCACAGTCAAAATCAACAAAAAAATTATTCAACATGGCCTACGGGCTTGGAGCATCAGTCGTAATCATAGGTGCATTATTTAAAATTCTTCACTGGGAGTTTGGACCTTTAACAGGTGGTCTTTTATTGGCGATCGGTCTTATTACAGAAGCATTGATCTTCGCTATTAGTGCATTTGAACCAGTAGACGATGAATTGGATTGGTCTTTAGTCTATCCAGAATTAGCTGGCGGGGAATCCAAAGGAAGAAAAAATGAACTAGCTGAAGTTAAGGAAGCAGAAACTTCTTTGTCCAAAAAATTGGATGATCTTTTAAAAGAGGCAGGTGTTGACGCCAGCCTAATGGAGAGCTTGGGATCTAGCATCAAGAACTTTGAAGGTGCTGCGAAAGGTATCGCTCCTACTGTTGATGCTATGGAGTCTACAAGAAAGTATTCCGAAGAAATGGTACAGGCTGCCGCTCAAATGGAATCTTTAAACAGTCTTTATAAAGTACAATTGGAAAGTGCTAGCAGACAAGCTTCCGTTAACGAGGAAGTTGTTCAGAATGCAAGTGCGCTTAAAGAGCAAATGGCTTCATTGTCCACAAACCTTTCTTCTTTGAATGGTGTTTATGGTGGAATGTTGTCCGCAATGAACAGAAACTAAATTGGATTTTAATAAAACCAAACCAAATCAGTATTAATTAAAATCTAATTAAAAAACCATGGCAGGAGGAAAACAAACACCACGTCAGAAGATGATCAACCTAATGTACTTGATCTTCATCGCAATGCTGGCGTTAAATATGAGTAAAGAGGTGCTAGCAGCATTCGGCATAATGAACGAAAAGCTAGAGACTTCTAATGAAATGACTACGGCAAGTAACGAAGCGTTCTTGGGTAGTCTGGAAACAAAAGCATCTGAAGATGCGGCTAAATACGAAAAGCTGTACCAAGATGCCCAGAAAATCAAAGCAATGTCCCAAGAGTATTATGACTATTTACAAACTCTTAAAGACGGAATGACGGAGGGATTGGAAGACCCTAAGGATTATGCCCGTATGGATAATTCAGATTATTTGGATCAGAAATTCTTCCAAGGAGATAATTTATCAGAAGGTGGTCAAGAGTTTATGAAAAGACTTACCGACTATAGAGATCAAGTTGCCGCTATTGTTCCGGCGTCTTTGAAGCAATCTGTTATCGATAGATTTCAGACTGGCAACGAAGAAGGAAAAGTAAAGGCAAAGGATGGTATGCAAGATTGGATCAACTATCATTACGAGGGATATCCCCTTGTGGCCTCTTTGGCAAAATTGACTGCTTTACAAGCTGATGTTAAAGCTACTGAAGAATCTGCCTTGAAATCTATGTTGGAAGGAGAGTTAACAAGTCAAGTTTCTTTAAAGAACTTTGCAACATCACTTTCTGCATCTAAATCTGCTTATTATGCCGGAGAAAGGTATGATGGTAAAATCATCATCAGTAAAACGGATAATACTTCTACTCCGGTAAGAGCTGAATTGACTTTGGACGGCAGAAAGCTTTCTGAAGGTACAGACTACAAATTGGAAGCTGGTGGTGTTAAAATGTTGATTGGAGCCGGTTCTGCCGGAGACCACGAGGTAGAAGGTACGATTTTCTTCAAGCAGGACGGAGAAGAAATAGAAGTACCTGTTAAAAACTCCTTTGCTACCATTTCAAAACCAAATTCAGCATTGATCGCTGCAGATAAGATGAACGTTGTGTATCGTGGTGTAGCCAACCCAATGTCCATCTCTATCCCTGGTATTCCAGATAATAAAGTAAGTGCTTCCGCTCCCGGACTTAAGAAAGTGAGTGCTAGTAAGTACGTAATGAATCCAGGTACAGGTAGGGAAGTTACTATTAATGCTAGTGGTATTTTACCTGACGGTACAAAAATAAATACACCGGCTACGTTTAGGATTAAGGATATTCCAAGACCTGAAGGTACGCTTAGCAAGCAGGCAGGTAGTGTAAAATTACCTAGGGCCAACGTTGAGATTGCTACAATTGGCGCTATGTTGGATGATTTTGATTTTGACTTGAACCTTGCGGTAAGCGGATTTAAGTTCAAAGTTCCAGGTCAGCCTACAGTAAGTGTTAGAGGTAATAAGTTGGACTCTAAAGCTAAAGCTGCATTGAAACGTGCAGGTAGAGGTGATGTGGTTCAGATCTTCGATATCGAAGCATATATTACGAACAACAAAAGTTACAAATTGAAGAAAGTATCTCCGGTAGTTGTGGAGATAACAAACTAAAATAGTAAATACTACCGGGTAGCCCCAAAAGGGTTGCCCGGTTAATTTTAAAGTTAACAAGAATGAATTGGAAAAATGTTTTAGTAATGGGCGCGGTAACCTTGTTGCCGGCTTCCATAATGGCTCAGGCCAATATCTTGAACGCTAAAAAACCACAAGAAATAGGGGTTCGTACGGAAGAACAAAAAGCCGTGGACAACGATGCTCCTTTGGAATACGGTTATGTGGATGATCGGGATATTCTTTGGTCCAAAACACTGTGGGAAACCATTGATTTGGATGAAAGGGTAAACTTTCCCTTGTATTATCCAACAGATACCATGGATATAGGTAAAGACAGAAGGTCTTTGTACCATGTGTTGATCAAAAATCTTAAGGAAGGTAATCTGGAAGCCTATGCGGATTCCTATTTTACCGAGAAAAGAACCTATAATGACTTATCCGGTGCACTACAGTCAGTGGATACATTGGACTATGGTTATGAACAAATGAATGCTGGGGAGCAGGTTTCTGCCGAATACATTACCCGTAGAAATATCACTGCAGGTGAAATTGAGGAATACCATATCAAAGGAATGTGGTATTTTGATAAAAGACAGGGGGAGTTAAAATATCGTTTATTGGGTATTGCTCCAGTTGCGCCGGACGTAAACTTCATCGATGATGAAAATCCTGATATGGTGGAGTTGTTTTGGGTATGGTATCCAGATGCTCGTGAAATTTTGCACGAGGCCAAAGTCTTTAACCAGCAAAATTCCGCTCAACCCATCTCTTATGATATGTTGCTGAACGCAAGAAGGTTTAATGCTGTTATCTATAAAGAAGACAATGTTCATGGAGACCGTGAGGTCAGCGAATATATTGCGGACAATGCACTTTTCCAATTGTTGGAGGCTAAACGTATCAAGGAAGCTATTAGGGACAGGGAACAAGATATGTGGGCATACTAAGCCAAATGAAAATTCCAATTCAATAATATAAGCTCCGATAATATATCGGAGCTTTTTGTTTATGTCTATTTTTGCCAAATGGTAGATTATATTGTCGTTGGCTTGGGTTTGGCAGGAACTGCTTTTTGTGAAACCTTAAGGCGAAATCAAAGAAGTTTTTGTGTCATTAGTGACCAATCCCAGACCTCTTCAAAGGTAGCAGCAGGGTTATCCAACCCGGTCATCTTAAAACGGTTTACTTTAGCCTGGAGAGCCGATGAACTGGTGCCCTATTCCAAAAGCTTTTACACAGAATTGGAAAAGGAATTAAATGTGAAGTTCCTCATTGATCAACCCATCTTACGTAAATTCAGTTCAATAGAGGAACAGAATCTATGGTTCGAAGCTTCCGATAAGGATGCATTGAACCAATTTTTATCTCCACAACTGGAAAGGAATTCGAACAAGGCCCTAATTGCACCATTTGATTTTGGAAGTTTAAATGGAGCATATAAACTAAATACCGAATTATTCCTTACGAGTTATCAAAATGAAATATTGCATCCTGATATTCATATACGAGAAACTTTTGATTATTCCGAGATAAGGAAAAAGCAGGACTATTTAGAGTACAAGGGAATTAGAGCCCGCAATATTCTTTTTGCTGAGGGTTTTGGGCTTAAAAAAAATCCGTTTTTCAATTATCTTCCCATGAACGGTTCAAAAGGAGAATATTTGATCATAAAATCCAATGAACTAGGTCTAGAGAGCGCCGTTAAATCATCCATTTTTGTTATACCACTTGAGCCAAGTTTTTATTTGGTCGGAGCCAACTATAATTCCGTGGATAAGGACAATGAACCCTCAGAAGAAGCAAAAGCAGAACTACTTAAAAAACTGGAGAACATTATAAATTGTCCTTATCAAGTGGTAGGTCATGTAGCTGGGGTTAGACCCACCGTAAAGGATAGACGGCCTTTGATAGGAACCCATCCCGGGAACAAAATGTTTCATGTTTTAAATGGTTTTGGTTCGCATGGAGTGATGATTGCTCCTTGGGCGGCAAATGAATTGTTCAATTTTTTGGAGAATGGAACGGACTTGGATGATGAGATAAACATCAATAGATTTCAATATTTGTGGTCTAATTGAATGTTTGGGAATTCATTTTTTCAAATCCTTGAACGGATAAGAACTTCTGTGAAAATACCATAGAGTTCTTATCCTTTTTTTTGACCTTTGCAAATCCAAAAAAGAAACCATCACAACATAATTCCGTGGGTTCTTTTTTTAAAATTTGTTAGAATGCTAAATATTCACAATTTATCCGTTTCATTTGGAGGGGAGTATTTATTTGAGGAAATATCCTTTAGGTTAAACGCTGGAAATAGGGTAGGACTGGTAGGTAAGAATGGAGCTGGGAAATCTACTTTGCTGAAGTTGTTGGCCAGGGATATGCCCATAGATTCTGGGACCATTGCCATAGAAAAGGATATTAAAATTGGGTTTCTGCGTCAGGATATAGATTTTGAACTTGGTAGAACGGTTTTGGAGGAAGCTTATCAAGCATTCGAGGAAATTAAGGTATTGGAGGCCAAAATGGATGAGATCAACCATCAATTGGCCGAAAGAACGGATTACGAAAGTGATTCCTACAATCAGCTCATCATTGACTTAAGTGATGTTACTTCACATTATGAGATATTGGGAGGTTATAACTATCAAGGTGAAACCGAAAAAATACTTCAAGGGCTTGGCTTTAAGAGAGACGATTTTGATAAGAAAACGGAAACCTTCTCAGGAGGATGGCGCATGCGTATAGAACTGGCCAAATTACTCCTACAGAGCAACGATGTTTTGCTTTTGGATGAACCTACTAACCACTTGGATATTGAATCCATTATCTGGTTTGAACAATTCTTGAATAATTACACGGGTGCGGTCATGATCGTATCCCATGATAGAATGTTCCTGGACAACGTAACGAACAGAACCATTGAAATATCACTGGGAAGGATATATGATTACAATAAACCGTATTCCAAATATCTGGTATTGCGTGATGAAATAAGGCAGCAGCAATTAAGTGCGCAAAAAAATCAGGATAGGGAAATACAGCAGGCAGAAAGGTTGATTGAAAAGTTTAGGGCAAAATCCACAAAGGCCTCTATGGCACAGTCCCTTATCAAAAAGTTGGATAAGATTGAACGAATAGAGGTGGACGAAGATGATAATAGCGTCATGAGCCTTAGGTTTCCGGTTTCCATTACCCCGGGAAAAGTAGTGGTGGAAATGGAAAATCTTTCAAAATCATATGGCAGCAAAGAGGTATTGAGAGATATCGACTTACTGGTGGAACGAGATAGCAAAACGGCGTTTGTAGGGCAAAATGGACAGGGGAAATCTACTTTGGCCAAAATTATAGTTGGAGAGTTGGAACATCAAGGTCATCTTAAACTGGGGCACAATGTGCAAATTGGATATTTCGCGCAAAATCAAGCTGAATATTTGGATGGGAACAAAACCATTTTGGATACCATGATAGATGCGGCCAACGAATCCAATAGGAGTAAGGTAAGAGATATATTGGGTTCTTTTTTGTTTAGGGGAGATGATGTGGAAAAATATGTCAAGGTTTTATCTGGTGGTGAACGCAACCGGCTAGCCTTGGCCAAAATGCTTCTTCAGCCCTTTAACGTTCTGGTCATGGATGAGCCTACCAATCATCTGGATATAAAATCAAAAAATGTGCTTAAGCAAGCTTGCTTAAATTTTGAAGGAACACTTATTCTGGTTTCCCACGACAGGGACTTCCTTCAGGGACTTACAAATAAGGTATATGAATTTAAAGACAGGAAAATCAAGGAGTATCTAGGGGATATCGATTTTTATCTGGAACAGCGAAAAGTCAATGATTTTAGGGGTATAGAAAAGAAAGAAGATAAAAGGGAGGAGAAGCCCATCCAAAACAAAAACACGTCCTTTGAGGATCAAAAGCTACTTAAGAGTCTAAAGAATCAACTTAGTGGTATGGAAAGCAAAATATCGGCACTCGAAAAGGAAATAAAAAAAATAGACCATGATCTTCTTATGAATTATGATGCTACAATTGCCAAGCCCAATTTCTTTGATAATTACCAAGCTAAAAAGGCCAAATTGGAAAAGCATATGCAAAAGTGGGAAGCACTTACTTTGGAAATTGAAAATTTTAAATAAAGTAAACATACAGTTTTAGCGGTTTCACAACATAATTTGGCATTTTCACAACAATGTGGATTCCTTTAACGATAATTTTTGGTCTTTTATCGTTTATGATAGAAATTTGTAAGATAATTCTTAAAGATAAATAAGAAAAACTAATTTCGAGGTATATGAAAAAGCTTTACTTGATACTTTCCATTTTCATGTTAATTTCTAGCCTCGGTATGGCCAAGGTTTCAAAAAAGGAAAGAAAGGCCTTGATCAGTCTTTATAATAGCACGAATGGTGCGCATTGGAAAAGGAAATGGGATTTGAACAAGCCTGTTTCCCAATGGTACGGCGTAAAGGTGGAAAATGACCAGGTGGTCGAGATAAATCTCTTCAACAATAACTTAATGGGTCCTTTGCCATTAGGAATTTCCAAATTGGAGAATCTAAGAGTTTTGAATTTAGCCTTCAATTTAATTACGGGAGAACTGCCTGAAGATTTGGCCCTATTGTCTAATTTAAAGGTCTTAAAGTTGGAGATGAACAGGTTGAAAGGAGGTTTGCCTCAAAATATAGGCGGACTTTCAAATCTAGAGGAACTTACCGCCTTCAATAATTTTCTGTCTGGAGGTATTCCAGAAAGTATAGGACAAATAAAGAAACTTAAGATATTGAACCTTTCCAGCAATTCCTTGAAAGGAAATATTCCGAGTTCACTTGGCCAATTAGCCGAATTGGAAACTTTAGGGCTTTTTGAAAATACGTTGGAAGGTGCTATTCCAGGAGAAATAGGGCAATTGACCAAATTAAAGGAATTGGTTTTGGCTAATAACAGTTTTAATGGTGAAATCCCTGAGGAATTCAACCAACTGGCCAGCTTACAGATTTTTCAAATACAGAACAATAATTTTTCATCATTTGAAAACTTGGAAAAACTTAAAACAAAAGAGTACTTGGTGTTTGATTATGACGGATTTGACAAAAAAAAGGAGTTCAAAGAGCTTAAGCTTAACAGAACCAGAATGGCCGATACAAAATTTGAAGACATAGAAAATTAAGAGTAGTTTACACTTTTAGTTAGTTTGGTGAAGAAAGAGGTGTTGGTAGCACCTCTTTTTTGTTTTAAGGTAATACATAAACATGATAGACGTTCCTTCATAGTTTCTCTATCCCAATTTTTATGAAATTTTTAACCTTCTTCAAGTTATCTACGGGAAACGATTTTTTGTAGTTTCGCCCCTTAATAATGTTCGATTTCGTTCTAATTAACTGATATTTATTGAATTAGCTTGTAATCTAAAATTATTTTAATGTCTATAAGTGTATTGAACTTTTCTTTATTGGGTCTTTAAAAGTTAAAGTTTGCTCCAAGTCGTTTCACAAATCAATTTGGACGTTTCACTGATATTATAAAAGGGTTGAAAATATACGGGACTATATTTGTATTCGTTTTAAAAAATCAATAGTTAAAACCAAAACCAAAAATGCGAAAAATCATCTTTACCGGACTGGGTATCGTGTTAATATTAGCTTCATTTTTCTTTGCAAAAATGATTATAGACAATAAGAAAGTCTTTAAACCACGAGCACAGAAAGTTGTAAAAACCGTTTTTACGGAAGTCGTTGAAAATAAGACTATTCCAATCATTGTTACCGCTAATGGAAATTTGAGGGCGAAACAGCGGGTTGAACTGTATGCTGAAGTCCAAGGTGTTTTTAGAAGAGGAAATAAATTGTTCAAGGAAGGACAATCCTATAGACAAGGTGAAACTATTATTAATATCGATGCTCAGGAATATACTGCTAGTGTTCAATCGGCTAAAAGTAACTTGTACAATGAGTTGACCTCTATCATGCCCGATTTGCGGTTGGACTATCCGGAGTTTTATCCTAAATGGCAATCTTATCTTAATAATTTCGACCTTTCAAAAGGAACACCACAATTACCTGAAATGAACTCTGAAAGTGAACGATTCTTTATTTCCGGTAGGGGTATTCTAACTAGTTATTACAATGTTAAGAATTTGGAACAAAGGCTTTCAAAATATAGGATTAGTGCCCCTTTCAACGGAGTATTGACAGAAGCACTTGTTACCGAAGGAACCTTGGTCAGATCTGGTCAGAAATTAGGGGAATTCATCAATCCGGGAGTTTATGAATTGGAAGTTGCCGTAAGTAAGTCCTTTACAGATCTTTTAAAAGTTGGTGAGTCTGTTGAATTGACCAATTTTGATGATAATGAGGTATATAAGGGAAAGGTTACAAGAATAAATGGGAATATAGATCAGGCATCCCAAACAATCAAGGCTTATATAGAAGTAGATAATGACAAATTAAGGGAAGGAATGTACTTGGAAGCCAACCTCGATGCCAAAAAAGAGGAAAATGCCATAGAAATAGACAGAAGCCTTCTCCTAGAGGGTAATAAAATATTTGTCGTAAGGGATTCCGTCCTGGATCTTATCGACGTTAAACCAGTCTATTTTTCAGAGAAAAGCGTAGTGTTGAAGGATGTTCCAGATGGTATGACAATTATGTCCAAACCATTGATCGGGGCATTTACGGGTATGGCCGTAAAGGTATACGAAGATCAACCAGATAATTCCAAGGGATAATGCGAAAAATTATAGAATATTTTATAAGGTACCATGTTGCGGTCAATGTGGTAGTGATTTCTTTCGCCCTTTTCGGTATAGTAGGGGCCAAATCACTCAAGTCCTCCTTCTTTCCTTTGACGGATTCCAAGAATATATCCATTACAATTACATATCCGGGTGCATCGCCACAGGAGGTAGAGGAAGGTATTGTTCTTAAAATTGAGGATAATTTAAAAGGATTGGAAGGTGTTGACCGTGTTACCTCCACCTCAAGGGAAAATAGTGGGACTATCAATATCGAAATAGAAAAAGGAAGGGATATTGATTTTATGCTTCTTGAAGTCAAGAACGCAGTAGATAGGGTTCCTACGTTCCCAACGGGTATGGAGCCATTGGTGGTGTCAAAATTGGAAGCCGTACGCCAAACAATTTCCTTTGCCATTAGCGGAGAGAACATTCCATTGGCCACTTTAAAAAATGTAGGTCGCCAGATAGAAAACGATTTAAGGGCCATTCCAGGAATTTCCCAAATAGAGATTTCAGGATTTCCCCAAGAAGAAATAGAAATAGCGGTTAATGAAAATAGTCTATTGGCTTACGGAATTTCATTTCAAGAGGTGGCTACTGCAGTTGGTAATGCCAATATTTTGGTAACGGGCGGTAATATAAAGACAGATGCCGAAGAATATCTAATTAGGGCAAACAATAGATCGTATTACGGCGATGAACTATCCAATTTAATAGTCAAGGCAGACCCTTCCGGTAGTACGGTACGGTTAAAGGATGTTGCCGACATACGCGATCGTTTCGCTGAAAACCCAAATGCCACATATTTTAATGGAAACTTATCAGTAAATACCTCTATAACAAGTACGAATACGGAAGACTTAATTCAATCTGCCGAGGATGTTAAGGCATATATCGAGGAGTTCAACCAAAAGTATAGCAATGTTAAATTGGATATAGTTTCGGATCAGTCCGAAACCTTGGTGCAACGAACACAACTTTTGACGGAGAATGCCATTATGGGTATGATCCTGGTTCTGGTCTTTCTTTCGTTATTCTTAAACACAAGATTGGCATTTTGGGTAGCTTTTGGTTTACCGGTGGCATTCTTAGGAATGTTCGTTTTTGCCGGATTCTTTAATGTGACGATAAACGTTCTATCGCTGTTCGGTATGATTATCGTAATCGGGATTTTGGTAGATGATGGTATCGTAATCGCGGAGAATATTTACCAGCATTATGAAAAAGGTAAATCTCCTGTACAAGCTGCCGTGGATGGTACTATGGAAGTTTTGCCTCCAATTATTTCTGCTATTATCACTACCCTTCTGGCCTTTTCCATTTTCTTGTTTTTGGACAGTAGAATTGGGGAATTCTTTGGAGAGGTATCGGTAATCGTAATATTAACCTTGGTAGTTTCCTTGGTTGAGGCATTGATTATTTTACCGGCCCACTTGGCACATTCGAAGGCCCTACAGCCTTTGGATAAAAAACCAAAAAAAGGATTGGCAAAGGCTTTTGCCAAACTTAGGGTAATCAATGATTCAGGGGATAAGTTAATGGTTTGGATGCGGGATAAACTTTATAGTCCGGCACTTAGGTTCGCCATGAAATATAAAATACTAACCTTTAGTTTTTTCGCTGTGGCATTGATTCTAACCTTCGGCTCCGTTGGGGGCGGAATTATTAGAACTGCATTTTTCCCTAGGGTGGCCAGTGATAGGGTAGGCATTGAGCTGCAAATGCCCAATGGTACCAACGAAAAAATTACGGACTCCATTATCTCCATGATTGAGGATAAGGCAGTAATCGTAAATCAGGAATTGACCGATAAATATTTACAGGGAACCGATAAGATGATGTTCGAAAATATGATCAGAAGAATCGGGCCAGGTTCATCAAGCGCAGAATTAACGATAAACCTATTACCTGGGGAGGAACGACCGGATGAGGTAGTTTCGGATATGGTTACCCGTAGAATTGAAGAATTAGTAGGTCCGGTTATCGGTGTGGAAAGTTTGATCTACGGTTCTGGTGGTAATTTTGGAGGATCTCCCGTTTCCGTTTCCTTGTTGGGAAATAATATTGAAGAACTAAAAGCGGCCAAAAATGAACTGAAGGGTATACTTCAGAATAATTCCAGGCTAAAGGATATTTCGGATAATGATCCCGCGGGTATCAAGGAAATAAGACTTCAGTTAAAGGAAAATGCATATCTGTTAGGGCTAGACCTAAGAACAGTAATGAACCAGGTACGTGCAGGTTTCTTTGGGGTACAGGCACAGCGCTTTCAAAGGTCACAGGATGAAATTAGGGTTTGGGTACGATATGATCGGGAAGATCGATCTTCCATAACCAATTTGGATGATATGCGAATCGTAACTCCAACGGGCGACCGTGTTCCTTTAAAAGAAATTGCAGAATATACTATTGAACGTGGCGATGTCGCGATTAATAGATTGGAAGGTAGAAGGGAAATTCAGGTTTCTGCGGATATGAAGGATATCAAGGATAGCCCAACGGAGATTATGGCAGAAATTCAGAATGTCATCATGCCCGATATTCAGTCTAGATACCCGACCGTAACGGCCTCCTATGAGGGGCAGAACAGGGAACTGGGGAAACTAACAGGGTCCTTAAAAGTTGTAGGTCTTTCCATCTTGCTTCTTATTTACATAACCATCGCTTTTACGTTCAGAAGTTTTAGTCAGCCTTTGATGTTGCTATTGCTGGTTCCCTTTAGCTTTACTGCGGTGGCCTGGGGGCATTGGATACATGACTTTCCCATTAACGTGCTTTCCATATTGGGAATCATAGCCTTAATCGGAATTATGGTGAATGATGGTCTGGTGTTAATCGGAAAGTTTAATTCTAACCTGAGGGAAGGAATGACTTTTGATTCGGCCATTTATGAGGCGGGTAGGTCTAGGTTTAGAGCTATTTTCTTGACATCCGCTACCACTATTGCCGGTTTGGCTCCGTTAATGATAGAAACCAGTAGACAGGCACAATTCCTAAAGCCAATGGCCATTTCCATTGCCTACGGAATAGGAATAGCTACGATATTGACGTTGCTAATGTTGCCCTTGTTTTTATCGTTTGGCAATAACTTAAAATCCAAGAATAGAATGTTGGCTTCCGGTCATAAGATTACCAAGGAAGAGGTGGAAAGGGCCATCCTTGAAAAAAGGGAAGCAGAGCATTTGGAAGGTATAAAACATCAGGGACTAAATGGATCGTTGACCAAAGACGAAGCATATCATAAAGAAGAAACCTTATAATGACACATTTTAGATTAACAATTTTCCTTTTACTGTCTTCCGTTCTAGTCGTTGCACAAGAAAATTTGCTTTCCAAGGAGGAGGCGGTAGCCAAGGCATTGGAAAATAATTTTGGAATAATTATCGCAAAAAATCAAATTGATATTGCAGGGAACAACGCCAGTTTACTCAACTCAGGGTATTTGCCTACGCTTACGGGTACGGCAGGAGCCAACTACACCAATAACGAAAGTCGCCAGGAATTTCCAGGTAGGTTTGATAGTATTGGCAACCCTCAGGCCGATGTTAGCTTAAGCGGACTTGAAAGTCAGCGATACAATGCAGGATTAAATTTAAATTATACCTTGTTTGATGGATTGGGTAGGTTCTATAATTACAAAAGGCTTAAGGAGCAATATCAGTTATCGGAGTTGCAAGCACGAGAGACCATTGAAAATACAATGCTCCAAATGTTCAGTGTTTATTTTGAAATTGCCAGGCTAACCGAGAACAGAAATGTACAATTGGAGGCTCTGGAAATTTCAAAACAGCGTATCACAAGATCAGAATATGCCTTTGAATATGGACAAAATACCAAATTGGACATTCTTAATGCCCAGGTGGACGTGACCAATGACAGTATCAATTTATTGAATACGGAACAACAATTGGAAAACGCAAAAAGGGATTTAAACGTACTCTTGAATCAAGACTTAAGTTCAAATTTTGTGGTCGATACGCTAGTCTCTTTTACCCCCAGGATTACCTTGGTGGATTATATGGAACAATCCATATCGAATAACGTGGCCATTTTGCAAACGGAGCAAAACCTTAAGATCAATGCCTATGATATCAAGGTAAATAAATCAGGATATCTTCCCACTATTGGCCTTACGGGGTCCTATGGATGGAACAGAAGTCAAAATCCGGATCAAGTATTCTTTACCGGGCAGGTTTTCCCGGGGACCAATAGTACGCAGCTAAGTTTTGGACTTGGTGCCAGTTTAACGTGGAACCTATTTGATGGCGGAGGTACCGCAGTGCGGGTAAAAAATGCCAAGATTACCTATGCAAACCAAGAGTTATTGCGAAAGCAAGTAGAACTGGAGGTTAATAGGGACATGCAAAATGCCATGGCCATTTATGAAAATAGACTTCGAATATTTAAAATTCAGGAACAAAACGTAGTCACCAACCAAAATAATTTTGAACGTTCGAGGGAACAATTTCAATTGGGAAGGATTACTTCTATTGAATTCAGGCAGGCACAGATAAATTTATTGAATGCACAAACCAATAAGAATTTGGCAAAGTACGATGCTAAATTGGCAGAACTACAGTTGCTTCAGCTTACAGGGCAATTACTGAATATTGAAATATGATAGCCGCAGGTCAACAAATAACGACGAGCAATATGTATAATGACAAAACGGACAAGGAAATTTTGGAGGTGTTGGAACAACATGCTCTATTGACCTTTGAATCCCAGCTTCAATTAAAGGAAGAAATAAATAGAAGGGGCCTATCATTGGATATTTCAAGTTTGGACGCTGCCATTGATGATAAGATTGCCCGAATTAAAAACTTTGAATATTTAAAAGATTTTGGTTTTAAGGCTGAGACCATCGATAATAGATTCTTGGTTACCAGAACCCTCAACGCGGTTTTAACGGATGTTTTTGCGGTTTTACTAGGTTTGGTCGCCTTTTTTATCGGAATTAACGGGGCGATAAATCTCGTATTGACCTTTATAAATGGCGATGAAGTAGATGTGTTTACCCTGGCCGTAAAATTTGCCATGGCCGGGCTGCTTTTCGTTGGAATCCGATTCTTTAGTGGACTCAAGCGTTTGTTTGACTATGCTGGTTTTGAACTGGCCCGGAAGAATGGGGAGATTACGCTTAAAAAGAGATTCGATATAAAGTTGGAGGAAATTCAGGCCAAACCCTCAGATTTAATTTTGCACAGGGAAGAGGATGATTTGGGACTCCAATTGGGCAATGAGGTAATCTTTACTTCCAATGCCGAAAATTTGATACAAAGAATGACCTTGGAGGAATTGACCAAAAGACTCAAGGGAAATTAATCGGCAATCCCCATGTATGAACATTTTTTTCAATGCCCTTATTGCTGGGAGGAGGTATCTATGCTTATGGATTCATCCATTACGGACCAAACGTATATAGAAGATTGTGAGGTCTGTTGTAATCCTATAGAGATAACAGCTAAATTTCGGGAAAATGTGTTGGTCTCTTTTGAAGCCAAGGAAATAGGACAATAATTACATTTCCTTTATTTTCCCTCCAAATACCTTGTCCTTTTTCACGTTTTTGGGGTTTCCATAGATATATATGGAGCCACCTGCCTTTACCTTGGCGTTTACTTCTTCCGATGCTTTTACATCTGCCCTGCCACCAGCCATAACGGTAACCATGGTTTCGGATGTGTCCAAACCTTTACAATACGCCTTGCCTCCTGTATTGACAGATATTTCTTGTTTTTTACTGGTTCCAGTTAGGGTTACTTCACTTCCGGATACGGCACGGACATTAACCTCGTCCAAGGAAACTTTTAGGTCTATAATTCCGCCTTCCTGTCCCTTGATTTCCACTTTGGAGGCCTTAAATGTTACATCGGAGATAATCTTGGCATTCTCGTTCGCATCGATTAAAATCAAATCCTCTGTATAATATAAGGTGCCTTTCGCTTCGTCTCCATCCATAAAATTACCAAATTCCATCTTTATCTTAAGAAGTCCGTTCTTGTTGGAAATATTAACCTCATCCTTGTCATCGCCGGTAATGACCAATTTGTTTTCGTTACTTTTTACCAAGGAAACCACAATGCGGTCGTATACCTTCAACTCTGTAAATTTCTCTAAGGTCTTGGTATTTGCTTTTTGGGCGAAGCATACGGGAACAATAAACAGTAGCGAAACGGATAGTAACCAATTTTTCATTTTAATCTATTCTTTTAGTGGTTGTTGGGAAATGTATTTTATAATAAATATTCTTCAAATATATTAGGAATTCCATTGTATTGGAAGAAAATAAGTCATCGTATGGATTTTCTGTACTCCGTAGGCGTAACTCCCTTTATTTCCTTGAACCTTCTATTGAAATTGGATTGGGACTGGAAACCGCATCCTTCTGCGATATTCATAATAGCATCGTTCTTGGATTGTGCCAGCTGTTGACAGGCATGTTCTACCCTATAGGAAATCAAAAAATCAAAAAAACTCTGATTCGTATGTTTTTTAAAGAACCTACAAAAGGAATTCTTGGTCATATATGTCAGTTCGGCAACCTCTTCCAAGCTAATGGGTCTTTTAAAATTTTGGATAACCAAATCGAATATCCGCTGAAGCCTTTCCCCTTCGTCCAAGCTCCGTATTTTTGATGGTGCCCCAAGCGATAGACTTTTTATAGGCACTTCACAGAACCGTTTTAACAGATGTAGCAGGCCCAAAAACCGGTCCAATCTATTTTTATCCTCCATTTTTTGTAGGATTAGGCCTAGTTCCTTTTGGTTTTCCAAAATTTTAAAGCCATTCTGGACCTTGGTAAAAAATGACTTTAAGTACTGAAGTTCCAATAAATCAAAAAAGTCCTTTCCAAAGGACTCATTCGTAAAAAAGAGGGTATACATTTTGGAGGTGGACTTATCCGTTCCCTCGCTTTTAAATAGGTGGGGCATGTTACTACCCAAAACGAACAGATCATTTGGATGATAAGGATGGATACTATCCATAAGGACCAGCTTACCGTGCCCCCTACTTATATAACTAATCTGTATCTCTTCATGCTGATGCAGCTTATCATAGAAGCGGATTTCTTCATCAATCTGGAAAACCAGATTCTCGGATGGCGATTTTGGAATGATAAACGGAAGTACCTTCATGTCTTAGGAGTAGTTTCAATTATTCATGAAATGTAATGAATATATAAGTTGTATGGTAATTTAGTATTGGTAATTGGTAAAATCGAATTAATGATTTTTTAATTGTATAGCTAATTTTACGAAAACAAAATTAAAGTAATATGGCACTTTCATGGAGCGGGGTAATGCCCGCGGTTACGACAAAATTCACAAAGGAGGGAAATTTGGACTTGGATATGTTTCAAGTAAATATAGAGGCTCAGTTAGCTGCTGGGGTAAACGGAATTATCTTGGGCGGCACTCTTGGCGAGGCAAGTACCTTAACGGGAACAGAAAAAGAGACCCTATTAAAAAAGACGGTTGAAATTGTGGATGGCCAGGTTCCCGTTGTCCTTAACATAGCAGAACAGACAACACAGGGAGCTATAGAAGCGGTAAAGGCTGCCGAGAGAAATGGGGCTTCAGGTCTTATGATGTTGCCTCCAATGCGCTATAAGGCGAACGATTTGGAAACGGTGACTTACTTTCAAGAAGTGGCAAGAAGTACGGATTTGCCCATTATGATCTACAATAACCCTATTGATTATGGTATCATGGTGACTTTGGATATGTTCGAAGTTTTACTCCAAGAGGAGAACATTACGGCCGTAAAGGAGAGTACACGGGATATTTCCAATGTAACACGAATAAAGAATAGGTTTGGTGACCGACTCAAAGTTTTGACAGGTGTGGACACCTTGGGTCTAGAGAGTTTGTTGATGGGTGCCGAAGGATGGGTAGCCGGTTTGGTATGTGCATTTCCCGCGGAAACTGTAGCCATTTATAAATTGGCAAAGGCCGGTAGGATCAAAGAGGCTCTAGAAATTTACAGATGGTTCCTCCCCCTATTGGAACTGGACATTAATCCGCAACTTGTGCAGAACATAAAATTGGCCGAAGTAGCCACAGGTATAGGCACGGAAAATGTTAGGGCACCAAGACTTCCGTTGCAAGGTGCTGAACGGGAAAGGGTTTTGAAAATAATTGAAATTGGAATGGCGAACAGACCTCAATTGCCCGATTATCTCGAATTGGAAGAAATCATGGCATAAACTATAGAACATGGCACTTCGAATTTTTAAGCAGCATCTTGTCTTTGGCCTATGGGTATTCTTGGCCGGAATGAACCTTTACGCCCAAAACTTCAATAACGGTACTGAAGCATTGGAGAAAATCATAGGGGAGGTTGAGAAGTTTAAATTGTATGATCGAAGCGAGTACCCATTGGGCAGATATCTGCCCGAGGTATATGAAAAAGATGCCCAATTTGCCGCTAAAAAACTCGAAGATCTTGGCAATATTGACCTAGAGACACTTTCCGAAACGGAAAGGATTTCCTTGGAATTGCTAAAATTCAGTCTTCAAAATAGGGTGGATGAGTACAATTTTGGACTTTATTTAAACCCGATACAGGCGGATCAAGGTTTTCACCTTAGCCTAAATTATCGCATTAGGCCCATTCGCGATTATGAAAGTGCCAAGGAATATTTGAATGTTCTTGATGATATGCCCCGTTTCGCGGATGAGCACTTTCAAATATTGCGTATCGCACTGGAGAAGAAGGTCTCACAGCCCAAGGTAATTTTTGACGGATATGAATCCACCTATAACCAGCATATTAGCGTAGAAGTTGAAGAAAATCCATTTTATGCTCCTTTCAAGGAGCTACCTGCTTCACTTACCCAAGCACAAAATGATTCTATTTTGAATGCGGCCAAAGTGGCCATAGCTGAATCGGTGGTTCCTACCTTTAAAAAAATAAAACTCTTTTTTGAATCGGAATATATACCCAACACCCGAAATAGTGTGGGTATTTCAGATACCCCAGGTGGATCGAAGTTGTACCAGAATAGGGTAAACTATTATACCACGACCGACAAGTATACTGCGGATGATATACACGAAATAGGGTTAAAGGAAGTAGCAAGGATAAGGTCTGAAATGGAAGAGATTATCAAATCGGTCGGATTCAAGGGAAGTTTTGTCGACTTTTTGGAGTTCCTCCGTACCGATGAACAATTTTATGTAACGAATGGGGAGGATTTATTGAAGGAAGCTAGGAACATTGCAAAACAGATCGATGCAAAATTACCCACCTATTTTTCAACCCTACCCAGAAAACCTTATGGTGTAAAAAAAGTACCGGATGCCTTAGCGCCAAAATATACAGGGGGTCGCTACTCGGGTTCCCGTAGTCCAACGGAGCCGGGCTATTATTTGGTCAATACCTATAAATTGGACAGTAGGCCCTTGTATGTCCTGCCTTCCCTGACACTTCATGAGTCGGTTCCTGGACATCATTTGCAGGGCAGCCTTAATCAGGAAATGTCGGATAGTATTCCACAGTTTAGAAAAAATATGTACCTATCTGCTTTTGGTGAGGGTTGGGCGCTGTATACCGAGTTTTTGGGAGATGAGATGGGTATGTATAAAACGCCTTATGAGAAGTTCGGAAAACTGACTTATGAGATGTGGAGGGCCGCCAGATTGGTTGTGGATACCGGAATCCATGCCAAAGGATGGACCAAACAGCAAGTATTGGATTTTATGAAGAATAATACGGCACTGTCCCTTCATGAAATCAATACCGAAACGGACCGATATATTGCATGGCCCGGACAAGCTTTATCCTACAAAATGGGAGAACTAAAGATTAGGGAACTGAGAAAAAGGGCAGAAAATGAATTAGGACCAAATTTTGACATCAGAAAATTCCATGAAGTCATTTTAGGACAAGGTACGGTAACCCTACCTATTTTGGAAAGAAGGGTAAATACGTATATTGAAAATGTAAAAAAGAGCTGATTTGTGTGAAAAAACATGTATTTAAATGTATTGACGGTCATACTTGCGGAAACCCCGTAAGGTTGATCGTTGAAGGGGCTCCCGATCTTAAAGGGGCTAACATGAGTGAAAAAAGACTTCATTTTATAAAGGAATACGATTGGATCAGAAAAGGGTTGATGTTTGAGCCCAGGGGCCACGACATGATGAGCGGTGCCTTTTTATATCCGCCGTCCAACCCAGAAAATGACTTTGGCATTGTTTTTATAGAGACGAGTGGCTGTCTTCCCATGTGTGGGCATGGCAGCATTGGTGTAATAACGATGGCCATTGAGGAGGGAGTCGTTGTTCCCAAGGAACCAGGGAAGGTCAGAATGGAAGCTCCGGCCGGTTTGGTCGAGGTTACCTACCATCAGAATGGCAATAAAGTGGAATGGGTAAAATTGCTCAACGTGGGTTCTTATTTGGCAGCTTCGGAATTGACCGTTACCTCCAAATTTCTTGGGGATCTTACTTTTGACGTGGCCTATGGGGGTAACTACTATGCCATTGTCGATCCGCAGGAAAATTTTTCCGGACTCCAGAATTATTCCGCATCGCAACTGATAGAAATGGCCAGGGAGCTTCGGCAGCAAATCAATTTGAAATATCCCGGAAAATTCGTGCATCCAGAAAATCCGTCTATCAAGGATGTGAGCCACATACTTTGGACGGGCACTACAATTTCCCCCGATGCTGCGGCCAGAAATGCCGTGTTCTACGGGGATAAGGCCATAGACAGATCACCCTGTGGCACGGGTACTTCAGCAAGGATGGCGCAGTGGTATGCCAAAGGAAAACTGGAAAAAGGGGAAGAATTCATCCATGAAAGTATTATTGGTTCCAAATTTATTGGTGAAGTAGAATCAGAATGTAAAATTGGTAATTTTATGGGTATAATACCTAGTATTAAAGGTTGGGCAAGACAATACGGTTATAATGAAATCAGTATTGATGAATCCGATCCGTATGCCCAAGGTTTTCAGGTGATATAGTCAAGACCAAAATGAAGTTCAAAAGTAAAAAAGATACATTATTCAGTGTGATAATTTTTGGGACAAATGTATTCTTGATTATTGTCACCATAGCTGGGATTTTAAAAGGAGAAATGGAGAAGGGGGAATATTGGTCTTTAATACCTGTTCTTGGTATTGTCGGATTTTTATTTTGGCTGTATTTCGGAACTAATTATGAACTTACTAAAGAGAATGGTCTAATTTATAGGAGTGGGCCTTTCAATGGGAAAATAAGTCTTGAGCGTATAACGGAAATCATAAAAGGAAAAACACTTTGGGTGGGTTTCAGACCAGCTACTGCAAGAAAAGGATTGATAATTAAATATGATAAGTTTAATGAAATCTACATAAGCCCAAAAAACAATGAATCTTTTATAGAAAAGATATTGGAATTGAATAAAACAATAAAAATAACCCAATGAATAGGCTATTTTAGATTCTATGAGATTTTTTGACACTGGAGTAAGATTATAATTATACCTGTTTAAACATGGCGGACAAAAATACATTGATTGTTGGTGGGGGAATTATGGGACTTTGTTCCGCATATTATTTGCATAAGAAGGGATACCAAGTTACCGTACTGGAAAAATCGCAAGGAGGGATGGGGGCCTCGTTTGTGAATGCGGGATATCTTACCCCAAGCCATATTGTACCTTTGGCGGCGCCAGGAGTAATTACCAAAGGATTATCCATGATGATGGACAGCAAAAGTCCTTTTTATATTAAGCCACGCTGGGATATCGATTTTTTTAAATGGGCATGGTCCTTTCACAAATCCTCCACCAAGGAAAAGGTCGAAAAAGCTGCACCGATAATAAAGGACATTAATCTGTTGAGTTCCAAGTTGTACGATGAGATAAAGGAGTCGCGGGATTTGGGAGATTTCCATTTGGAAAAGAAGGGGCTGCTCATGATTTACCAGACTGATGCCTATGGCAATGCCGAAAAGGAAGTGGCCGCGAAGGCTAAAGAGATGGGTTTGGAGGTTTCCAATCTCAATGCCGATGAACTAAAAGCGTTGCATGGAGATATGAAGGTAATAGGAAAAGGTGCTTTGCATTACTTTTGCGATGCCCATAGCACGCCAAATGTCTTCATGGCCAAGATGAGGGAGTACCTAATAAAGAGCGGGGTCCAGATAAAGTATGAGGAGGAAGTACTTAAGTTCGATTATTCCGATTCATCCATCCGTAAAGTACATACCGATAAAGATACCTATACCCCGGACGATATAGTATTGGCCTCCGGGTCGTGGAGCAATAACCTGGTAAAACAATTGGGTCTGACATTACAGGTACAGGCGGGAAAGGGCTATTGCATTGATGTTCATAGGCCTACGGGAATAGAATTACCGGCCATCTTAATGGAGGCAAAGGTGGCGATTACACCTATGGAAGGATTTACCCGGTTTGCGGGAACTATGGAATTTTCAGGGATTAATTATGATATTAATTTGAATAGGGTCGAAGCTATTGCAGAGGCCGTAAAGAAATTTTATCCTAACGTTGAAATAACCCAAGAAGAAATTAGGAATGCCAAATGCGGTTTACGTCCTGTATCGCCGGATGGACTCCCGTACATTGGGAAGACAGGCCACTTTGATAATTTGTTTATTGCAACCGGCCATGCCATGATGGGATGGAGTATGGGTCCTGCAACCGGAAAACTTATATCAGAGGTCTTGGAAGGTAACACCCCTTCCATGGATTTAAAACCGTTTGATCCCGAGAGGAAGTTCCTGTGATTTAGTTACTTCAACTCATTGTAATACCAAACATTCATACTTTCCAATGCATCACGGACAAAAGCATTGTTCGTAAGCGTGCCTGCATATTTAAATCCGTGCTTGCTGTAAGTGATGTTTAAACCATAGGACGTGGCCCTAGCTAACGCATAGATTGTTGTACAACCTACATCCTGCATCAAAGTTTTGATTTCCTGCACCAAATAATAGGAAAGATTCTGTCCCCGGTAATCTGGATGTGTAGCAAAATCAACAATTTCAAGATTAGATTCCGTTGGGTGTACTCTCAAAATAGCCGAGACCAATAATTGTTCTTTCACAAATAGGCCATAGAATTGATGGTCAAGTTCCGCCAATTGTTCAAAATCTTGCTCCCTTTTAATATGCTTGGGATGGTACTTATATGCTTTTTCATGCAAGTCTACCAATTCCGAAAAGTCCTTTGACCCCAATTTTCTTACCTCGTGATTACTAGGTATGCCCATGTGGGGATTTTCATTGGGTTTGTTGGCAGCCATGGCAATGGTTTTTACCGTTTCAATGATTTTCAACTGTTTTTCATCACATTGATGTCTACCCTCGTTCAGATAATCGGCCAAAAAATATCCTGTAGTTTTTCCATGATAAAGTCCAGGTATTTTTGCTTCTACGGTATAGCCATTGGACTCAAATTTATTTATGGCATTTTCCGGAACCCTGCTCAGAATCTTGTCATACTTCTTTTGTTTTGCCAAAGCCGTCATTTTGGGCAGGATGGCATCTATTTTCTCCTGATTTATTTCCGATAAATAAATCCTATTGTGGATTTCTCCATGATATATGGTTGCTCCTTCTATATTTTCTATCGTTTCAAACATATATGATTTAAGATTTGGTAATTAATATTCGTTACTCCCTTATTTGACCGTCGCCAAAGACAAAATATTTGTTGGTGACCAATTGTTCTAGCCCTAAAGGCCCTCTATGGTGTAACTTGTCAGTACTAATCGCCAGTTCTGCACCTACTCCCATTTGTCCTCCGTCGGTGAAACGTGTAGAGGCATTTTGATATACGGCAGCGCAATCTACCTCCTCCATAAATTGCCTGGCACTACCCTTGTCGCTGGTCATAATGGTTGCAGAGTGGCCACCGGAATTCTCATTGATTTTGGATACGGCTTCATTTAAAGTTTCCACAGCTCCCAAACAACATTTCATAGCCAAAAATTCTTCTTTCCAAATAGAATCGTCGGTAATAAGGGTGGCATTAGTCAGGGTTTTGGAAACCTTATCATCGACCAAAATATCCACTCCATTGGAACTGAGAAGGTTGTATAATTCGGTTAATTTTTGATTGTAGTTATTTATACTTTGACTGATCAAAATCTTGTCCAATGCATTACACGCCGATATTTTATCCGTTTTTGCGTTCATAATGACCTTTAGACTTTTTTCCCAATCGGCATTTTCGTCCACATAAAGGAAATTATTTCCCCTACCACTAACAAGCACTGCGCAATTGGCGTGTTCTTTTACAAAGTTTATCAATCTCTCGCCACCTCTGGGAACTATTAAATCTAACTTTTCGACAGGATTTTTAAGAAAATCTTGGGTTTCCTGTCGGTTCATGGTCAACAGTTGGATATAATCCGTTGGAAGCCCATTTTCCTCCAACGCCTTGTGCCATAATTCTGTAAGTATGGTGTTACTGTGCAAGGCTTCTTTGCCTCCTTTAAGGAGTATTTTATTACTGGCTTTAAAAGCCAAAACAGCGGCCTCTATAGTAACATCAGGGCGCGATTCGTAAATAATCATTATGGTTCCGAAAGGTGCCGTTTTATTGGTTATCTCCAATCCATTGTCCAAAATCCTGGTTGAAATGGGTTGGTTAACCGGATCTTCCTGGCTCTGAACCTCTCGTATGGATTGTATCATACCATCTATTTTCTTATCCGTGACAATAAGACGGTCATACATGGCCTGATCCTCTTTTTGGAATAGGTCCAAGTCCTTTTTATTTGCTTTGATGATACTTTCCCTGTTTTTGTCCAACAGGTCTATCATGCTTGTTAATACGTTGTTTTTTATCTCTGTAGTCAATATTTTCATTTTATTAATTCTTCTTCCAAGGTTACTCTTGTCCCTACATTTTTACCATCAATGATGTCGATGATGGTATTCTTCTTTTTACCGTTGGCAATATAGGTCGGTATACCCTTGGCTGCCGCCTGCTGGGCGTAATCCAGTTTGGATCCCATGCCTCCTCGGCCTTCCTCCTCTTTTTTATTATTGTCCTTGATATACTTGTCCAGATTTTCCTCTGGTTTTACATGTTGCACCAAGTCACTGTTCTTTTCATTGGGATCACCTGTGTACAGTCCATCGATATCGGTTAGGATGATGAGTTTGTCCGCATTCAATAGTTGGGCAATCAAACTTGCCAATTCATCATTATCGGAAAACATACTCATAGTTACGGATACGGCGTCATCTTCATTGGCAATAGGAATAACACCTTCAGACAATAGACCTTCACAACAATTGATCATATTTTGCCGGTGAACACCAGGGCTAAAGTCCCTTTTGGTGGGAAGTACCTGGGCACATTTCATTCCATAATCATGGAAAATATTGTAATAAAGCCTCATCATTCTGGGTTGTCCAATGGCAGAATATACTTGCCGTCTTTGGGTCCTATCCTCGATATTGGATTTTCCCAAAACCTCTTTTCCTGCAATTACGGATCCGGAAGAAACCAGTACGGTAATAATATCCCTTTCGTACAATTTTGCAATTTGCTCTACTAGGTTTCGTAATACAGGTCTAACAATTCTATTGTCTTTGTTGGTCATTACGTTGGTACCAACTTTCACTACTATTTTTTCCTTATACATACGATTTCTCTTTTCCAAGTTCAATGGCACGTTCAAATGCTGCAAAGGCAGCTTCCTTAATTAATTCACCTACCTTGTTATTATCCATACTATCCAAAGCGGCACGGGTAGTACCTCCTTTGCTGGCCACCTTGTCCATCCAGGAATTGGGTGAAAGGTCGTTCTGATTGAAGAGTTCAATGGCACCTGTAAAGGTCTGGCTTACCAGGACTTTGGAGACATTTTTGGAAAAGCCCATTTTTAGCGCCGCCTCCATCATACTTTGCATAAAATAAAACACGTAGGCCGGACCGCTTCCAGAAATACCTGTAGAAGCATCGATAAAATTTTCGTCGCTTACCAAAATGGACTTGCCTGTGGTATCCAATAAACTTTCAATGGTTAAAAGTTCTATTCTGGATACTTCCTCAGAGGCCACAAAAGAGGTCAACCCTTTTCCTATTTGAGCGGGTAGATTGGGCATAGCCCGTACCACTTTATTAAGGCCTGTAAGATCTTTAATCGTTTTAATGGTTACCCCGGCCATGATCGAAATTACAATTTGACCCTTGTTGACCAATGGCTCCATTTTCATCATTAAAGCATCAGCATGGTATGGTTTAACGGCAATAAAAATGATATCTGCCTGTGGAACACAATCTGCCAATTCCTTATAAGTATCAAATTTGGCCTCTTTCCTAAGCGCTTCTAATTTTTCCTCGGAGGTATCCAACACCATGATGTTTCTTCTTTTCAATAGTTTGGATTTGGACATTCCTTCAGCGTAGGTGAGTCCCATATTTCCCGCTCCGATAACTAAAATCTTCATAAGATAGTTTTGTTGTTTATTAAAATTTAAAAGTGATCGTTTAGTTTAAATGAATAGCATTTTTTCTACTCTGTTATTTTTTTTCGTGAAAAAAGTATGTGTGTATTTGTGCATGGTTTTGAACGGCATTCCTAGAAAATATTTTTTAATATAGGTTACCTTCCAGTTCAAACGGCCTAGACTGGTTCTATACACTTCTTTCACATTGCTTTCTCTTTTTATATAAATAATTTTCATTCATTGGTATTTATGGGGCATAACATAAGATTCTCCATGAACCTAACAAATTAGCCATGTTAAGCTTATGTTATATTGATTATCAGATAGTTAATCCTCAAGGATTAACCAAAATTATCGTGGATTTGTTAGTTTATGAGCCAAAGGGAGGGTAATTTGATAATTACCCTTTTTGCTCTTATTGGTCTTCGTTCTCCAATAGATATTGTTGCTTGTATTCGGCCTTTTGCAAGGCTTCCCTTCTTTCTGTAGACTGTTTGGTGTAATGTTGTCTATCCTTAATCTGGTCCAATACTTTGGTTCTTCTATATTTTCTTTTGTACCGTTTGAGGGCACGTTCTATGGATTCTCCTTCTTTTACTTCTATTTTTAGCATAGTTCTTTTTTTAAATTATAAATAACTTCTTAATACTTTATTTCTGGACTTTTTTCTTAGTGCACGCAGTCCTTTTTCGCGTACTTGTCTCACACGTTCCCGAGTAATATCAAATAAATCACCAATTTCTGAAAGGCTCATAGGGGGCTCTTTTCCAATACCATAAAATAGGCGGATTACATCACGCTGTCTTTCAGGTATTGTGTTCAAGGCTTCGTCCAGGTCGGTTTGAAGTGATTCTTCCATCATTTTTTCATCCGGTTTATCCGCATCCTTGGAGGAAAGTACGTTGTATAGATTGGATGATTCTTCCTCCTTAAAGGGAGCATCCAACGATAGTGACCTTCCGGAACTCTTAATGGAACTTTCCACCTTTTTTACACTCATATCCAATTCCGATGCAATTTCCGATGGATTTGGTGGGCGTTCCAGTTTCTGTTCCAATGCGGAGTATACCTTATATATTTTGGTATTCGTTGCAATTTTATTCTGGGGTAGTCGAATGGATTTTCCATTCTTGGACAACGCCTGTAAAATAGCTTGGCGTATCCACCACACAGCATAGGAAATAAATTTAAAGCCTCGGGTTTCGTCAAAGCGCTTTGCGGCTTTGACCAGTCCCAAATTTCCTTCATTAATAAGGTCTGTTAAACTTAACCCTCTATTTTGATATTGTTTGGCCGCTGAGACCACAAATCTTAGATTGGCATTTACCAATTTTTCCAAAGCCTTTTGGTCGCCCTCTCTTATTCTTTGGGCCAATTCCACCTCCTCATCTGCTGTAATCAGTTCGATTTTACTGATCTCTTGAAAGTATTTTTCAAGTGACTTCGTGTCTCGGTTCGTGATTTGCTTTGTAATTTTTAGTTGACGCATAAAAGTGTTTTGGATTATGACTAACTCATAACCTACACCTTTTATCTAAAAATCCAAATAAATGGACAAAAACCTTCAATTTTGAATGAAATGAGTCAAGATTTAATCGAAATGGCCCTCAAAACACTAAAAATTGAGTAAAATCAACTTTCTTCTCTTAGACTTCGCTATTGCGAACTAATTTTCATAGATAAATCTAGATATTGGAATTTAGAGATATAATTTAAACACCTGATGAAAGGATTTCGGCCCAAATGGAACACGGAATTTGTTTGAAAACGAAATAGTAGATCTAATTTTAAACAGAAAATTCCTATATTTATTTCGGTTTGTCGGAGTACTAAAAATGGTATGTTTAAAGCTATTAATTTTTAAGTAATTCTAGAAGATTTTGATTACCGGCGTAATTTTTAAATAGAATGCGATGCTCAATATTCAGGAAAGTAACCCTGTAAATATGCTGCGACAGTTCGCAGAGCATTATCGTGCAATATTTGAAGAAGATTTTGGCGCCGCCAATTTAAAGTTGGACAATGAGAAGGGAAGGGGACATATTAGTCTTTTTAAACCTTTTGCCGGTGTTACGGCTTGGGCATATAGCATTCGTTTTGAACAAGATCTAAAGTTCAATCTTAATTTTTCACCCAATAAATTACTCTATTTGGGTATTGTTGTAAATGGCTATCAGTTGCACAAATATTCAAATGAGAAAACTTATCATAAGATTCATCAAAGCCAAAATTTCATCTTGGTTGGAGAGGATGGTGAAAGTGCTGAGTTTGTTATACCAAAGGGGATCGATTTCAAATGTTGTTACGTCATTTTGGAGCCCAGCAAATTGGAAATTTCAGGTAATAATAATAGTACAAGCTTACAATCCGATTTAAAAAAGTGTTTTTTCGCCTTTTCTAAACAAGGATAAATCCTTTAGGTTCTTCGGAGGAATAAGTGGGAGGATTTCTGAAGTGGCAACGACCTTAATAGATAATAAAAGAACCGATGTTGTTGGGAGATTATTGGCCGAAGGGGCATTAATGAATATGTTGGCATTTCAGATTGAGGCCCATGATCGGGAGAAAAACACAGATGATTTATCGCCAAAATTGAGCAAGGCAGAGTTATCCAGAATAACGGATTTGGGAGATTTGATCAGGAAAAATATAAGCAGAAGGCCCTCCATTGAGGAATTGGCAAATATGATCGGAGTTTCACAAAGTAAGTTGCAGACTGGGGTTAAGTATCTTCATGGCCGTACCGTGAACCAATTCGTAACGAACATTCGTTTGGAAGTTGCCCGAGAACTTATTCAAAATACGGATATGAACCAATCTGAAATTTGTTATCACATTGGATTTTCCAGCAGAAGTCATTTCACCAAAATTTTCGAGGAGCGTTTTGGCAAAGTACCTTCTGAGTATAAAAAGGCTTTTATTCGCAACAAACAAGGTTCATAAACAATGAAACGAACCTTTGATTTTTGGGCAAACCTTTCTAGAAATTTTAGTTAATAAACGTTCTTTCATTACTCAAATTTGGAGGCGTCCAAATTGAAAAACCTGACCGCATTATTAAAGAATATATCTCGTTTCTGGTCTTCAGAAAGGTAATCTGCATTTTCAATAACACCAATTGAAGTTTCCAATAGACCGGGCCACATCATTAAATCGGTTCCATATAAAATTCTTTTGGCAAAGCCCGCTTGGACCAATCGCTTCAGATAGGCGTGGATTTCTTCTTGGGGATAACTCCAAATAAACCCGGCCAAGTCAACATACACATAGGCATTGGCTCCCATAAGTGCAATCATCTGGTCTATCATGGGATAACCGGCATGCATGACCCAGATTTTTAGTTTTGGGTGGCGGGCCAACATATCTTCCAATAAAAAAGGTTGTCCAAGAGAGGCTCTATACTTGGGCGAAGTAATATTGGCCATTCCGTTACCGCCCGTACCCATATGAATTCCTACGGGAAAACCAAGTTCTTCGGCAACCCCAAAATATTCGTCCAAGGACATGTCACTTGGGGACATTCCCTGATATTGTGGAGCTACCTCGCCCATGACTTTGTAAAAGCCATTGGACAGGGAATCCCTAAAGGCCTCCACGGTCATTTGATTGGAGTTGCTTATCCCGAAGGATGGAATAATTCGATTTGGTGCAGCGCTATGCCATTTATGAATGATATCCGCATCTCCACTTACTACCATAGTGATGTTCAATTCCTTATTGGCCCTAAGAATGGCCTCTTGCATTTCCTTATCGGTCTTTGCCGGTTTCAAAGGGGCGACACATCCGGTATTGATAAATGATGGCGGATTCTGATTGGGTCCACTTCCTGGCATATCCTTGAGGAACCACGGACACATTTCAGAAGAAAAGTTTGGGTTAACCTTCATGGCATGTACGTGTACATCTATAATGGGCAACCTTTTTTTGGTTTCTTGGGCGTTACCTTCCAACGCAAATACTCCAAAGATAATGGCTAAGAAAAAGGTTGTTTTCAGTGTGTTGGTCAAGTGCTTCATTTTAAATTAAATATTTTCAATTATTTAAATAACATGGGTGCAAATTCGGATAGGTAGATTCTCCAATTGCTCCAAGTATGTCCTCCGATACTTTCACGGTACTTATAATCGAAGTCTTGCTTGTCAAGTTCATTACGCATGGTAACCACACTTTCATATAGGAAATCATCTTTTCCACAGGCTATCCAATATAGCTCGGGGTCTGCCTCTTTGAGCGCCAAAATCTGTTGGGCTCTTTTTGAATGGTCTACCTCAATTCCGAATCGGCTCAAATCTGCAAAGCCCATGCTCATGACACCGATATAATCGAAAAGGTTTGGGTTTTCAAAGGAGGTATTTATGGTTTGTAAACCACCCATGCTTAAACCTGTTAGAGCCCTATTTTCTTTATTGGCCTTTACCCTAAAATTGTTTTCAATATAGGGAATCACATCGTTGACCAAACTTTTTTCGAACATCATGTTGGCCATTCCCCTGGCGGATTGCTCTACTTTGGGTAGTTTGGGAGATATGGTTTGTGCAGACGCTTGGGTAGGGTTGCCATTGGTCATAACCACGATCATGGGTTTGGCCTTGCCACTATTGATAAGATTGTCCAAGATGGTTGGAGCCACGCCAAGGGTTGGCCACGCTTCTTCATCACCGCCTCCGCCATGTAGTAAATATAAAACCGGATAATCTTCCTTGGATTCATGATATCCCGGTGGCGTGTAAACGAACATACGACGGGTCAAATCCAACGTAGGGGATTCATACCAAATTTGATGCACACTTCCTTTAGGACCTGTTTTGGCCCAATAAAGGTCCGACGCATCACCTGGGACATAAAGGAGGCTTTCCGTTCTAAAAGTCCCGTCCCTTGCCACCATTAAATTAGAAGGGTCTAAGGTGGTAACATCATCTACCAAAAAGGAATAGCCGTATAATTCGGGCTCCAATGGCCCAACAGTGGCAGACCATACACCTTGCCCGTCTTTGGTAAGAGCTACGGTCTGTCTCTTCATTCCCTGATTTCCATCGGGTACCATAGGCATCCAATTCCCGGAAAGCGTTACGTTTTCTGCTTTTGGAGCCCTTATACTAAAGACCACGGTATTATCATCCTTTAATTCAGGGGAAACCAAACGTTCCCTTTGACCCACTTCCTGGGCCATTGCATTTAGTGTAATTAGTGATAGCAGTGCAGCTGTCTTTTGCCAAATGGCAACTTTTTTGGCAAAATTTAAATGGGATAATAACATAGTTTTCTCTTTGTTGGGTTCATACATTTTGTTTGTACTCTCAAATTATCCACGGCGGTTTTTTATAATTCCGATATGGTCAATTCGTTTTCATGAAACTGTTAAGGTATTTACGAATTTTAATTTTACTAAGAATAAAAGGGTGGTTAGTGATAATTTATACAGGGAAAAATAGTCAATAATTTAAATAAAACAGGGTTTTTAAATGTTAAAGTCTCAAATTGAGACAATAATAATTTTTCTAACCGTACAATAATGTAAAATATATTCCTTGGAAGGGACTATGGTTTGTTCTTATGAGTGATGTTGATCTGTGCTGGTTGTTGCACTATTCATCAAATAAGGCATACGCAGAAGGTTGAATCCCGTCCCGTAGAAAAGTAATAATCGTTAATCAGGACATCCCTTTGACTAATAATTGCAATATCAATTTTTATTCTGTACGATATATTATTTTTGACGGTAACGAAAACATATCGGATGAAAGTTAACGTATTTACAACGGTCCTATTGGCCCTATTTTGTTTAAGCTTGGCAAGTGCGCAACAAATCGATTTCTCAACCCTTAAAAACCTAAACATACGCAATGTAGGTCCTGCGAATATGAGCGGAAGGATAACGGCCATTGACGTCGTGACCGATAACCCCAAAATCATGTATGTAGGTGCGGCATCTGGTGGGGTATGGAAATCCGAAAATGGAGGTTCTGCCTGGAAACCTGTTTTTGACGACGAACCAACCCAGAATATTGGTGCATTGGCCATTCAACAAAGCTACCCTAATGTGGTCTGGGTGGGAACGGGGGAAGGAAATCCAAGAAATTCCATGAACCTAGGTATGGGTGTTTTTAAAAGTACCGACGGCGGACTTACTTGGAAACATATGGGCCTTGAAAGTACTAAGGCTATCCATAGAATCCTCGTTGACCCCAAAAATCCTAATGTTGTTTATGTAGGTGCCATGGGAGATCCTTTTACGGCAAATGCAGATAGGGGACTTTTTAAAACCGTAGATGGCGGACAACATTGGGAGAAAATGCTATTTACAAATGAAAAATCGGGAGTTGCAGATATGGTGATGGACCCAACAAATCCGAATCGAATTTTTGTGGCCATGTATGAACATGAACGTACACCCTACTATTTCACTTCTGGGGGAAAAGGTTCGGGACTTTACCTAACAACCGATTCGGGAAAAAGTTGGAAAAAATTGAATGAAAAGAATGGGTTGCCCTCAGGTGATTTAGGACGTATCGGGTTGGCAATTGCCCCTTCGGAGCCCAATAGAATGTATGCCAAGATAGAGGCGAAAAAGAATGCCATCTATCGTAGCGATGATGGTGGCAGCAGTTGGAAAATGATCAATGATAATCCCAAGTTTGCCAATAACCGACCGTTTTACTTTCAGGATTTGGCAGTCGATTCGGAAGATGCCGACCGGGTCTATAACATTTACCAACCTTTATCCGTCAGTTATGATGGGGCGGCAACTTTTGATACCATCCCAATGATACCGGCTGATGAAACTAAGGGAATCCATGCGGATTTTCACGCGTTTTGGGTGAATCCCAAGGATGCGAAGCATTTTATAATCGGTGGTGATGGCGGTTTGGGTATTACTTACGACCATGGAAAAAGTTGGTATTTTCCAGAGACCATTCCCGTGGCGCAATTTTATCATGTGGGTGTGGATAATGACCGCCCATATAATGTGTACGGAGGTATGCAGGACAATGGCAACTGGTCCGGACCGGCATATACATGGAAACGCGGAGGTATACGTACCCTGTATTGGCAATATTTGGTGGGGGGCGATGGTTTTGACATTTCACCCGACCTCGATAATTCCCGTTTTGGCTATGGTTCCTCACAAAATGGAAACTTGTATCGGTACGATAAATTGACGGGATATTATGTGAGTATTCAACCCCCGGCACCCGACCTAAATACCATACTTCGTTTTAACTGGAATGCGGGTTTTGCTAGGGACCCCTTCAATCCCGACGCTGCTTATTATGGATCGCAATTTGTTCATTATACTGAAGACAAAGGGGCTACTTGGCAAGTTATTTCTCCAGATTTGACAACTAACAATCCAGACTATCAAAAAAAGGACTATGGGGGACTCACCTTGGATGTATCGGGTGCCGAACGATATTCCTCTATTTTAACGATAGCCCCAAGTCCGAAAAACAAGGAAGTGGTTTGGGTAGGAACCGACGACGGTCAAGTTCAATTAACCAAAGATGGTGGCGAGACCTGGGTCAACTTAACGCCTAATGTTGGGCAATTACCTGAGGAAGGATGGATCGCCCAAATTGAAGCTTCCCGATACGATGTAGGTACTGCTTGGATGGTCGTAAACAATTACAGAAAAGGTGATTACGAGCCCTATCTTTTTAAAACGGTCGATTTTGGAAAAACATGGCAGCGAATGGTCGATGCCAATACGGTGAAAGGCTATGCTTTAAGTATTATCCAGGATCCTGTAGAACCCAATTTAGTATTTCTGGGAACAGAAAATGGATTGTGGGTCAGTGTGGATGAAGGACAAACCTGGGCCCAGTTTAAAAATGGATTTCCTTCCGTTTCCACCATGGATTTAAAGATTCAGGAACCGGAGTCGGCTTTGATCGTTGGAACTTTTGGACGGGCTATTTGGGTGTTGGACGATTTGCTATCCTTACGGGAAATTGCAGGGAACCGAATAAAATCGGGTGTTACTGCATTCCCCATGAACGATGCCGTTCAGGTAAAAGGCTTGTTCATTAACCCCCCGGGAAATATTTGGACCGGTTTCCATACCACCTTTGAGGGCGAGAACAAGGTGTTTCAAAAAACAAAGATTCCATTTTTTATATCCGAAATACGGGAGAGTGACAGCCTTTTAAAGGCCGATATTTTTGATGCTCAAAACAACAAAATCAATTCGGTACAAACCAAGGATTTAGAAGAAGGGCTTAACTATTTGATTTGGAAGTTGGATGAGAAAGCGAGTTCCTTACCAGGTTCATGGTCGGATGATTTTTCTCGGGATATCCCGGTGTTGCCCGGTGAATACTCCATCGTAGTGCAATATGGTTCTTCAACGGATACTACGAAAGTAAAGGTTATTCCTGACCCAAGATTTGATGTAGATCCCGAAGTAGATCGTGAACTATATGCCTATCGGAAAGCTGCTGATACGGAAGTGGCTATGTTATCCGAAAAATTGAAAACTATTGATGAAAAGATAAAGCAGGTGGAGAAATTATCAAAGCAGCTTGAAGGTAACTCTGATAAAGTTAATAAATCCTTGGAGAAAAAAATCAATGCAATGAAGCAGGCCTTAAAAGACTTGCGGGCAAAAGGGCAGACCCCAAGACCGGAAAGGCAAGTAGGGGCATGGCAATCCTTTGAAACCTCGCCCTATTCCAAAATTAGGGAAGTATTGAATATTGCTGCGGCCCAGACCCGTGTGCCATCACAACAGCATCAAGAGATTTTGAAACAGGCGAAGATGTTGATTTCAGATTTTTCAACTGAGGTAGACCGTTTTATGAAAAAGGAGTGGCCATCTTTTGAAAGCGAGATCAAAAAATCAAATCTGAAATGGTAGATGTACAAACCCTGATATGATTTAAAAAGATAATTAGGATAGAACCGCCTCCGCTTCAATCTCCACCAAATAACCATCGCCTACCAATTTGGCCTCCACCAAGGTATTTGCCGGATTGATACCGTTGAACCGTTCACCATGGGCATATGCTACGGACTCCCAATCCTTTAGTTGGTTTACAAAAATTCGGGTACGAACCACATCGGCCAGCGTGCCACCAAAAGAAGTGATGACGCCTTCTATCTTGTCAATAATGAAATGCGTCTGCGCGGCGGGGTCGTTACCTCCGATCATTTTACTGCCATGCGTGGCCGTTGTACCAGACACATGAATACGGTTGTTTATTTTCACGGCCCTGCAATACCCTGCGTATGCTTCCCATTCGGTTCCGCTAAAAATCTGTTCGCGATGATTACCTGTTTTAATAGGGGTAAAAGCTTTCGGAATGGTTTCCAAGTGATCGCTGAGGTCTCCGGATGCGGTCAAGAACGGTGGTTTTCTATATTCGTCCCCGCAGTCGCCCGGTATCATTTGAAAGGCTTTCAGAGCGGTTTTAATAGCATCTAAATCGGCAGAGTCCAAGTTGATGTCCAACATGCTTCTGTTGTCCTGGATATGCTCGCTTTCACCCAGTCTAGCTCCAACGATTACGGCAGCTACGGCCGGATTCTCAAGGATGTATCTTGTGGCGATATTGGCGATAGACGCATGGTGTTTTTCAGCAATGTTCTTTACGGTCTGCAATACGTTTTGATACGGTTGCCATCCTCCTGCAGCATCAATAAAGCGCTTATATTTCATTTGTGACCACGTGGTCAATGCTTCTTGTGAAGGTTCTGGTTTTCCTAACCATTTATCGGTTAAAAATCCACCGGCCAAGGTACCAAAGGCCAATAATTTTACACCGTATTCTTTGCAAACATCTGCCATTTTACCCATGGCACGTTGATCTATCAAGGAATGGCAAATTTGATTGCTTACAATTGGGATACCGCTGGCCAAGGCTATTCGTAAATGGGCGGCATCAAAGTTGGTAACGCCCAAATGTTTAATAAGACCTTCTTCCTGCAATTCCTTCAGATAAAAAAGACCATCCAACCAACTGGCATCCGGATAGTACCACGCGTGAAACTGCATCAGGTCAATAGAAGACTGTTGCATTCTATCCAAAGCGGTGTTTACCGCTTCCCGAACGTCTTCCCGGGTAATCTTACCGGGTTTGGGGACCCATTTGGTAAATAACTGCACTTGGTTTTTGTCATCCAAGCTTTTTTTAAACGTACCCGCAATAATTTCGCTAGATCCGTAATGGTCGGCCATATCAAAAGAAGTGAGTCCGGCATCCAAATAGGGTTGCATATATTTTGAGGTGGCCAATGGATCCAGGGTAGTGCCATCACGCTCCATATCGGCTATTTGCCAGAGTCCGGTAATAACTCTTGAAATTTCTAAACCATCAGCTAATTGTATTGTTGTTCGCATTTGTTATTCTTCAGGGAGTTTTAAAAATCGTGTTGCAATATCGGTTTTGTTCTTCTTTAAGCGGCCCCAATTATACGCAAAGATACCACTGGCCAAGCCCATAACGATCAACCAAATAGGGGTAGAGTGAAAATACCAGGCACTGGCACTAGTGGTGAGATCTTTATAAGTATGAATGATTAAAAATGCGGTTAGGCTAATAATGCCCAGCCAACCGATACACAATTGCCAGTTTCTATTTTTTATGACCGAGATTCCATTGGCTATATTGGGATTGATGCTGTGGATGGACACTAAAGTGATACACATCAACAAGAAATTGACCATCATTGAGGTCACCATAATGTCGATGCCCAAAAAGAAGTCCCCGGCAAAATGAGATCCCAAAACCCCGATGCTGGCCATACCACCAGCTACTAAAAGGGCAATGTGCGGAGTATGGTTTTTAGGGTGTATCCGTGAAACAGCCTTTGGAAAAATACCATCTTTTGCCCAGGCGAACATTAATCTGGAGACGGACAAGAGCATGGCAGGCAAATCATTGATCAGGGCAATGGCGGCCCCAGCTAAAATAGCGATTCCCAAACCAGAGGGCAAAACATAGCTCAATAGGCCCGGTGCGGATATATCCTTTTCCAAGGCCTCTTGGGCAACAAAACTCCATGGCACAATATGGTAAACCGAAGCGGCAAATAAAAAGTAAAAAAGACCTACGCCAAAAATGGCCAATAGAATGGCGGTAGGTAAAGCTTTTGTCGGGTTTTTGGCCTCCCCGCCCGCTTGCGCAATGGAATCGAACCCGATAAAACTGGAAAATAATAAGGCTGCGGCCGATAGAAATACACGCCAGTCAAAAGCGATGCTTTTTATGGGTTCAAAAGTATTTCCTGTTTTTTCTTGTAGTGCGGTTAGAAAATCAGAGGAGTCGTAAATCAATCCCGAGACAATTACAATCCCGCCCAAAGCGAACATCAAAAACATCATGGGTAGTAAAATACGCTCATAGCTTCTTACACCCTTAATATTGATAGCCACAAAGGACCAAATAAGGGCCAAGGCAATGGATACCCGGATCCATCCGATTTCCAAACTATTGGATATGCCCTGCCAGCCCAAAGCCAAAGTTACATCCCTTATAAACGGAACGGTCACATAGGCAATAACACCAATAACAATCGATAGCCCGAACCATTGTGAAAAACTGGCCACAAAACCCAAGTAGGGATTGAGACCCCGACTCGCATAAATGTAACTACCTCCTGCTCTTGGCATGGCGGACCCCAATATACCATAGGCCAAAGCTGCAAATAGCGCCGGTATTGCGGCAAAAGCAAAGGCCGGCAATACATAGGGGCCAATGCCGGGTACATTGCGTTGGATCATAAAGGGCACCACGTTGATCGAGGCACCTAACATGGAGCAGACACCTGTCGCCGTAAGGGCCAGAATTCCCATTTGGCGGGATAGTTTTTTAGGCTTGGTATCGGTCATGGACAGCGGTATTCCTTTTCAAAAACTAGTCGAGACCCAAATAGGTTTGGACTCCGGTCATTTCCCATCTTCCCAAGGAAATGGGTATACTGCCTACCGAATTCAATTCATCAAAGAAAGTACGCATTTCAAACGGTTCGTTCCTTGCGGCTTTCACTCTTGCGTATTCCGCCAAAGTATTTTCCAATAAATATTTTCCGGTAATGTAACTGGTTCCATAGCCCGGTTGTCTTAGGTAGAGGTGTTGTTCAAAAAGCAGTAGTTCCTTTTCGGTTTTCATCCACCCTCTTGGTGTGTATTCCGAATGGATTCCTCCGGCTTCCTCCATGGTCATCATATTGGCATGGGCATACAAGGAACCTAGGCCCCTTGCGGCACGTTGTGCGATCATGATGTACACAATTTCCCTAGAGCGGGGAGAATCATCATAGAGTCCGGCATCCATAAACATTTCTTCTACGGCAGTGGCCGTACCTTCGTTTCGGGAATCGAAAATATTATAGAGCAAAGGTGTTCGTCTGATTTCACTTTTGTGGGGTTCCGTATCCATTCGCTCCAGTTCAAACCAATGGTAAAAATGGGAGTAAAGGGGGCGTTGATCATAATGCGCCGTTATCCAGAAAAAGTTTCGTTTTTCTTTGGGCACAAATGCACCTAAATGTGCATTGAGGGCGGGTTCAAAATAGTCCTTTACGGTCACCATTTCATTAGTATCCAAAAAATCGAGAAGGCTTTTGGCAGCTTCCTTGGCCCGACGGTCATATTCCTCGGGGGAACTGGCATCGGTCAATTCCGGTAGGTTTCTGTTGCGGTGCTCTTCTAGTTTAAGGGCCGACCAAGCACGTGAAAGTTCGCGCTTTAGGAGCATCACCTCGTCTTCCCAAGTCAATGGAACCAAATGCACATTTTGCAGGTACCAAGTATAATTTTCCTTTCCAATACCTGAAGGACCGGTTTTTGAGGAGGCTTCGGCCTCCAACCAATTTGCCAACCCATCTGTTGAGGTAATCGCTTCATCAATGGCCTTCATCAATTTTTTATCCTTTGCTATCCCAGGAAGCTGTTTCATGTTTTCCAGGTTTTGGCTTTGGGTTTTAATATCTCTGATACCGGCAATCCAAAGGTCCTTTGCATTACCGGTAAGGTTCAGTTTTGCTTGCTCGTTCAAGCTTGGGATTACAATTAGTTGTTCCAATAATTTGGCTCGCTGTTCCTTGTTCAACGGAAATTCATATTTCCAAAGGTCCAAAACAGCGTGGTGGGTAGGACCCTCATGGGCAGGTACATCGCTACGGTCCGTCCATATGGTGGTATAAAAGGCCGGATCTCGTTGCCATGGCTTTAGAATGCGGTGGTTGAAATCATAGCCGTTCATTTCGGCATGTACAATGCGCCAATCCACTTGGTGGGGAATGCTCCAACCCGTGGTGTCCATTTCCTGTAGTTTTTGATGAAGGGCTTTGAAGACCGGCCATCTTGTATTGAAGGTTTCTTGGGTATAATCCGGAGCTCCATCCCGTAAAGGTGGATTTTCAAAGGCTCTCCATTCCTTAAAAAGTGCAACCAAATCCTCGTAAGCATTGGAAGCATTTTGTGCATTGATTTGTAGAACGTATAGTGTGGAAAGGATAACGAAGGAAATTTTCCTTTTGAAAATGACAGGGATTTTCATTTTTAGTACGTTTTAGTTTGGTGTCAGCATGCAAATTAAGCATAGTAAGGTAATGAACCGCGAGAATAATAGGTTTGTGAAGAAAAAAACAACCAAAAGCCCTCAACATGTAGTGTTTTCAATTGTTATAAAGGACATAAAGTGTTTATGTATATAAATCATAAACAGATAAGTGCTCCTAATATTAATTATTTTTGAATCATTTTAGTTCCTTCGAATGGCTAACTATAAAACTCTATTAATAATTGATAAACAATAAAGGTTGCTGATATTAAAGTTCATTTTTACCATAAATTAAAAAAGAGTTCAACAACATTTCCTAAAGCAAAACTTAACAGTGCACTCCAAAAAGTAATGCGCCCCAATTTAAAAGTATCGGTAAACGCAAGCCACAGGGACCAAACAGCACAAATAAGAAAGATTAATTTGGCGTAAAATGGTAATGTATTAGAAAAAAGCCCGGCGAGTGTAAAAATAAAATCCATCAATACGGTAAAACCGAATAAGGCCAATGAAAAATTGACCTTTTTATTGTTCTTGAAGAGATATAAGCCTGCAATCAGAAGTTCCACACATATGGCTAAGGGACCAAATTGTCCGTAGTAGTCTTTAGTGAAATATCCTTCCCAAACCGTAGGTAACTCAACTTTCTGGTAGAAAATAACTCCAAAAACTAATGCAATTATTATAAAACTAAATGCGGTTATTTTTTTCATGGGTCTTACGTGATATTTTTTATTTGGAATTTCGACTAACCAACTTTACAATACGATTAATTACAATCTCCGATAAATTCCATTCATATCCCTCAAAATCGGTTGTGTTTATAAATTGAACCACCACAGTATCGATATCTTCATGGTACTCTGCAAGACTCTGATAACCGGGAACCAGGCCTCCATGCTCGTACTCATAAATAGAGGAATAAATTTCCTGTTCGCCCTCTTTGAACACGGAACCATCGTTCAATGCCCTAAGAAAAATGCCTACGTCCTCTGCAGTGGCCAACATTCCGTTTTCATTGGTCTTAAAATCTTTGTCAACGCCTACATAATAGCCGCTCACCACATTATCCAAATCCACTTCGTTAAGTGAAAAGAACGTATTTTTTAGTCCAAGGGGAATCAGAATTTTCTCTTTGATGTATTGCTCATGACTATTCCCAGTCACTTTTTCGATGATTTGACGAAGCAACAAATAATTCGTGTTTGAATAGCCATAGTCTTCATTAGGTTCAAAATTGGCGGGCAGATCGACAGCGAATTCCAGTGCCTTTTTACCATTTTCCTGTTCGTTTTCCCAATACGTGGGATTATCGGTAAAATTTGGAATACCGCTTCTATGTTGTACCATTAACCTAAGGGTTATCTTTTCCGCATTTTCAATTCTCCCCACAAGTTCCGGAAAGTAGTCAGCAAGCGTTTCATCCAAGGACAACTGGTTGTTTTTGGCTAGTTTGGCAATTGAAACGGCCGTATACAACTTGCTGATACTGGCAATCTTGAACAGCGCTTTTGGGTCGGCCGGTATTTTCTTGTCGCGGTCTTTCCAACCGCCTACGTAGAATTCTGGTGGTTTGTCTCCTTGCTGCACGTAGACAATCATACCATCAAATCCGTGGCCGATGGCCTCATCCACTTGTTCCTGAACCGTATCGGGCAACGGTAAAATCCATGCCTTGACCAAAATCCATGGCACGAAGTACAATGAGCCAATACTTACAGCAATAAATAGTATTCTAAGCATTTGTTTTATTCGGTTCTTCACCATGATACGGTTGTTTATTTTAATATTTGAAAATTTATAAGTTCTCAACTTTCGCCTTTCGCCAAAAATAAAAGGCAAATATCGTAGTGATAATTGGTAGCATTAACCCATATTCATCTATCCAAAAAGTACTGCTATCATTTGTTATGGTCAAGGGCGTGAAGATCTTTTGTATGAATATATTGTGCACGGAATGAAATAGTGCCGCAGGCCACAAGCTGTTAGATTTAAAAGTATAGTAGGCCAAAATGACCGAAATTGCCACTATCATTACGGTAAAGGCTGTAATATGAAGCAAGAGGCTTCCACTTCCCTTGTATATCAAAAAGATAATTGGCCAATGCCATATCGCCCAAATTAGTCCACTAATTATAGAAACAGTGCCAAAGGAAAATAGTTTTCGAAGTTCGTAAATAAAAAATCCGCGCCAGCCTATTTCCTCGCCCAATGTAGAACCGATGTTCTTTATAACACCAACAATAGATAAGAGAACAATCATTGTCAATAGTATAGCAGTACTACTGAAACCTTCCATACCTAACTCTTGCGACCATTCGACCATGGTTTCCTGATTGACTAGGTCACCAAAACCAAAAACCCAAATCACTATATAGGAAAGCGTGATATAGGCTACCGGAATCAAATAGGATAGGCGCAAGTATTTTATGTGTTTCAAACCCCAAGGAAGACTTGAAATGGGTCTTTTCATTAGCTTCAATGTAATGAAGGCGGAAAGTGCAGGGCACATCATTAAAGCCCCGACATAGATGCTTGTAGGGTTCAATCTCAGTATTGCATAATAACAGATAGCACTTAGCAAGGTCAAAATCCCCAAAAACAACAGTATCGTTATCCGGACTTTTTTCTGGTTTTTTGGTTCGTTACTCATAATAAGCTTATTAGGTGAGTATGTGCCTATTTACAGTGCTAATTTGATTGTCTTTACCTCTTTGTTTTTCTTGCCAATGGTGCTAAATAGCGATCAATAGCTATCCTTTGCCCAATGAATTGCTTATCATTCTTAACGGCCCATTCCACTAATGGGACCTGGTACTTTTACCTGTTCTCAGAGTTCTAATTCCTAGCGCTCCCAGCGATATGATTAAAATCACGAAATAGAGTGTCGTGAGCGTACTCTTAAGAAGACTGAAACTACTGGTTATTGCAACAGTACTATGGTCTATTTCGGGATAGCTGTTGAGTATAGCAATGATTCCTAAATTTTCAGCGTAATCCATCGCTCCGGCTAATAAAGGCAATAGACATAGATATGCCAAGGGCGTTTTTAGTTTGTCGAGTTTGTTAAGGAAATAGGCAAGTACCAAGCAATAACTTATTCCAAATAAAAGTGGATAAATCATATCCACAGGTATTTGATTGCTTAAATAAGTCTCACGTCCAATTTCTCCGAGTGTGTTGACTAGTTGGTCGACATAATTGAAGTCATATCCCATTGGTAGCATATCGAGCAATTTCATTCCATTTGAAAATTCCATTGTTTTGGGAATAGTAACAGTAAGCATGAATACATATACTACATTGGTAATTATGAAAAGTGATAATACTTTTTTACCAGCAATATTTTTCTGAAAGAATTTGGTTATTTGTTTTGTTTTTTTCTTGGTCATTTTTTCATTGCTAGTGTTTGCCTAATAAGTCTTGAGAATTTAATCATTGGTAATCGCATCTATTTCCTCGATGACGTTTTCACCTATATCTTTTAATTGACCATACAAAACAATCATAGTATCAAACTGCCAGGCTACTAAACTAATGACGTTTCTATAGGGAGCAGAAGATGTATATGCTGCAAACTCCTCAAAATACTCAGCTTGCGTTGTCGCCCTTATTTTTAGGGAATCTGGGGGTACAAATGCGTAAGCGAGCATCAAAGACCTATCGAACTGAGTGGAAAGATACGCTTGCTGACTTTTTGCATACTCATTATAACTATTTTCGCTTGCTGCAATTTCGTCTATTAAACTATGGTATCTGGTCAAAAGGGAATCCAATGGCGTATTGTTGATCTTACCAAAATATTCGGAATTTTTTAAAGCTTCATACCCACCGGTATTCGGTTTAAAATACAAATCTGCAAAGGCGAACCCACTGCCCATAAAGAGAAAAAGATTCTCGTCTTCCGTTTTATCCAAGATGCTAATGCGGGCCTTTTTACAGAGATCAGCTATTTTTGTTCTACCCCTTGATAAAGAGTCCAGTTTATAAAGGTCTTCTATTGTGTGGGACTTGATCTTCACTAAATACTCTTTTAAGGCATTGTCATCCTTCTTGGCTTGATTCCAATTGTTGATTTGTAAGGCAATCAAAATTCCTATGACCACCAGAACTATTTCGCCAATGGCATACAATAGATAGTTACGAAATTTGTTTTCGGCAACGAGCTTCTGTCTAATTTTTCGAAATAATTTCATTACTAGTTCAATTTTCCATCTTAAATATATGCTTTATTTGAACTTTTGCTGATTCAATGCTTTATAATTACTATTTTTCAATGGCTTTATTACCAATCTTTTATAGGTCGTATTCCAAAAATTAATAAATAACCTATCATCCAAAATTCTCCAATGGTTGCTGGTAGCGTAAGAAAGCTATTGAAGCTAAGATCAATTCCTGCGTAGCGGATAACGGTGGAAACTAGATAGCCTATTCCTCCTAAAATAATAACTCTTCCTAACCAGACTGGCATTCTTTTAGATTTGATTACCATGTATCCCATGGGAAACAGCCAAAGCCCAAAGAAAAGACCACCGATACCCCAAGCATTAGAAATTATATTTTGAAAAACCTGAATTAGTAACACCTTGTCTTGAATAGCACTTATATCAGAATTTGCTATACCCATTGCGGAGGCGATTGAAATTGCACTTATCATAATGGCTAAAGCGTTTACAATTCCCCAAATACCCAGAGTCCAAGCTTCCCATTCATAATCACCTTTAAATAATTTGAAAAACCAAACTGCGGTAAGGGCCTGGGATATTACGATAGCAAACTCTAATAGCAACCTAATTCTTGCTGTAGATTCTAATTCTACTAAATTCGTTAGCGTCTGTTCAGGATTGCCGGACACAAATATTTGGAAATGAAAGACAATAAACCCTAAGATTCCTGAAATAGCCATTATTAAATACCAAACGCCAGTGATTCGCGCAGTTTTAATCAATTGTTTTTGTTCTGTATTTACCATCACAAATGATTTGATTTTAATTTGAAGATATTGGTTACTTTCTCCTCTTCAGGATTTTTACAATTCTATTATTAATTATTTCTGATAAGTTCCATGAGTATCCGCCACTGGTATTTACAAATTGAACAACGACAGCATCAATATCCTTGTGATACTTGGCAATACTGCTGTATCCTGGCAATAATCCTGTATGTTCATAAGTGTAAATTGATGAATAGATAGCTTGTTCATTTTCATTTAGCAAAGAGCCATCGTTCAACGCTCTCAAGAATATACCCACATCCTGTGCGGTAGCCACCATGGAACCGGCAGGGCTTATAAAATCATTGGTCTTGAGATCGGAATCATAATCTACGGCATATCCGCTCATAACATCGTCTAAATCCACTTCACTTAGCAAACTGTAGGTATGGTTCAGTCCAAGGGGCATCAAAATTTCCTTTTTGATATATTCATGGTGACTATATCCAAGCGTTTTATCCAATATTTCGCCAATCAACAGGTAATTGGTATTTGAGTACCTATATTTTTTATCAGGTGCAAAATCGGCAGGGGTGTCTAGGATCAAATCAAGCGATTCTTTGGTATTTTTTGAATAATCGTTTTCCCAAAAACCCGGAAAATCGGTGTAATTCGGAATTCCGCTCCGATGTTGCACCATCATTCTTAAGGTGATTTTATCAGCGTTTTCAATTCGTCCCATAAGCTCCGGCATATAATCTGCAAGCGTTTTGTCTAAAGACAACCTGTTGTCATTTACTAATTTTGCTACGGCAACAGCAACGTATAACTTGCTGATGCTGGCAATCCTGAATAAAGCTTTGGGGTTGGCAGGAGTTTTATTTTTTCGATCCTGCCAGCCAGCCGCATAAAATTGAGGTGGCTTTCCAGCTTGGTCTACATAAACTATGATTCCGTCCAACCCGTAACCAATAGCATCGTTGACCTGTTCCTGAACCGTGTCAGGTAATGGGGTTAAAAGAATCCTTAGTAAAATCCATGGTACAAAGTATAGTGAACCGATGCTTGCCATAATAAATATGATTTTGAGTATTCCTTTGGTTTTTTTCATTTCAAGGCTTTTAGTTAGGCCGATATTTAAAAATAATATGCTTTGTACTTCCTCTAAATCCAAAATCAAGTCTCATTTCAATGCCCTGGTACCGTATTCTACTTTACCTTTAAATTGAGTTGTTCTGAACTTTTTCTACTTCAGAGAAACAGAATTCTTTAAATTTTTGACCTTTGGGGTTCAATAATTTCCCCGCTATCGACATTTTTCGAAATCCATTTCAATCCGAACAAAGGCCTTAGGAAAGAAGCCCTCCTAAGTATAAACTCATATATAAGATAGCACATAATAACCGTAAACACGGTAATAGCAATGAATTTTAGAAAAACGGGTATCGTCATAGGCAAGATGAGAAAAGCCCCGGCATACAAAACGAACATATGGATAATGTAAATAGGATATGCCGCTTGGCTTAAATAGCTTAGGGTTTTGCTTGGATGGTTCAAGTATTTGTAACCCAGCCCAAAAACCCCGAAAATCCAACAATTAGATTCTATGGCCATTAGGTAACCCGGTGCTTCCGTAGCGTAAATAAAATACCTGATACCAAACAAAACAGCGGCCAAACCAATATACAACCATCGCCACTTTAAGACGGTCTGCCAGAACGTTTTACCACTGTACACAAAAAGAAAACCGAATAAAAAAGCAAGCAGACCAAGGAAAAAGCCATGCCATGTTTGGGCATACATGGCAAATGGCTGAGGTTTTACAACTACCGTTTCAATGATAAAAAATATAGAAATTAGTAGTGGACCTGCAAAACTGCCCATAAGGTGGGACAACCCATTTTGTAACCTTCCGTTCTCATTCTGTTTCAGATAAAAGAATAAGGGCATTAACACCACCACATAGGCAAAAATATTTCCTAGGAACCACAAATGTCCTGCATGTGGAAAATAGCCTATGGGCAGATTATAATACTTCTGAAAAATAAACATATGAAGGGTGGTTATGGCCACAAAACCAAAGGCGAATGGCAAAAGAATCCGTTTTGTTCGTTCCAAAAGCAATTGCTTCCAATTGCGCTTGCGCATTGCAAAATAGAGACCCATACCAGATACGTAGAATAATAATGGAATGCGCCATACATTCAGCATGGTCATAGGTTTCCATAGTCCCTCCAATAGTTCATCGCTTTTAATGAAGCCAATGAACATGGCCCAGGGCTGAAAAATTATAGCTATATGGTAGATGAGCAGCAAGCCAATGGCAATGACCCTAAGCCAATCAATATCGTATCTTCTTTGTGTTTCCATGAGATTTTAATTTTAAGGTCGATTACTGCAACATCATTGCAATGACCGGTCTGGTTTTTTCAATTTCCGACAGATCGATTTGCATACCAAGGGGCTCTAATTGTTGCTTTAGCATTTCATAGATAGGTTTCATTTCTTCAAATGGCCCCATTACGGATTCTCTGGCAGTTGCCCCAAAATTGTTTTGGACGGATTTGTCAACATTGGCGTCAATTAACATTTGAACGATTTCAACCCTACCAAAGAATGCCGCTGTATGTAAAGCAGTTGCTCCATCATTATTTTTGGTCGTTAAATTTGCCCCGGCATCGATAAGCTTTTGGGCGATTTCAATTTTCCCAAAGCTTGCTGCAGTAATCAAAGGAGTGGAACCGCTCATGGCATCTTTCTTATTAAGGTCGGTACCTGCTTGAATGTGTTGTTCAACGGCTTCGATATTGTTGGATAGTATAGCCGCCTGAAGGTCCATGGTAGGTTTAGGGACGCTTTTTTCATTGGTAACAGCTGTTGCCACTTTTTCCTTATTGGCCGATTCACCACATCCTGTTAAGAATACTAACAATAGAGCGGAAATACCTACTCTGTTTTTAAACGATTTGAAAGAACTTGTTTTCATGACTTTTTGTTTTAAGATTATTAATTGATTTATTTGATGATACAAAGGTCGTTGAGGCTGTGACGCAAGGTTTAATACCTATGCGGAGAACTATATCAAGTTTCGGGAGGGCATAAAAATTATGGCGCAGGGATATAAATTATGGCGCAAACCATCCTTTTATATACATCATGAAAACATGGGGATGCACGTTTATTTCTTTACATTTATCTAATTTAGAGCCAGTAGAAAACGACATGTCCGACGAATCTCCCATCAGATCAACTTTTTTAGCCCAAGCCGAGGCCATAATTGTGGAAAATTTGGCCAACGAGCAGTTTGGAGTGTCTGAACTAGCAAAGACCATGCACATGAGCAGATCTAACCTGCTCAGGAAAATCAAGAAACAGACACAATTATCGGCCAGCCAATTCATTCGTCAAGTCCGTCTTAAAGAAGCCATGGAGCTGCTCAAGGAAGATTCTTCGACGGTTTCTGAAATCTCCTATAAAGTTGGGTTTGGAAGCACCTCCTACTTCATCAAATGTTTTCGGGAACAATACGGATATTCCCCTGGGGAGATGGGAAAAGGTACTGTGATGGTCGAACCGGAAAAGGTCCAAACCAACTTTTTGAAGCAATACCGCTGGCCGCTAATTGCAGCAACATCCTTAGCCGTGATAATTATTGGCATAGTACTGTTCAATAAAAAAGATGCTATAAATGAACCGAAAATTGAAAAGTCTATTGCGGTTTTGCCTTTCAAGAATGAGAGCAGCGATTCCACCAATTTGTATTTTGTAAACGGACTGATGGAATCCGCATTGAACAATCTTCAGAAGATTGAGGATTTGCGGGTCATCAGTAGAACTTCGGTAGAGAAATATAGAAAAACTGACAAGGGCATTCCAGAGATTGCCGAAGAACTGCATGTGAATTATTTGGTAGAAGGTAGTGGGCAACGCATCGGCAATCAAGTTTTGCTCAACATCCAATTGATTGATGCTTTAACGGATACTCCCATTTGGGGAGAACAGTACAGTCGAGAAGTTGAGGACATTTTTGAATTGCAAAACGATGTGGCCAAGAAAATCGCAGATGCCATTGAAGCTATCGTGACACCTGCCGAATTGGAGCAAATTGAAAAAAAACCAACAAACAATCTCTTGGCCTATGATTACTACCTACAAGCATTGGATCCTTATTATTCGCGCACTAATGAAGGTTTGGAAGAGGCCATTGCATTATTTGAAAAAGCCATAGACCAGGATCCGGAGTTTGCCCTGGCCTATGCCAACATCGCTATTTCATACTATCTGCTCGAAATGTCGCAACTCGAGAAACAGTACACCGAAAAGATAAACAGCTTTGCGGATAAGGCCTTGCTTTATGATTCAAAATCTGCCGAAAGCCTGGTCGCTAAGGCTTTTTACTACATACAAACTAAGGAGTACAAATTAGCCTTGCCACATCTTGATAAGGCGTTGGAGTATAATCCTAATTCATCTTTGGCCGTACAAATGCTTGCAGAATTTTATTCACATATGCTTCCCAATACCAATAAATACTTGGAGTATGCCTTAAAAGGGGTTCAGCTTACCGTTGCGAGTGATTCCATTACCCAGAGCTACACGTATTTGCAGCTAAGCAATGCCCTTGTATCGTCAGGATTTGCAGATGAAGCCTTGAAATATATCAATAAGTCGTTGGATTATAATTCTGAAAACTATTTTGCTCCGCACTTAAAGGCATTTATCCTGTTTGCCAAGGATGGTAATATTAAGCGTACCAGGAATTTACTTTTAAACGAATGGAAGAAGGATACCACTCGGCTTGATATTTTACAGGATATAGGGAAGTTGTACTACATTGAGGAAAATTATGACAGTGCCTATTCCTATTTTAAAAAATTTGTGGAAGCCAGGGAAGCAAATGGACTGGATATTTATCAACAGGAAAACGTCAAAATTGCACAGGTCTATAAAGAGATGGGGTTGGACAAGGAAGCTGAGAAACTGTTTAATGATTTCTCTGAATACTGCGAAGGGGATCAATCGACTTATAAAAGTGTGAATCTCGTTTGGAAATACGCTTATGAAGGGAAGATTAATGAGGCAGTTGAAGAGCTTAGAATATTTTCCAAAACAGAGAATTATCTCTATTGGTTTTTGTTAATTGAAGATGAACCACTGATTCAACCGCTGAAAAATCATCCTGATTTTCAAGGTATTATGCAAAATATCAAAGACAAATTTTGGGAGAATCAAGAAAAACTAAAATCTAATTTAGAAAAGGAGGGGCTGCTATAAAATTTGGCATTAGTTCCAATGTATGGTACCCCTTTAAAAATCCCTATATAGGTTTGTGAGCTGCTGGTTTTTTAATTTAACTGAACGCCTTGAATCAAAATAGCGGATTCGATTGATTCGTCCTTCAAATGAAGAAATTTTTTCCGTTCCTCATCCAACATAAAATTGTCAAAATCCTCCTGACTTTCAAATTCCACTAAATGAATTCCGTAAGGAACTTTAATATTACTTTCAATTATGGCATTATCATTTGGTCGAATTCGTAGCGTGAGTCGTCCATTGTATTTTAAAATGGTAGGAATTGCTATTTCTTCAAATTCGTGAAATATCTCTTCTTTCCCCTTTTTTACATAAATCAATTGGGTTATGTGTATCATTCAAGTTTGGTTATTTTTTATGCTGTTATTTTTAGTCTGATCGTAGCCTGCGGTTTCATTTATGAGTGAATTTTAGCACATTAATTCCCTGTTTACACCTAAGTATTCAATTTAATGGGAGTAATTTGATTATGGACTAAAAACCGGGTTGTTGCCCAAAGTATTTTTATACCAAATTGTCAATCCTCTTGATAAATATATTTGAATCCTTCGAACAAAGCTATTAATGGAACAGAGCGATGGTTTTCTTTTTCAAAATACTCTATTTCTACATTTAGCGGTTTATCTGATTTATTTGCTATAAAAGCATATAGGGAGTCGTGTCTTTTTTTATTCCTCTCGTAATTGGCGTCCCCTTGATTGGCGGTAGCTATATAAAGTTTTTTATTCAATGATATTGGGGAAATGGAATCAACCTTGTTTTTCATCATTTCTTCATTCCACCAAATACTTGGGTCTATAGAAATATAAGCATTGAATACGCTATTTTCGTCCATATACGAATTAAGTGTAAGCAGACCACCTAAAGAGTGGCCAACAAGAACTCTAAACGGTTCTGTTCTATAATTTTTATCAATATATGGTAGTAGTTCCTTCTCAATAAAATTCAAAAAATTCCTTCCACCTCCCATAGTATTAGGTCGTTTGGTCTTAATTTTTGTAAAGGTAAAATCTCTTTCACGGTCAACATTCTCTATGGCTACAATAATACTTTCTGGCATTAAATTGTTTCGATTCCTATTGGAACTCATAAAATGAACTATTCCAGATGCTGTTTTAAAATGGGTATATCCATCTAATAATATGATGATTGGATATTTTTTAGCCGTTTCAGATGAATCATGGTATGTATCAGGAAGACTTATCAAACAAGTTCTTTCTTCGTCTAAAATATTAGATTTAATAATAAACCTACTTCCTATTATAATATCTTTTTTACTCTGTCCGAATGTGGTTTGTATTCCTAAAAGAAGAATATATGAAATTACGAATGTAATTTTTTTCATAGTTTGCTTTGTATATTAAGTAACGGTCTTTGTATGGCTTCGTTGCTGAATTTTCATGCAGGATGGGCGTAGCCGAAGCCAGGAAATTATCCGTGAGAAATCGGGCCCTGTTAATGGTTTGTATGTTTAAATTTGGCGATAAAGCAGCAATGAATTATAACCAGTGTTGTGTGTTCGTTTTTTATTTAGTCAATTATTTCAATGACCACATTTCCTTTTTTCCCTCCCGCATCAACATATTTATGTGCCGCTTTAATTTCTGAGAGCTGGAAACATTTGTCTATATAAGGTTTTATTTTTTGCTTTTCAGCAAGTTCTTTTAGTTTATTCAAATGTTCTTGAGTCGGTCTTGTAAGCGACTTTACTGAAACGAAGCGACCTCCTTGTTTTAAGATTTTTTTTGCTTTCGATTTGGAAGTTTTTCCCACCGCATCAAAAACAATATCGAATTTATCATTGAGCAAGGAATAATCGTCTTTCTTGTAATCAATAGCCCTGTCTGCTCCAAGTGATTTTACCATATCAAAATTGGAACTACTACAAACAGCCGCCACCTCATCAGCTTGTTCTTTGGCAATTTGTATAGCATAGCTTCCTACACTTCCTGAAGCACCATAAATTAGCACTTTTTGTCCTTTATCTAGTTTAGCTTTATTGAGTAAAAACAAAGCAGTCATTCCTCCTATTGGCAAAGCAGCAGCTTCATTGAAGCTCAGATTTTTAGGTTTCAAGCCAAGTACACCTTTTTTTCTGTTTTCCGGAATACAGATATATTCTACATAAGAGCCTGTATTAAGCATTGTAGGCGTAGCGAAAATTTCATCTCCAACTTTGTATTCAGTAACATCTTTTCCGATAGTTTCTACAATGCCTGAAAATTCATGTCCCAGTATTTCCTTTTTTGGCCTAAATAACCCAAACATTAATCTGACAGGAAACCAAACCAATAGCGGAAAATCTGAACTACGCAGCCTTACATCACCAGAAGTTACAGTAGTTGCAATTATTTTAACAAGCATCTCATTGCCCTTCGGTTGAGGCTTTTCGACATTTACCAACTTTAAGACATCTGGCGAGCCATATTTGATGTAAACTACTGCTTTCATGTTTTTGTCTTTAATGACGCACAACGCCGCGCTATGTACGCCATCTGCGAAGGCAGTGGGCGAGTGGAAGCGCTGGTGGCGAATTTTATGGAAATATAGTGAAAACCATTAACGATAAGGCCATGGTGTGGCCGTATTTCGTTGCTTTCACGGTATTGGTAAGGATCCCAATAGCTATCGGGGACCACACCGGTTAGCAAGTGGCCGGGCCTATTTTAGCTTATGATCATACAGATGCCGGTGAACGCCCATAACAGGGTATCACAGATAGGATGCGGAGCAAGTTATATGGTATTGAACGATTCAATACCCAAAAATCAACATTATGAACTAATTGAAAATTAAATAGTAACCGTAGAGAACTGGACTAGGGCATTTCATAGGATACCTTGTTACCTGCTGGTTTTATTCTTTTTAATTCATATACGATACACGTTGTACCATCAAAGTCCCTTTCTTCAACAAATTCAAATCCTAGTCTTTCATAAAATCTTTGAGCATTCGTATTGGTTTTCAGCGGGTCAATTAAAATTCCATCCACCAATTCGTTTTCAAAACATTTCTCAATAGCGAGATTCATCATTTTTGTTCCGTAGCCCTTATTCAGATTATGTTCTTCTCCAAGCCAAATATCAATAGCTCTTTTGTTCGGTTCAACTTCCCCCCAATAATGAGTGTCCTCCAATAGAGGGTCAATTATTTGTATAAATCCGATTGGTTCTCCGTTTACTTCAGCTATCAGTTGTTCCCTCCATTCAGGATTTCGGTTAAGTTCTTTTTCCCAATCCCACTCATCATCAGGGTCACAGTCAATCACGTGCTGTTTCGTGTCCCAATATTGGACCAAATCTAGGTCTTGTATTGATGCTGTTCTTAATTTCAATCTTCAGTTTCTTTTGCTTGCAGGTAACGGTTCGTGCATGATTAGTTGTGGACTTTTCATGCAGGCTGAGCGTAGCCGAAGCCAGGAAAATGTCCGACCGCAATTAATTATACACCGTGTTGCAAAACGTTTTTATTAATTCATTTTGAGATATTGGTTTTCGGAAGCATACTTTTCACTTCCTTTTATCTTCCCGAAATCTAATTTAATTACCGTATCCATATTTGTCCTTTTGATTCGTAAAATCAGTGACTCTTTAGCTTTTGAAATTGAGTCACCAACTTGTATGAAGTCAAATATTCCATTGCTTTGAAAAACAAAGTCTTTTTTATTGTTTCCAAAAATCTCATTCCTTATAATTATTATTGGTCGGCCCCGATTTTGTTTGTCGATATATTTTTTAATCACCAATCCATCATATTTTGAGTGGTATTCGTCATGAACCATTTTGTCAAAGAATTCCTTTTGTGTAGAAGTGTCACAAGAAATTAGTCCAAAGAATATAATAGAGAATAAAGCAATAATCTTAATGTTCAAATTGGTTTGTTTAAATGTTTTACAACGTCTCGGCTATGAGTAGTTGCGTGGGTTAGTACTTTACTTTGCAAGTACACACCAAACTGAAAATCCGCGAGGATTTTCGTAAGTAGGCTATAACTAGCAATGAATTATACATATTGTTGTAGAAAGTACTTCTTTATTATTCAGAATTTATCTTTATGTTATACTTTTTTTCAATGAATAAAATTATTTCATTTATTGATTTCTCAATAGCTTCTAAAATATTAATATATCCTTCTTTAGTCAATGTTCTGTCCAATGAAAAATGATGTACAATTCCGTGTCTATATTGAATTATTTCAGCAATTCTGTTTTCAAGATATTTAATGGAATTTCCAACTTTCTTTTTCTTGTACAAAATTTTTCTTACGTCTATATTCAGCCAATCTTTATAAGCCTTATTTAACTGACTAAGGTTTTGAAAAGTATAATTCCTTGCAATTACTTCTTCTATTGTTTTTTTGTCTTCAGATAATTCAATTGCAGTTTGAAAATCAATTTTCTGATTGAAATTATCTCTCCTTTTAATAGCTTCTTTATCATACTTAATCAAAATTTGAAAGCATTGAGAAAAGAAATATTCAAACATAGAAACTGCAAATGGAACTAAGCCATTATATATTACTCTGCTTGGGTCATTTAAACCTAAAAACTCAAACATTTCATTACTTTCTTCTGTGTTAAAAGTATTTTTTATTGATTCTTCTGGTATTGAATAAATTACAGCTTTAATATTGGAATCTACGTGCTCATAAACATTTTTTATTCCTCTACTGAGTGGTGTACTTTCATCTTCCCACAAAGGCGCATATCGGTTTTTACCATAATCACCATAAATATCACCTCCAAAATTTTTTCTTGCATCTCTAAGAACTCTATTAAGCATATTAACGTCGTGCCAGCTTGCACTATATAGATTTCTTACGTGTAATGCCCAGTCATTTTTTGTATACTCTTTTTCTTCTTCGTCAATAGGGTAAATGTCAGCGGAAACACCATCAATTGATTTAAAATCTTCATAATCGAACCAAGAGTAGTTTAGAGTTCCCTTTGGCCAATCCCATAAATGGTCACATTTTTTGAAACCTAAATTTTCTAAATAATCTTTAAGTTCCTTTTTCGAAGCTTTTTTTGGATATAAAGTAATATCTCTTCCCATTTAGTAAATCATAAAATCTATTTTGGTTTAAATTATCGTCTTGATTCGTATTTTCTACAACAATTGTATATAGTAACAAGTTACTATATTTCTATTTTATCCAAATTAATCTAATTGATTTTAGTGGATTTAAAAGTATTTGCGGTCGGGGGGATATACATTTCGGTTATTTACCATGATAGTATCTGGATATATTTATAGTTTATACTCGATTCCTATTCGCGAATTCAAGGCTTTTTCAAAATAATCCATTACCCCATCTTTGGTTTTAAGAATGGTTTGTTTTTACGAATTCAGTCCCATTTAAGGTATTTTCGCCAGTTATGTTGTTCCTTGAACCCTAGAACTTCACGGATTTTACGGTTAGAAAATAAGGCTTCATGCTCCCCCAATTCTCGAACTACGGGTACATTAGGGTAGAACCTGTCGGCTAATTCGGTACTGGGAATTATGGCACCGTTATGATCGTTTCCAGCGTTGAAAATTTGATATCCAAGTCCGTCCTTTTGCAAACATAGATCCACGATCTGCCCTAGGTCACGGGCATCTATGTAACAGAAGGCATTCCGGCGGCGCACTTCTGGGTTTTTGAAATAATGCGGAAACAGTTCCGCATATTCGTGGGGTTCGATCACATTGCCAATACGAAGGGCATAAATATCGAAGCCAGAACGCCGTTGGAAGCTTCGTGCCGTCTTCTCGTTTACAACCTTCGACAAGCCATAACTATCCATGGGGTCAACATCATAATCCTCTTCCAGGGGAAGTACTTTTGGGTCGGTTTTACCATCTGAAAAACAGATGCCATAGGTAGTTTCCGAGGAGGCAATAATAATTTTTTTGATTCCTAGTTTAACGGCAGCTTCGATTACATTGTAGGTACCCATGGTGTTGACCATAAACGTTTCATTATCGGGATTAATCAGAATCCTGGGCACGGCGGCAAAATGTACTACGGCATCAAATTTTGGTACGCCGTTCCCCGGTTCCAGTTCGTCCAACCCGGCATACGAACTCATGGCATTGAACATTTGTCCGGAATCCGTAATATCGGCAATCAGATTATCAACCCCAGGGTGGTCTAAAGGCACTAGGTCTACATTCATCACTCTATGTCCCTGGTCCAGTAGGTAGGGAATTACATGCTTTCCTGCTTTTCCCGATCCCCCGGTAAAGAATATTCGTTTCATAATGGTTTTTCAATTTAAAAGATTGGGTTGAATGTGCCCTATCGACCTGCTAAAAGCAGTTTGATGAATTATTTGGAAATATAGCAAAATCCTTACACTATGGCGTAGATATCCAACCCCGAAAAGGGCTCATTTTATAATTTCTTGGCCACAGCTCGAAGACTAGGGCTTTCTTGGATTTTCTGGTATTGGGGATTGAATTGGATAACCATGCTCAGCGACCGATAAACACCCGCAAAATAAAATCTGAAGTGTATTCTACCGCGGTACTTTTTTAAGTTCCACAATCAATTTTGTCGATTGTAGCCCCTAGACCCAATTCCGCTTCACCTCCCTCAACTTGGGCCTTATCATCCATCAAGCGGATTTTTAACATAGCGGTTTGTTCCATTCCTTCTTGCATAAAATGATATTGAGCGGTAACGTTATCGTCCGTTAATGTGCCATTTAAAGTACCCTTTCTTTGGTCCTTTTCGGCAGGTAGCCAGTTATAATTACCGGATACCGTATTTCCATCTATCGTCAGGTTAAGTTCCAATACATCTTGGGTAGAGGGATTATCCTGATATGGGTAGACATTCTGAAAACAAAGTTGACCCTTGTTACTTATACTGGTTTTTGCCGTGCTCTCCTCCATATCGTTTTTCTGCTTATCCCCGTTTTTACATCCCGTGACCAATACGGAAATACCTAACAGGACTGTCCAAAAGATTATTGGCTTTTTCATGAGATTGTTTTTTAAATGTACTAGGGTTGGTATGTGATAGTTCGAAAGCCAAAAAATACTTCTGGAACAACCAACCCTAGACATTATAAAAATACGTAAACCACAGGAATTAATTTAAACGCGACGATAGTTTCAAACCGTTTTGGAATAACCCTATTACATTTTGATCAGTCCGGTTTTTTGCCTTTCAATAGGGCATAAATGGCCATGGCATGTCCGTGTCCTAAATCAAATTCTTGCTTTAACCAATCCGTAATTTGCGTTGCCTTTACCCCGTCCTTTATTTTCCCATTTTGTGTGAATCCCTTTTGCTCGGCAAGCGCTTTAAAGTCCGAAGGTGTTTTCCCTGTTTTCTTTTGAATAGTATCCAGACAGGCTTGAAATGACATATTATTTTGATGTATTAAGTTGATGAAAGGCATAGTAGGAAGCCGCTAAAATGGCCAAAACAATAAACGGGAAAAAGGATTGAAAATCCATTCCATCCACTGCAAAATGACTGATGGCCGCAAAGATGAAATTGAACATAAAGCCTGCATAGGCCCATTCTTTTAAACGTTTTGGGACTTGTGGAATAACCAGGGCCAAAACGCCCAAAACTTTGAATACCACTAATGCGTTTCCAAAGTATTCGGGGTATCCCAAGTGTCTGATTCCTTCCTTTGCCATTTCGGTTTGTGAAGTAAGTATCGGTAATACTCCTTCAAATAAAGCGATGATTATGGTCGCGGTCCAAAAAATAATTTTGTGCTTTTTCATTGTGGTGTATTTAAGGTTATTTGTTTTGATAATCGTAATCCACGATCCATTCGATACCATATTTGTCCCGGAACATGGCAAAATAGGAGCCCCATGGACTGTCCCCAATGGGCATTTCAACGTTTCCACCTTTGGAAAGACCGTTGAACAACCTGTCCGCCTCTTCCTTGCTTTCCGTGCTAATGGATACTTTGAACCTGTTTTCGTTCTCATTTACTTTTCCAAGCACTTCCGGAACGTCACTGCCCATGATGACGTTGTTGCCAATAGGCAGGGCGATGTGCATAATTTTATTGGCCTCGCTCTTAGGAAAGGGTTGTTCAGGATTTGAAAAATCCTTGAAACGGGTAAGACGTGCAAATTCGCCACCAAATACAGATTTGTAAAAATGGAATGCTTCCTCTGCATTTCCATTGTAGTGCAGATACGGATTGATTAGTGCCATGATTATAGTTTTTAAAGTGATTACTGATTATTAAAATTTAAAAGCCAATGGTTCCCGAACTTATCGGTAAGTTCACAGAACAAAGCTCCCCAAAACGTGTTTTCAAGCGGATGTTTAACTACACCTCCAAGGGAGAGTTTATCAAAGTAGGTTCTGATATCGTTTTCCGTATAGCAATTCAATACCAAAGCAACCGTATTCCCTTTTATTAGCGCCGTATCCGGTGCCATATCGGAACCCATGAGAACAAAATCCTTACGTATGAGTGTGGAATGTAAAATACACTGTTTCATTTTCTTTGGCATTTTATTGTATATAGGAGATTCGCCCACGGTTTGAAACATAAGTTTTCCGCCCAAACACGATTTGTAAAAGGTCATGGCTTCCCGACAATTTCCATTGAAGGTGAGGTATGTATGTATTTGTGCCACACCTAAGCATTTAATAGGGTTTCAATATCGAACTTTTTCATCTTTAGGAATGCTTGTATCACCCTTTCCCTTTTTTCCGGATGGCCCATTAATTCCTCCAAAACACTGGGCACAACCTGCCAAGAAACACCAAATTTGTCCTTGCACCAACCACAATTGCTTTCTTCACCTCCATCTTTTGTAAAAGAGTTCCAGAAATAATCTATTTTTTCCTGAGTGTCGCAATGGATTACAAAAGAAACGGCTTCATTGAACTTGAATTTAGGGCCTCCGTTTAACCCCATAAAAGGTTTACCATCCAATTCCCATTTCACGACCAATGGATTTTCCGCCGTAATTTTTGAATTGGGAAAAATGGAACAGTAAAATTCCGCAGCGGCTTTGGCCTGTCCGTCAAACCAAAGGCATGGATACATTTGATGGGTCATTTTTTTAGCTTAAAGGGTTTCCGTGTACTTTTTGAAATTGTTCAATATGGCTTGCCATCCATCCCTTTGCATTTCAACAGGGTTTTCGGTTTCCGGGTCAAATCGTACGATTACCTCCGTTTGGTTTCCCAAATCATTGAATTGAACCTCAACAGTTCTTCCGTCAAATCCATAAGTAAAACCTTTACCTTCCTTTATATCGGTATAAATGGCTATAAAATCAAAACCAAAACTGCCATCCTTGGCTTCCATTCTAGCTTTGTAGGTGCCACCTATTTTCATATCGTTTTCGGCGGTAGGGCAATGCCAACTTGGGTCGGCAAAATTCCAATTTACTATATGACTGGGATTGGTATAACCGTCCCAAACCTTTTCCAACGGTGCGTTGATTTTTGCGCTTACTGTAATTTTTGGCGTATCCATTATTAAATTTTTCACGTTAAAACCAGTTACAATGTACAATACAAATTTGCACAATTACTGCAAAAATTGTCCTGTGCATAAATGACAACAAAAGGGCAATTCACGACAATTTTTATTTTACCTTTATCATACCAATCCTAACGTCATAAGCATGAAACGCGTAAGTATACTTGTTCCGGAGAGTTCCGTTTTGCAAGCTATTGCAGATCCTCAATATTTGTTTTCGGCAGTCAATCAATTTATGGTCACATCCGGTAAACAACCCTTGTTCGATGTTCAGTTGGTCGGATTAAAAAAACAAGTGAAATTGAATAACAGGCTTTTTTCTATTCATGCTTCCCAACTGCTTAAGGATGTAAAGGAAACCGACTTGGTAGTAATTCCCGCTTTGTTCGGAGACATGAAAAGTGCAATTGCCAAAAACAAAAAACTGGTGCCATGGATACAGGAACAATATGATAATGGGGCAGAAGTAGCTTCGCTTTGTGTGGGCGCATTTTTATTGGCTTCTACCGGTCTCCTCGACGGCAAAAAATGTTCTACCCATTGGGGTTTCCAAGAGGAGTTTCGTGAAATGTTTCCCGATGTAGAAGTACAGGATGGCAGTATAATTACCGAGGAACATCGAATCTATTCCAGTGGCGGGGCCCATTCTTATTGGAACTTATTACTCCATTTGGTGGAAAAGTACACGGATAGGGGAACGGCAATTTTAGCTTCAAAATACTTTGCCATAGATATTGATAGGGATAGCCAGGCCGCCTTTGCCATGTTCCAAGGTCAGAAAAACCACAATGACGAAGCCATTAAAAAAGCTCAGGAATATATTGATGACCATATCCAAGACAAAATCTCGATAGATGAATTAGCGGATTTTACAAAGCTGGGCAGGCGAAGTTTTGAACGGCGTTTTAAGGCCGCTACCAATAATTCTGTTTTGGAATATATCAATAGGGTGAAAGTGGAGTCCGCTAAACGCAGCTTTGAAATGAGCCGGAAGAATATTAACGAGGTAATGTTTGATGTTGGCTATACGGACACCAAAGCTTTTAGAACCATTTTTAAAAAAAATACAGGTCTTACCCCGATTGAGTATCGAAATAAATACAATAAAATGGCTCTGAGTTGATTCTATATTCTACCCGTGTTTCTAATTTGTCTAGACATTCTCTCAGATATAGATTGGTTTTTCCGAGATATGGGAAACTGGAAGCTTGCAGGAAGCAGCGTAAAATTGGGTGTTAGTAATGGCCATAAATGATTGGCTATTATATGTCCCGTATCATATAAACCGAACTCGACGGACAGATTTCCGAGAATTCTTTGGTTGATGAAATCTCATTTGGTGCGACTGCTCTATCAGCTGTCTTAAATCCGTTCTTGTCAAAATAGCCATCTGCGGTTGTTGTCAGTAGATGTAATCGTTTTAAACCGTCTGTTTTACTTTGGTCAATGAGTTGGTTTAAAAGACGTTTCCCAATACCTTTGTTTTTGTACTCATCCCTAACGGCAAAGGAGCGCAAAAGTCCCTCTTCATTATATTTTTCTACACCGATACAGCCAACAAGGACTCCGTTTTCTTTCTCAGTAATAAACTGGACCTTTGATGCAATAATATCCTCGTAAGGGAGGTCATTATTTTTTAGCAACTCTTTTATATTCCCAAAACTTTGATTTTCTTCCATGTTATCCAGGATCTTTGATGAAACACTTTTCCAATTATTAAAATAGCTTTTACACCGTGCTTTCAGCATAGTGTTTAAAATTATTTAATATGGATTGGCAAAATTCTTGCTGCACGTCTAACGGAGTCTCGCTTTCCGGTTCAAATGCTTCAGTTAACCGAACACCTTCTTCTGTTTCCACAAATGTTATCGTCGTCTTTCTATTATCAGAAGTAGTATGGGCTATTTTCTTGTACATCACAATTTCATCATAGTTACAGATATAATCAAAACCCTCGCTTCCATCCTTTGTTTCCATTCTTAAATACAGCTTTCCTCCAGCCCTTAAATCATTCTCCACAACTGGAGTATGCCATTCTTCGGACATATTGTTCCATTTGCCAATATGAACAGGGTTTGTCCAGAGTTCCCATACCATCTCAATTGGTGCTTTGATTAGAGTTTGTGCCGTTAATCTATTTACATCCCTTTGCATTTATAAAAATCCTTTTAGTTTTAATTTTCAACAAATTCAGTCTATTTTCAAAAAGGCCATAATCCTATCGCGTTGCCTAAAATGATGTCGAAAATGCATTTCTGCAAACTGTAGCCATTCCGTTGCGCTAAAATAACCGAGACCTGGATGCTTGGTCTTGCCCTCATGGGTACTATTTGAAACCTGACGTTCAACATGGACTATGGACTCTTTAATTTTAGCAAAAGAGCTTAAAATTTCCTCTTTACTCTTTGGCTGAAGGGTGAAGCTGTTCGAGGGTGGGCCTTCAATACGTTCATTGGGGAATTCATTGTCGACAAACATGATCTTGGCGTTCGGTTTCATTTCCTCGTTGCTATTTTCATTGTTGGATGAGCAGATTACCGCTTGCTCCAGAAAATAATGGGTTGCGTCTATAAGATGCATACAGACCTGTCCAAGGGACCAACTGTTTGGAGAGGGTTTTTTGCAGAGCTGTTCAAAACTTAACTCTTCTATATCCCTAGTCCAAAGATCAATAGTATTTCTAAGATCCTCACGTATCATTTATGGGCTATTCTAAAGATTATTTATGTACCCATAAATTTAAAATTAAATCAATAATCGCTTCAACCTATCTAATGACCTTTTGTCATTGCTTATCTGCAAGACAGTGGGGGGTATTTTTTCAATCTTGTTGAAGTCCTTAAAGATGAAACCACAATAAGTGGGAACACAGGTATTTAGGTTTGAAGAACTAGAGACGCTATCCTTCTTTTAATCCAGCAAGACTTCCACCACAACTTGCTTTCCCAGAAGGCAGCAAATGATATCATCAATTTTTAATGTCCCATTTTCATTTTCAACCCTCAGAATATTGTCACAATCCTCCAAATCGAAATCCACTTTATAGCCAGGAAACTTACTGTTCAGTATCCGTAAAACTTCTTCGGCCTTGCTTTGGGAGGAAATATTGGTTTTAAAGACTTCTACCATCTTTAAGCTTCTATTATTATTCCATAGAATGGATTCCAATCATATTCCCTTCGGTATCCGTAGCTAAAACCATAAAACCATACTCCCCAAGGGACATTTTTGATTTAAATATTTTACCTCCGGCACTTTCAACTCTAGCTTCTTCTATACTGCAGTCATCGCTCATAAAATAAACGATGGTACTGTTATTTCCTGCGGAGAATCCTTCCATTTTCACCAAGGCTCCTGATGCCCTGTTTTTGGACTCCGGATCCGATGGAAAAAATAACATTTCCATTTCTTCTCCCGTATCCGGCATTGGCATTTCGCTCATTTTTAGGTTAAATACGGCTTCGTAGAACTTTTGGGCTCTTTTTAGGTCGTCAACATAAATTTCAAACCACACTACGGGATTTTCTGGTTTCATCTTCGTCTTTTTTAAGTGTTTCAAACAAAAATACTTAGGTGAACCAGTAAAAAACTTGTCCTATGACAGTAAATCAACTTCCGGAAATTTCTCTTCGTATACGGCTCAAGGAGGTGTCGGTTATCCCAAGGTAAGAGGCAATATGCTTAATTGGGGCTTGCTTTACAATTTCCGGTTTCTCCGTAATCAGCGTTAGGTATCTTTCCGTTGCGCTTTTGATGAGCATTTCTATAGCCCGTTGTTTTGAAAGAAATAATTGATTGGACATCCATGCCCTGCCCCATTCGTTAAAGCTTTCTATTTTATGGTACAATACCTGAAAGGTTTCAAACTCAATTTTCCAGGCAACGCCATTGGTAAGTGCAATTATATTTTCCTTTGTGGGTATTCGCTGAAATAGGGAGGATACTTCTATGGAAATTTCATTTTCGCCATAAAAATCCGTTGTTATCTCGTTTCCTTCAAAGTCATGAACATACGCTCTTAGGAGTCCGCTTTCAATCAAATAATATTCATTGGCTATTTGGCCCTTTTCCAGAAAAAGCGTGCCTTTAGAAAAATTGATTTTCTGGTGGTTGTCCATTATCTCCTTTAAATCATCCGCTTGTATTAAAGGATGATTGTATACGGTACGAAAAAAGCTTGACTTCATTGATTTATACGGTAGTTTACTTATGGATACAATTTACATCAAATATGGCACAACGACATAGTATGAATAATGGTCAAGATACTTGTGTACAGGCGGAAGGGATGGTAACTAATTTTTAGGAAATTTGGCGAAAACCATTAAAACTATTTCCTTGAAAGGTTGACGACCTTAAATTCTATTTCAGGGTTTTGGGGGATAAGGGAATCTGACCGCAATTGATTATACATTTTGTTATGCACTGGCTTTTTTGTTCAGCCCTTGACGAATAAAGATAAAATGGAAATGTACAAAATAGACCAACCTAAATAAAAAACTTTGCACTAAACCCTCAAATTCGTTACCTAATGGTTTAATAAACCAAAATTGTTTCATATTTGTTTTGCTTAGATTAACTGAAACAAAGTTCTCTTTTAAATGCCTTAAAAAAAGGACATGATAACTAAGGATGAGGACAACTTTAGTAGGAAGTGGAATTGTGTCTTTTGAGGAGTATCTTTAACGGATATGCGCTTTTATAGTTTAATTCCAAGGCTGTGAATGTAAGTGTATGCCCTTTTGAGAGAAGGTGTTAGGCACGTTAGACTTTTAAAACATTTATCTATTCCCCTATCGTTATTTACGTTTTATGTTTAAATTTTCGGGACATATTCCTCTTGCTCATGTTTACTTCTTCCGCAATATCATCAAGCTTTATTTTTCCATAAAAATTGTCCATGCGGATACTGATACAAAGCTCAAAGGAAAGGAACAACTTGAATGGTTCAAAGAAATGCTACTAGAAAAAGTCCAAGATGATACTATTTCCTTTCACTCTATAGCGGCCAAAACCATTGTCCAATGTCTACGCATGTCCATAGGCGATGAAAAACCTAATTTGATTGCCTATTGGAACATGACGAACGCACATTTTTTTTTAAATATTCCATAAGGACCTAATTAAAACCATGGAATCACAGATAAGCATTCCCATATTGTCCACCAACCATAAATCACTTCATTAAGACGTCAGGTTTGTGTTAAATGATAAGACGCACCTCTCCCAATTCTTCCAGACGATACGGAAACTTATCACCTGGTGAACCAATGAACATAAAATTAGTGGGAATGTTCCATTTCTTAGAAAGTTCCTTTATTTTTTCAGGTCCAAATACGCCTTCAACCTCAACAAAATCAATGTCGATAGATGGATAAGCCCTATTCAACACTTGTATATCCGTCATTAAGTTTTTGACCCCCTGAACCCCTTTATCCAACACGGAAACAATCTTCAGTTTTCTAGTTGCCTCATTTGCCTTAATGTAAAGCATTATTTTATTTAAGGTGGCCACATCATCGTGATTGGTAAAATAGACGAATTGTTGTGCATTTATTTTGTGGATCATAAGTTGTATTTTCTTTTGGGTTCCGCCTAAAAACCCACTTTTAGGAAAAAGATAACCTATTACTTGCAGAAACGCCTTTAAAACAAAGGTTCGCTTTAACATAAAAAAAACGACCAATAACGTAGGAAAGAGATATTCCATGAAAATTACTAGATAGCCCGGATTTAGAATGATATTACCTATAATAGCCGCGATAGTTGCCATGATTGCGACCAATAATGCCGGCCAACTTGCCTTTTCAGGTCTTGGGAGCCTACTTCTATTTATTTTTAAAAGCATATTTCCAACCCCAAATAAAGTCATTACTGCCAAAAAGGCGATTGTGTAAACGCCCGCCAATTTTGCCAAATCCCCTTGAGTTACAAAAAGAATTGAAGTGCACAGTAAAAAGAAAAGAATAAATATGAGATAGGAACTTCCCCTTCTGTTCTTTCTTAAAAGCGGTTTTGGAAGGATTCTGTCCAAGGCCATTCTTTCCATGAGTCCGCCAACACCAACAAAAGAAGTTAGTACAGCTCCGCTTAATACCAAGGATGCATCAATTCCAACTAAGTAAGAAAGCCAATTACCGCCAGACAGGCCTCCCATCAAGGAAAGTAATGAATCTTGATTCTCCACTACTTGATTCATTGGGATAATGGCCAAAGCTAAAAATGCTATCAGAGGATTGAATATGGTCACTACAATCCACATATTCCTCAAAGTCTTTGGGAATACTCCTTTTTTTTGTTCCTCTACATAATTGGCGGAACTCTCGAACCCGCTGATACCCAACATGGCCGCCGAAAACCCAAGAAACAATGCGGTAACTACCCCTCCCTTTATGGGCGTATTGAAGTTATCCAACAGAACACTAAACCCATTATTAAAAAAGAAGAATAAACTGAAACCGCAAAGGGTCGTCAAAGAAAAGAGATGAAAGACAAAAATGGCTATGGCCACTTTAGAAGACTCACCTATACCCAAAATTACCAACCCCATAAATATCAATAATAAGCCGATGGTGGTAGGTACAATAGGAATAAATTCCCAAATACTGTGGGCGTATTTTACGGCTTCACTTCCTGAAATTACGGCCGTTGCCATATAGGAAAGTACCGTCAACGCGGCGGCCAGGGAAGCCGTAGACTTTTTTGTCGTATTTAACAATGCGTTATAGGCACCTCCATTTAAAGGTAAGGCCCCAACTACCTCGCCGTAAATTTTTCTAAATAAGAAAAGAACGGTAGCTACCAGGAGCAATGAAACCCAAGCAAATTGTCCGGCATATACGATGGCCAATGCGGAGACATAAAGACAGGAGGAACTAATATCGTTACCACAAATGGCCGTGGCTTCCAATTGGTTTAGTTTCTTTTTCACTGTTTCCTTTTTCAAAACAGAGGGTATTTAAGTGAGTAATTACTGTTAAAAGTAAGAAACCGAAATTGGTTCAAAGGAATTAAACCATAAATATTTGTGCGTTATCAGAAATCATTTAGGTGTAAAGAAGTAAGGCTAAATGCGAAAGGTCTAAATTGTCAGCATTAGCGGATTTAGATAATCCTAAAACCCATTGTTGCAAATGGAAAATGGAGGCTTGTCGCCTCCCTATTTTTTGTATTCAAGAAATACGTGCAATTGAACTCGTTCATTTTTTTGAATACAAAAAATGATTTACGCAAGTAAACCATTTTCCATTTGGTCGGGATGACAATATCCTCGACCAATTTCTATTTATTTAAAAATCATTGTTTTACTACTTAAAATCCTGAGAAAAACCCCGTTAAGAACACGTAAAGCAAAAAACAACTATTGAAAACAATTTTAATGTGTTTCTTTACATAAATGTAGCTGTTTTTTCAGCTAAGTACAATCTCCGTCTTTCTATTGCAATACCAACGACACTTCGATGTACTTAAAAAGACCCATTTTATAGGTGGTATTTTCATAAAGAAAACCCAAATAATAATCCCCGGCTTCCCATGCCTTTAACCCGTCAATGGGATTGGGTTTGGGAAGATTATTGTCGTACGCTGCGCCAATGGTAAACTCTGGGTATATAATAACAAAAGGAGTTGCCGTAAAATCACTGAACGTATTGCTAAAATTTCCCGTTGTAGCCTTATCAATATGTTCAGCAATATTCCATACAATAGTTTTTGAATAATCTATGGCATCAATGCTCTCTGGCTTGTGGTTGTGCTTTTTATTGATGAGCACCACATACAATTTTCCATCACCTTTTACTCCGGTTATGCTACCTTGGGCTACAGCAGTTTCGTTCATAATAAGCAGTCCATCAGTACCATTCTGGACTTCACCAAAATAACTTATGTGTGCATATCTATCAGTTTCTAAGTTTCCTACAATAATAGTCCCAACTTGAGGGTCAACTGGTAGGTTTTCTGCCAGATAGATGGTAATAGTTCTTACTTCTTCCAGCGTTGTGCCATTTTCATCTTCTACAATGATTATGAAATCATAGATGCCTTCAACAGCATTTTCTGGTATATCGAAGTGTTTGTGTACAGTGGCATTCTTGATACCTTTATATTCATCCCATTTTCGTTCATAAGACCAGTCGGATACGTAGGTCTCACCAGATTTTGGTTGAATTTTGATACTTACCATATCAATCTTATCTCCGGCCAGTACACTGGCGTTGAAATGTAAATCCCTGCCCATAACCCCGATCTCGTTGTTGTTGAGCCCTACTTCAACATCTTCCAGGGTAGGTTCTACAAGAATTACTTCTTCCTCGTCGTCATTATCATCGTTGGTACAGGCGGTAATGGTGAAAAGGGCCACAAAGAGCAGTGATAAAAATTTAAAATTTGTCTTCATAATTTGTTTTAAGTTTTGCTATTCGATTATTTTAATGTCAATAGAGGTTCTGCTTTGCCATCCAGTCTCATCGGTCACGGAGTAGGCACAGTGGTAATCACCGGCATCAATGTCCTGTGGAATGGTAACTTCGATATTAATCTCATACTCTTTTCGATTTCCATCTATGCGGAAGTTTTCCATATAAATAAAGGGGTTCACTGCTGCCTTAACAGGTTCTAGATCGCAGATTGCCTCCTGGTCGTCGTGGGTATGATGGTCAAAATTGTGGTGCAGGTCAAGGCTGTAGGAGGCAAGCGTACTATTGTCACTAACTAGGGCCTTGAACACATAAGTCTCCCCGCGCTTCAAGCTTTCACAAGCTTGTGGGAAACCGCCACTATAGCTTATGGTAATGGTTGGTTTTTCTTCGTCCTTGACATTGCCATCGTCTGAAGAACAGGAAGTAATTAGTAAGATTGCCAGAAGCAAGCTTGTATATTTTATAATTTTCATAGTCTGTATTTTTTAATAGAAAACCAGTGCCTTCAGTTGTGGTCGGCACTGGTTTGTTGTGAATTTATGATGCAGTTACATCAATGTGTCGGTCAATAACATGGGTATTGCCTTCTTCATCCTCAACAGTAATCAACATGTGGTATTCTCCCACAGGAGCGGTAGCTGGAACATCAATGTGTTCATGAAATTCTGCTTCGGTCTCTTCGTGCAGGCCATCTTCAAATTCCTCATCAAAATCCCACTCTACCTCACCCTCGCCAACGGCTAGACCGTGAGCGTGTACGTCAACGATAACGTGGTGTATGCCGTGAACGGCTTCAATCATGAATTCCACATGGAAATCATCACCTCGCATTACGCTTTCATCGATAGAAAGATTACTTACCATAATGGGTTTCATTATATCAATATGCCCCACGACTTCGGTGCTGTTGCCGTTTTCATCGGTAACGGTTAGGATAACGTGATATTCGCCGGCAGGTACATTGGAGGGCACATCAATATGCTCGTGGAATGTAGGATTGATGCTCTGGTACTCCATATCGTCCCAGATTTGCGCAAAATCCCATTCTTCTTCACCATCACCTACGTCAAGGTCATGGGCGTGAATGTCCACTGTGATGCTTTGTACCCCTGCTTCGGCAATAATATCGGCTTCCAAGTGAATATCGGATCCGGCATAGGCTACATGCCCATCGCCGTGGGTACTTCCCATGCCAAGTTCAAAGTTGGAGATTACAGGGGCGTCTTCAAAAACGAGATCATTGTCGTCGTCGCTACAGGAATTCAATGTGATGCCTGCAAGTACAAAAAGTGCTAAGTGTTTGAGATTAATTTTCATAAAAATTTAATGTTTAAGGGTTAATAAAAGTGATTAAAAAGGTATCGTTAAGGAGACCGATAGGTTCCTGCCAGGTTCTGGAACATCGATAAGCCTATAAAAACTGGTGTGATCATAAAATTTCGTGTTGAGCACATTGTTCAATTTGATACGTAACTGCGCCGGACTCCCTTGTTCAAAGAGTTGTATTTTGGTATTTGCTGATAGATTGAGGGCTTGGTAGCCTTCCGTTTTTACCTCTGGGGGAACAATATTGTTTTGGGCAGCGGTAACCCTAAAGTCAACCATGATCAGTGGTGCTTGGAAAAAGAGAAAATCCTTGAAACGGTAGCTCGCTGAAAATAAGGTGGACAAGGGCGGGGTGAACGGAATGGTAAAGTCCTTTTTGGGGCCACTGGTCTGTCTGGCATAAATATATTCTACCGAAGCATCCAATCTTAGGGCGGTCGTAATATCCATACCGGCCCATACCTCACCACCATATCTGAGGACTTCGCTTTGGGTGTACTCGTATATTTGTAAGGTTTCGTAGTAGTTGGCAGTAGGGTTCAGGTAGATAAAATTCCCGAAGTAATTCAAAAAAGGGCTAATACCTGCATTGAACCGTTCGGTGGTGTAGTCAATATCCAGATCCAATTGATAGGATTGTTCTGCATCTAGGTCCAAATTGCCTCTTTCAAAGCGGTACATGTGGTAGTTTACCCCATCCGAGGCCAGCTCATTGGCCAATGGCATCCTAAAACTTTTTCCAAGGTTTATTTTGCAAGTGGTGTTTTTGGTGAGGTAGCTCATCCCTATGGAACCACTAAAGTTTCCAAAGTAAATGTCCCTATCCTGTGCGCGTTGCAGGTATACGTAAGAAGTGGTGCCATCCCTATTGTTGACTGGAGACCGGAACCAATCAAAGTATGCCTTGGTTCGCATAAGGCCCACATCGTAACGAATTCCTGATTGAAGATGTAGGTTTTCCTGAATTTTAAAATGGTCGTATACAAAAGCACCGGCAGAATACCTATTGTATTCTGGAATAAGGAAACCCCATCCGCCGATATTGTTGTTCTGTAATTCGGTGTTTATACCAAAAGACAAGTCATGTTTTTCATGGGGAGAATAGGTATCCTTTGCATTGAGGGAGTAGGTGTTTTTGGTAAAAATCCGCTCCCTGCTGTTGGGGGGGGTGGGCATATAGCCATGGGGCACGGGTTCTGAACGTTCTTCCCTTTGGTTGTTCTGGTAGCCCAAATCAAAATCCAAGGTATGATTACCTATATAAAATGTGGTATTATTGGTGGCCTTAAAGTGATTGACTTTGTGATAAGGTAAATCAACGTCCCTGTCAGAGCTGTCATAGTCAATGGTTGAGGTCCGCACCTCCAATCCATGGGCATTGGCAAAAAAGCCATTCTTCGCATTTACATTACTGATAAATGTTTCTGATTTGACATGGTCTTTTACATACCCAATACTAAAGCCTGCATTTGCCTCGGAACCCGCTGTGTTTCTGAGATGATTTTCATGAAGCTCAAAAATGTAGCTTTCATAATTGATTTGGTCTGTTGGTACTTTGTAATCACCATAATCCCTATAGGTCAAACGACCACGATAAAACCAATTTTGTAATCTTCCTTGGATTCCAGCTGAAAGACCCAATAAATCATTATTGGTTTCTCCCAATAAATTTACCTCCCCACCAAAAGCATTGGGTTCGGGGATTTTTGGAGGTTGGATGTCCACTACACCTGCTATGGCATCGGAACCGTACAATAGAGACGCCGGGCCTTTTATGATTTGGATATCTTCAATTCCATATTGATCAATTTCCAGACCATGGTCGTTGCCCCATTGCTGTGCTTCGTGTTTAATACCATTTTGCACAACACTGACCCTATTAAAACCAAGTCCCCGAATAACGGGCTTGGATTGACCGGAACCAATGGTCAGGGTGCTCACCCCGGGAATTTTCCGCAAGGTCTGCATTAGGCTGTTTTCTCTATTGCTTTCCAAAAACTCTTTAGTAACCCCTACGGTTATAGTGGATAGTTCCTGTGCTTTTCTTTTTTCGGACTTACCCAACAGTTCCACCTCATCAAGATTGGTAACAGTGGGTTGAAGTTGAATGACCACACCATCCAAATTTTTGAATACTTCAACGGTAACGGTCTGGGAGGTGTACGCCACATGACTTACCTTAAAATCATAGTTGCCTTGTGGGATATTTTCTATGGTGAATTTGCCGTTTTCACTTGAAATGGCAAAGAAAGGATTACCAATAATATTGGCACCTTCTATAGGAGACATGTTGGCTGCATCTATCACAAGTCCATGGATTTTATAGGTTTCTTGTCCGGATGCCTGTGTACATAGACTGATGAACAGCCATGCAACGAGCAATTTCTTTATCATTTTGAAATACTATGTAATTCTCATATTGCTCCTGAAGAAAGGAGCGTTCAGGCCAGATCCCGACATTTGCTTTGGCGAAGAAATTTGCAGTATCTCTATAAACCCAATGAATGCACCCTAATACAAGGGTCAATAGACAAGGGAATAACATTTTAATCCTACGGATTAAAGGTTTGCCAAACTAAAATGTAAGGAGTAATTAAATTGAAGGAGGGGGCCTTGAGAAAAGAAGGCTTGGGCAAGTGGTCGTAGAAACTTGGAAATCGTAGCCAATTGCAACTTCGTTTTGAGGTACGAATTCGATGGCGGGGGACAATGGTTCCCCTGAATCTTCCAATACTGCGGGTGTATGACTGTCAGCGGCAATGTTGTGACATATGGCGCAAGAATCTAGGCAATCTGGATCGTCATGTGTAAGCACATGAAGGCCAATAAGCTTCGTTGCCATGAAAAGGGCAAGAAAGATAAAGGAAATGCTATTTTTGAGACGATTTGATTTCATATCCACGCAAACTTATTAAAAACAAATCAATTTATATCACTGGTCCCGTAAATATGCTAAACTTTTACTGTATTCTAAATTTTGTTCACCTCAGGTTGTAAATCATTAGAATGAATATTTTGAACATTGGCTGGTAGTTTCAATCTGTATAAAAAGCCGCTTTCGTCATGCGCGGGTGGCTCAGTTTACCTGGCTCATCCAATTAACTCTTTCATTTTCATTCATAACGACGGTGAAAACAGAACCGGAATTAGGATTGGACTCAACCTCAATATAACCTTCCATAGCCTCCACTTGAGTTTTTACAAGGTAAAGTCCCATTCCTTTACCCTTACTTGAGCCACTAAGCCTTCCATACATATCGAATATTTTCTTTCTTTTTGAATCGTTGAGTGACATTCCAATACCATTATCGGATACTGAAATCGACACAACACCATTTGGTGAACAATTTGAAATGACCCTCACTTGGAGTATCCTATGCATAGACTTATAATGGATAGCGTTCTGTATCAGGTTGAAAAAAATATTCGTTAAATATGGCTTAATCCCCAATATTTTTTGAACTTCGGAAAAATCCCTGCTTATTTGAACCTTACTACTCTCAATGTCGTTGGCCAAAAGCAATTCGATATTATTCATGATTTCATGCAGATCAACTTCTTCAAATTGTTCTTTCGAAACGTGTTTAAGTGATAAGGTTTCATTCAAATCTATTAAAGTATCATCAAGTGTGAAAACCGTCTTGTCTATCAATCTCACCAATTCCTCATTGCTCAAATAATCATTCTCTGAAGAATTATATAGTCCCGTAAGAGCTTTGAGTGTTGAAACGGGTGCCCTTAGCATATGCGAAACAACGTAAACGAAATTTTGAAGTTCGTAATTTTGCTTTAAGATTTTAGTTTTAGCCATTTCCATTGCGGTAATATCCTGTGTGGTTCCGGCCATTCTATGAGGCTTACCATTTTCATCATAAAAAAATTTTCCCCGTGTGTACAAATAGCGTACCTCCCCATCATTCCTTACAATTCTATATGTCGCATTATGCAGCCTTTTACTTTCTAAATCTCCTTGGAGAGTTTCCCTTACGGATTCTCGATCGTCAGGATGAATCATTGAGAAGAAATCTTCAAAGTCAGGTTCGTAGGTTAAAGGGTTTTTACCACAAAGTCTAAAAAATTGTTCGGACCATTCTACTTTGCCATTTACAATATTCCAATTCCAATTTCCCATATTTGAAATTTCCTGGGCCTCTTTTAAATAAAATTCGCTTAAAGTTAATTCTTGAAGAGCTTCGACTCGCTGAGTAACCTCCATTTGATAAACACTGCATCCGATTACCAGCCTATTTCTATCATAAATGGGATGAAAAGAAAGCTCATGATATGTTGTCTTTCCCTCACACTCCAATTTAAAGTCTGTACTGAAAATTTCACCTTCAAATGCTTTTTTATAGAATGGCTCACAATCAAACGGAGTCAAACCCAGTACCTTTCTATCGATTATTGGCTCCTCTCCGCTATGCTTGGTCACAACCTGAGCGAAGACCGAATTGAAGGTTACCAGCTTTAGTTCTAAATCTACAGACCAAATTGCATTCTTGGTGTTTTCCAAAATTGAACTTATACGTGCCGACTGTTGTTCCTTTTCCTCACTAAGAATTCGAACATTTTTTATTACGGGGCGTATGAACACCCTATAGTTTAAGAAAATGATGGCTATAAATAATATTCCCAAAAAAAAGATAAGTCTTCTTAAACCTAAAAAAGGTAGACTGGAATTCGAGATTTGGGTAGCAATTATTTTATTTAGCCCTTTTTGATAAGCCTCTTGGTTTTTATTGTATTCATTAATCAGATTTTCAT